>DATJMP010000179.1:0-30549 GCA_035508655.1 Bryobacteraceae bacterium
CGGGATTGAAGACGATTGTGGGCAGGAACTCGCCTGTGTTGGGTGAGATATAACTTTCGATGACAAGCTGCGTCGGGCTCTCCGCAGTGGACTTCCGGCCGGCATATTGCTGAATGGCGTAGTGCCCCTGGAGCAAGCGGGCGAGAAAGTCAAATCTCGCCGGGGGCAGCGAAATCAGGGGCGTCGGAATACGAGTAGCGGAGAACTTGACGATCTGTCGCAGATCCGAGGGTTGATCCGAAGCTTCCCGTACAGATGCCGCCTCTCCCTTCGGCTTGTCGCCCAGCAGCATGGCGTGGGCGAGAAATGGGTACGCCTGGATTAATGACGGGCCACTTTGCGAAAGCAGGTGATACTGGTCTTCAGGCCACTGGTCTTGCGCAGAGCCCTTGGCAGGGCGGCATGCCGCCTCCGGCGGACCGGTCGTGTTCAAACAACCGGCAACGCGGTCACCCTGTGTTGCCGCAGAGAGGCCGGGGCCACCCAGCCTTACCAGAACATCCTCAGAAGCGTGAATCGCGTCGCTGATTTCGCGCGCGAAATTGAGGCGAAGGCGCTCGGACAGCTGGCGCATCTCGGTGTCGGTGCGATCCGAGGTGTCGAGGAAGAACCCGTACGAAAGATAAACCGCGCCAAACAAAGCCGCCGCCAGAAGCGTGATGGCCAGCATGGCGGCCACGGAGAACTTCGTCAAGCGGTCGCGGGCGCTCATGGTGTAAAGCTTCAACGCCGGCCAGAGAAACGCCATGCCGACGACCAGAGTGATGCAAATGACCGGCAAGCTGAGGGATGGAATGCGCCGGGCCTGCGCGTCGATCGTGTCCTTCTGGGTCAGGCCGTAGAAGGCGATCGGCGTTTCGCCGCCGCTTTCGCCGTTGAGCACGAACGGAGCCGGAGAGACGAAGAGGACGTAGCTGGTTCCCGACACCTGAACGTCGAATCGCTGATCTGCGCCCCAGACCTCCCGCGGAAGCCTGCTTTGATCGGTAGCGTCGGCGGTGGCCTCATCTTTCGGAGAGTTTTGACTGCCCTCGACCACGCTTCGCAGGCGGTGGTTGGCGAGGATGGCATCCAGATCCCTGACGGCGAGGCGGGAACTGCTGGTCTCGGCGACCACTTCCCCGTTGCGGGTGGCGACGAACATGGTTTCAAACATGCCGCCTTTTTCGCCGCCCAGCGTGTGCTCGAGCATCCGGTTGGGATCGAGCCTGATATCCATGCGGATCTGGAGGTCTTTTCCGGCCGCGTTGACGGTATTCTCTTCGAGGAAGCGAATGCGGAGCGATGAGTTGCCGTCGCGGCAGCAGATGGACATCAACGGGGAGGCTTCAGGAACGTCCAGATTTGTGCCGCCTGCCGGGGGTGGGATTTTGGGTGCCGCGGGTCTGACTCTGGCCGAAGCGATGCCATCCAAGGCGTAGGTATCGAGGTAGCTCTGCACTTCTGCCTGGGCGATTTCAGGGAAGCCGGCGCCCTTTTCAGCCAGCCATCGGGCGGCTGGAGAGAGGACCTGATCCCGTTGGCGTAGGGAGAGCTGGCCGGGCAGAAGCTCCGCCGCACCGATGGTGGCGGCGATGCCGGCGATCTCCGAGCCGAACTGGTGGGAACTCACATCCAGAATACGGAACGCACGGTCATTCAGGTAGCCCTGGGCCGATTTCATCTCGTGGAGATAGTAGGCGAAGAAGGGCAGCAGTACGGCCAGAGTGATGACGGAGGGGCCATACAGGCGAAGCCGTTGTACCTGAGTGGGTGGTGGAGCGTTGACAGGGGCAGCGGGAGGAGAAGTGGAAGCGTTACGCGCAGGTGCAGGTGCCATAAGCTGGCGAAGGTTCTAAAGACTATATCACTCAAAGTACTAAACCGGGGGTGGTGGCAGCGTCTTAATCAAAATTTGCTGCGCAGAGGTGCGCAAGCGCATAAATTGTCCACTGCGGGTTGACTCCGGCCACCGCCGGAAAGACGCTGCCGTCGCACACGCGCAAATTTGCGATACCGCGCACGCGAAAATCGGGTCCGACGACGCCGATCGCGGGGTCGCTGCTGAGGGCGTTGCCGCCCTGGGGATGCGCGGTGGAAAGCGGCAGCAGATACAGAGCCTGCGGTGTGAGAGCCGCCATTTCGGCGTCCAACGCTTTGACGTCGTCCATAGTGGCGACGGTGCGTCCATTCCCCAGCCGCACGATCACGGGCGACGCATTTCCGCCGATGAGCGCCGTTACCAGGCGGATCATGCCGCGACGCAGGCGGTCGAGGTCCACTGGGGCGAGGGGTAGATCGATCACCGTGTCGTCGCAATCAAGGGTGATCCTGCCGATGGGCTGCGTGCCGATCAGCGGTGAAGAGCTCACGATTCGCTGGAACTGGTTCATGCGCTGTTCGTGCACATCGAGAAATCCCGGCATGGCAAGGGCGAGGGCTCCGGGCGGGCTGAACCAGGTTTCGAGGAGAAACCCGTCGTCGCCCGGGGCGGGGACGAAGACCTGGCACATCTGCACGTACGTCTGTTGGTTGACGGCGTAGGGAGCGGTGGCGAATACCGGCGAGGCCACATTGGCACAGAAGCGCTGTCCCACCGGCAATTGGCCGCCGGCAGCCGATAGCAGATCGCCGGAGCGCAACAGAATGCCCGAGCTTGCCACCGGCCCGCAGCACAACAGGAACGACTTGCCGTGCGCCTGTGCGGTGCTGCCATCCGCCATCTGGACACTCAGGGCGGTTACGGTGTTCCGCGCGGCGCCGGTCCCCATTACGGCGTTCTTGACGGTGGCCTGCGGCACCAGGGTCACGTCGCGGCCCGTGGTGAGGGCGTTCTTCAGATAGTATTGGAAACTGTTTACCTTGCGCTCCGAGCCGCAGCCCAGATTGCACAAACCGGTGCTGCGGCAGCCGCTCGATTCGCCCTCGGGCGGCAGCGTCTCGAGGTTCACCATCATCCGGTAGAATCCAGGCGGGACCGGCCCCATCGGCGGAGCCGCGAGCGGACCCAAATCCGGCAGGAACTGCGCCGCGGGATTCAGCCGCCGCGCTCTGAGCTGGACATCGCCTATATTCAGGTCGCGCGCCACTGCGGCATAGGCGTTCGCCATCGTATCCGCGTCGAAGGGAAAGCCCGCTTCGCGCCAGGTTTCGAGCGCAGATACCGGCAGCGGGAAGAAGATGCCGTTGTTAACGACGCCGCCGCCGCCGACACAGGCGCCCTGCAGCACCGTGATGGAAGACGGTGCAATCGAGCTCTGCAGACCGGACATTTTGTACAGGCGCGCGATCGAATTGAGCTCATCGGCGGTGATCGTCTGCTCGGCTATGTAATTCCCGGCTTCGAGCAGGAGCACGCTCTTCCCCGCCGCGGAGAGACGATCGGCCAGCAGCGCTCCGGCCGGTCCGGTGCCGGCGATCACCACGTCGAACACGCGGTCGGGGATTTGAGCGGTGACCGGCAGATTGGTCTTGTATTCGGGAAGATGCACGGGACGCGCGTAGCCGAGAAGCTGATCCGCCTTGTTGTTGGCGTAGTACGCAAACGCGACGATCTGATGGATACCGCTGAGCGCGGTTCGGATGGGCGAATCGCTCTCGTCGGCCAGCACGGAGGCGACCAACTTGCGGATGTCATTCTCCGCGAGGTCGAGAATGGGGATGAAAAGACTGATGACTTGCAGGAGCGTTCGAATCGTCTGCACCTGTTTGCCGGATGCGACGGAGAGAAATCCCTCAATTCCGCTAACCACATCGTCGATCGAGGGTCCGTTCGCCGGCAATGGCGTGGGCAACAGGACCCCGGCCAGCAGTGCGAGGACTTTCGACATGCCATCCGGCATGGTGCGGCCGGATGCGAGCATCGGCGGCAGGTGCGGATAGATGGCGACCAGCTTCGTATTGAGGAAAGTTTGCAGCTTTTGGCGCGCGGCGGAAAGGTCCGCGATGGCATGCCGGCCATCGGCGAGGATACCCTCGTATTGGCGAAGCAACTGGTCGAGCCGGCAGGTGAGCGTGCCCGAAGCGACCACTCCGTTAGCGTTTGCGATTGAGGCGTGGACGGTGCTCAAGTCGGTCGCCGCGACGGGTCCGCCGAAGCTCTTCGAACCTTGAAATGTGTAGCTCGCGTTACCGGCGGTGAAATCGAAGGTGTAGCCGGTTGTGACGGGATTGCCGGGACGAAACAAATCGATGGCGCCCGCCGTGATTTTGGCGGGCATGCCCAGATAAGCCCAATCGACAGACCCTGCGACAATCGGGACCGGCAGGCTGCCGGCAGCGCTCAAGCCTCCCAAATCCGGCAGTTGGAAATCCAACTTGCAGGAGAAAGAATCTGAGGGGCCCGAGGCGCGTTCGAGCACGCCTTGTAGTACCTCGCTGAATTCTGCACTCATCGGTGGACAGATTATAACGAAGTCAATCGGAAAAGCCGAGGTGGTTCGTGCAGAACGCCGGCGGCCTTTGCCGGCGCGGTGAGTAACTCGAAATAAGTCGATCTCGGATTTTCGTTGACTCCGCTGATCGAATTCCATTAAGATGGCCCCACCGGAAGGGGAAACATGCCTCGTCTTGCCTTGCCCATCGAACAGATTCGAGATCACTACGCGATTGTCGTTATCGGCTCGGGTTACGGAGGCGGAATTGCTGCGTCCCGCATGGCCCGTGCCGGTCAAAGCGTGTGCGTGTTGGAGCGGGGCAAGGAGTTGCAACCGGGGGAATACCCGAACACGCTGGAAGAGGCTGCCCGTGAGCTGCAGACCGACGCTCCGGAAGCGCACGTCGGCTGTGCCACGGGCCTGTATGATTTCCGTGTAAACCCGGACATTAATGTAGTACTGGGCTGCGGCTTGGGCGGGACCTCGCTGATCAACGCCAACGTGGGTCTGCGCGCGGAGCCGCGCGTCTTTGAAGATCCAGCCTGGCCCGAGGCCTTCCGCCAGGATTCCGCCCTGCTGGAAGAGAGCTACCGGCACGCCGAAGAGGTGTTGTCTCCCGAGCCCGTGCCACAGGACTTCGGTCCGCTGCGGAAATTGGAGGCACTCCACACTTCGGCCGAATTCATGAACGCGAAGTGGTATCGCACACCGGTTTACGTCACGTTTCAGTCCCCTCAGGATGGCCTCAACCCCTTCGGCGTGCCGCAGCAGGCGTGCATTGGCTGCGGCGATTGCGTCTCCGGTTGCAACTTCCACGCCAAGAACACGACCCTCATGAACTATCTGCCGGACGCGGTGAATTTCGGGGCGGAGATTTTCGTGGAGGTTTCCGTGCGCTACCTGGAGCGCACGGGCGACGGCTGGCTGGTGCATTTCCAACCGCTGGGCGTGGGACGGGAAAAATTCGCCGCTCCCGATTTGTTTGTGAAGGCGGACATCGTAATTCTCGGGGCCGGCGCGTTGGGATCCACGGAAATTCTCCTGCGCTCGGCCCAGCACGGCCTGGCGCTCTCGCCCGTGTTGGGGCAGCGATTCACCGGCAACGGCGATGTGCTGGGCTTTGGCTACAACACCGACCACGCCGTCAATGGCATCGGCTTCGGCGCTCATCATCCAGAAGGGCGTGAGAAGGTGGGCCCGTGCATCACCAGCGTGATCGACCTGCGCGAGCAGCCGCAGCTCGACCAGGGCATGGTGATCGAAGAGGGATCCATACCCGGCTCGATCGCCGATTTGCTGGCCGGGGGGTTGGCCGGCGCGGACGCGCTGGGCGGTAATAAGCCCGCCAACCTCTATGAGGTCATCTCGATGAAGAAGCGCGAGTTGGAGAGTTTGGCCGGCGGCCCTTATGTGGGCGCGATCCACAACACGCAGACTTACCTCATCATGACCCACGACGACGGCCAAGGGCGGATGTACCTGGAAAACGACCGCCTGCGCATTTCCTGGCCGGGCGTGGGCAGCGGGCCGATCTTCGAGAAGGCCAATGCCAATTTGAAAACGGCAACCGAGCCGCTCGGCGGTGCCTACGCGCCCAACCCTACGTGGCATTCGCTGCAAAAGAAGTCGCTGGTCAGCGTGCATCCGCTGGGTGGGTGCGTGATGGCAGAGGATGCCGCCAGCGGCGTGGTGAATCACAAAGGGCAGGTGTTTGCAGGCTCCGCCGGCAGCGAAGTTTACGCCAATCTTTACGTGGACGATGGGGCGGTGCTGCCGCGGTCGCTTGGCGTAAATCCCTCGCTGACCATCGCCGCGGTGGCCGAGCGTACGTGCGCCCTGATCGCCCGGGACCACGGCTGGAACATCGACTACACGCTGGGGTCGCGCCCACGGCAGGCGGCCGCCGCCGCTGCCATAGGCGTCGAGTTCACCGAAACCATGAAAGGCTTCTGGGCGGCGGGCGCGTCCGACTTTGCCGCCGGTTCCACGCAAGGCGAAGGCGCTCACAACCCGCTGCAGTTCACGCTCACGATTCGCGGCGACGATCTCAACCGAATGCTCACGGAGCCGGGACACGAGGCGGCCATGGCCGGCACGGTCGTGGCACCCGGGCTTTCCGCGCAACCGCTAACGGTGGAAGGCGGTGTCTTCCAGCTTTTTGTGGTCAATCCCGACGACGTGGAGACCCGCAACATGCGCTATCGCATGACGCTGGTTTCAGAGGAAGGAAAGCGCTGGTTTTTCGACGGATTCAAGGTGGTTCACCAGGGTCCGCTAACCGCCATCTGGCCCGACACCAGCACGCTGTACATCACGCTGTCTGAGAATAATGCCTCAGGTACGGTTGCCGGCAGGGGCATTCTACACATTGAGCCCGCGGATTTCGCCAAACAGATGACCACGTTCCAGGTGACGAACGCTTCCAGCACCACCGAGCGCGTCCAGGCGATGGCACGGTTCGGAGAGTTTTTTGCCGGTACGCTGTTTGAAACCTACGGCGGGATTTTTGCGCGCCCGACGGCCTTCGAACCGAATGCGCCGCCACGCCGCAGGCGTCCGCTGCGCGTGGGCGCTCCGGTGGTCTATTCTTTCCCGGCCCGGGACGGCGTGCCGCTGCTCCTGACCCGCTACCAGGGCGGAGGCAAAGGTCCGGTGATCCTGTCGCACGGATTGGGCGTGTCGAGCCTGATATTCTCCCTCGATACCGTCGACACGAATCTGCTCGAATTCCTGTACGCCCACGGTTACGACGTTTGGCTGTTGGATTACCGCAACTCCATTGCGCTGCCCGGCGACGCGGCGACGCAGGCCTCCGGAGACGACGTGGCGCTATTGGATTATCCGGCGGCCGTGGACAAGGTCCGGGAAATTACCGGCGCGGCCGACGTGCAGATGGTGGTGCACTGCTGGGGTTCCACGACGTTCTTTATGGCGATGCTGGCCGGGCTGGAGGGTGTCCGGTCGGTTGTGTGCTCGCAGATTGCCACTCACATTGTGGCGCCGACGGCGACGCACATCAAGACCGGGTTGCACGTGCCCTCCTTCCTCGACGCGCTCGGCATCAAGGACCTCACTGCTTTTGCCTCCACGCAGGAAGATCTGATCGAGAAGGTCTACGACGGCGCCCTGCGGCTCTATCCGATCGAGGCCAGCCAACGGTGCCGCAATCTCACCTGCCATCGAATCACGTTTATGTACGCGCCGCTTTACCAGCACCAGCAGCTCAACGAAGCGACGCACGAGACCCTGTACGAAACGTTCGGGGTAGCGAATATGAAGGCCTTCCAGCATCTGGCGCTGCTCACGAACCGCGGCCAACTGCTGGATTGCCAGGGCAGGGATGTTTACCTGCCACACCTGAACCGGCTGGCTCTGCCCATCACGTTCATTCACGGCGCCGAAAACGAATGCTTCCTGCCGGAGAGCACCCAGATGACTTACGACCTGCTGCGCCGCACCAACGGAACGGATTTCTACGATCGGCACGTGATTCCGGGCTACGGACACATCGACTGCATCTTTGGGAAGAACGCGGTTCGCGACGTCTACCCGATCGTCTTGAACGCGCTGGACCAGGCGCAGCCCCGGCGGGCGGCGGCAGGCGCCTGAGCCAAAATATTTTTTGGAGATTTCATGGCGATTCTGACGCAGATTCACCACCCCGATTTTTCTCTCTGGCAATCCGCCGTGGAGCAGACCGCGGCGAAAGCGGAAGGGCTGGCGGCGGCCGCCGTACGCAACGCCGGCCACCCCATGATCGGCGCCACCGACACGCTGGCCGAGAACCTCAAGAACGGTATTTCGCCGGCGCAGGTGGCCCAGACCGCAACTCCCAAGGACGCCGCCAGCTGGGCCAAGTATTGCTCGTCCATCTGGTGGGAGATTGCCAAGGCGCAAGTGGCAGGCGATAAAGAGGCGGAGCAGAAATGGCGCGCCTGCCTCGGCCCCTTCACCACTTGTGACGACCGCTACGCCGAGGCAGCCGCGGCATACGTGGCGTTCCAACTCAAGAAAGACCAGATCCCTTACAAGGTCTGGCAAGACCCGAGCGATTTCATCATCGATTGGGAGATACCGTCGAAGGCGCGCATCGCTATCCTGGGCGATTGGGGCACGGGGCAGACTGACGCCCGGGCACTGCTTGAAACCATCGCCCGCAAGAATCCCGATATTGTGATTCACCTCGGCGATATTTACTATGCCGGCACCGAGTTCGAAATGCAGAACTACTTCTGGGATATCTGGACCAGCATCTTCGACCTCAGCAAGGTTCGCACGTTCACGCTGGCGGGCAACCATGATATGTATTCGGGCGGCGCACCCTATTACGAGTTACTGGGCCGTTTGAACCAGCCGGCCAGCTACTTCTGCCTGCGGAACCTGAATTGGCAGTTCGTGGCACTCGACACGGGCCTGCACGACGACGACGCGCTCGACGCCAAACCCACCTACCTGGAGGATACCGAGGTGGCGTGGCTTCAGGACAAGATCTCCAGCGCGGCCGGCCGGCGAACCGTGCTGCTCAGCCACCACCAGCTTTTCACGGCCAACGAGGATATCGGGGGCCAGAGCGTGAACGTCCGGCTGCAGCAGCAGGTGGGATCTATGCTGCCGCATGTGGACGTCTGGTTCTGGGGACACGAGCACAACCAGGTGATCTACCGTCCGTGGCAGGGCGTGCTGGCGCGCTGTCTCGGCCATGGCGCCTATCCGGTCGGCATCACGGAGATCCCGCCCAAGCCGCGCTTTGAGGTGCCGATGCAGAACGTGACGTTGACCAAGGGAACCGCGTTCTACTCGCACGGGTACGCGATCATGGATCTCGACGGGCCGGCGGCCCGGGTTGGCTATTACCAGGACAGCGACCCTGAAGACAGCCCCATGTTCATGGAAAGCTTCGGCGCGGCAGCCGTAGCGCAATAGAGGAGGCCTCAAGTGACACCGCAACTTCGCCGGGAGACCGCACCCAACTCCGCAGCGCGGTGGTTCAGCCGGATTGCCTGGCTGGGCATCGCCTTCAACCTCTTGTTTATCGCGATGCAACTGCTGGCGCCCGACTTCGTCAACGTCGGCGTGGGCTTGTCGCCCGGAGCTTCGACAGTATGGAACCGCGCCCACGGCGTGATGGTACTGGCGCTCTCGATCCTCTATATTCCAGCGGCGGTGGATCCGCTGCGCTTTCCCGCTTATTCGTGGATGCTGGTGGTCTCGCGATTTTCAGCGGCGGTTCTGTGGGCGTGGTGCCTGGCTTCCGGACAGGGATCCTTCGCTTCCTATCTCGCCATGGATGGAGCTTTCTGCGTCGTGCTGGCTGTCCTGCTGCAGGTGGCACTGCCAGCCGAAGCGAAACTGCCGGCCGTGCTGGGAAGTCTGTTCGCCGCCATCGGCGCCGGCCTCCAATCGGCCTACCGCCGCACCGCGGTGCGCGTGGCGACGGCGGCCGTGGTGGTGTTGTTGGCGGCAGCCGGCTGGGCGTTCTACGATAACCTGCTGCGGCAACAGCCCGACCTGGTTTACCCCGACATCGTGCAGCATTATAAGTACGCGTCCATCGGGCTGGGCCCGTCAAGCCGAATTCCGTTCTGGATTTTCAAGGTTCTCCCGGATGTTTTTGCCGACAAGCTCCCGGGCCCGGGCGGATATGCCTCGTTGGGGCTGATTGTCGAGGACGGCGCAGACTGGCCTGTGGGGTTCGCCAAGCGCACGTTCGGCTACGAGTGCCTGGAGGCCAACTGCTCGCTGTGCCACACTGCCATATACCGCACCGCAGCCGGGGCCAAGCCCATAGTGGTGCCCGGCGGCCCGGCGCATACGCTTGATCTTCAGGCCTTCCAGCGCTTCCTGTACAGCGCGGCCTCCGACTCCCGGTTCAACTCGGCCACCCTAATGGCGGCCATCGGCAAAGTTCACCAGTTTTCGCCGATCGAGGGGCTGTTCTACCGCTATCTCATCATTCCGGCCACCAAGGTCGCTCTGCTCGAGCAGAAGGCTGCCTATGCCTGGCAGGAAAGCCGGCCGCCGCAGGGCCGGGGGCGCACCGACACGTTCAATCCCACCAAAATCGTGGTCTTCCACATTCCGGACGATCATACGATCGGCACAACCGACCTGCCGCAGGTGTGGAACCAGAAGCCGCGTGAGAACATGTGGCTGCATTGGGATGGCAACAACAACCAGATCACCGAGCGAAACTATGCCGCGGCCATGGCGGTCGGCGCCACACCCTCATCCGTACTGCCGGCCAGTTTCGGCCGCGTTACCGACTACCTGCTGGGTTTACAGGCGCCGCCCTTTCCGTTCCCGATCGACAAACAGAAGGCTGCGCGCGGCGCTGCCGTCTACCAGTCCACCTGTGCCAGTTGCCACGCGTTCGGCAGCCAGGGCGTGGGTCAGGTGGAGGATATCGCGCAGATCGGCACGGATCGCCACCGCCTCGATTCGTTCTCTCAGGGCCTGGTAGACCGCTTCCATACCTTCACTACGCCGCCGTTTGTGTTCACGGCCTATCGCAAGACGAACGGCTATTCGCGCGTGCCTCTGGACGGCCTGTGGCTGCGCGGTCCGTACCTGCACAATGGCTCGGTGCCCAATCTGCGCGCGCTGCTGATGCCAGAGGATCAGCGCCCCAAAGTCTTCTACCGCGGTTATGACGTGCTGGATCCGATGAACGTCGGATTCATCTCGGACGGGCCCGAAGCCAGCGCCGTGGGTTTTCGCCTGGACACGTCCGTGCCCGGCAATTCCAACCGCGGGCACGTCTATGGCACCACACTCACCGATCCGCAGAAAGAGGACCTGCTGGAATATCTGAAGACTCTTTAGGGCGGCGTCCCGATCCTATCGTTACCGCTCTCTAGAAGTCATGCTGAACCGGTGTTCCGGTTAGTCGGGTATGCCGGCACGACAGCCGGCATGGCCGGCCTGGAGGCCGGCTCTACGCAAGGCTCCTGATGGCTACGCATCCGGGAACGAGTTGACGCGGTTCAGCCAGCCGTTCAGGAACTTACCGAGAGACGGCTCCTGCTGTACCAAGCCCTGGTAATAGGCAATGCGGCCCTGCTTATAACGCTGGTAGACTTCATCCTGGTTCGCCGCCGCGAGCGCCTGGAGAGAGGAAGGGCCAATTGCGCCGTCCACTACGAGGTTTGCTCCCAGCGTATTGAGAGTGCTTTGCAAGAGCCTGGTGGCGTGGCTTCCCGAGTTCACGTAAAAGTCGCAGACGATCGCGGCCAGGCTCTGCGAGGCGATCTCATCGCCATGCACCAAATTCCAGTACAGGCTCCTGTAGATGGCTCCCGCCTGGGCATCCGAGAGACTTTGCAGGTTCGCGAGAGTTGGTTCTATTCCTAATAGTTTCTCCGCGCAGCCCGTGAATGTCTTCAGCGTAATCCCCTTGTTGGTGGCGCCGCCCGGATCATCCGGATCGTTGACAAAGCCGCCTTCGAAACGCAGCACCATCGGCAGGAATAAATCAAAGTCAGCCATATGCTCATCGCACCTCTACCTTCATCAATTCAGTTATTCGCGCCTCCGTGATGTCGGCCAAAGCGGTAATCCGGATGAGTGGTTCCAAGGTGCCGCCTTCGGCGGAAGAACTCAGAAACGCCGCATTGGCATCACGGAACTGCAGCCAGGCGCGCTGCGCTGCCTGCAACTTCTCCTGCCGGCTCTTTCCGAGAGATCCCATCAGTCGCGAATAGACCTCGTTCAATCGCCGATCCGCGGCTTCATATCGCGTATTTTCACAGGAGCGCATGGCGGCGGTGGTCGAGGCATCCTGGCACGCTTCGCTGCGATTCGCGGCAGGCGGTGTTTGTCCGCGCGCAACGTCAGTGCGCAACCCCACGGCGAGCAGCAGAATGAGACAGCAGAAGCGTAACATGGCAGGCTCGGCAAATACGATAGCACGCCGGCCAGTTTCCGTTCCAGATTATGTTCGCGCGGTCAGCTAACCCCTGCCGTGCTGGCGCCTGCGGTCGGCAAATCCAGAGGCGCGTATTCGCGCTGGACGAATTGGGCGGTGAATGCGATAAAGCGCAGCCGCGCCTGCATCTGCAGAACAGGGTCGGCCGTACCGGTGATCTGGAAGGAGCTGAGAAACCCGGCGAGGTTGGATACCGCCGCGAGGTCCTCAAAGGTCCGGAACTTCAGGTATCCGAGACCGATCTGCTGCTGAGACCCATCGGGCAGAAATTGATAGATGTGGCAATACAAAGTCGTGTAGTCGCCGAGCAGATCCCGGACTGCCGCGACATCCGGGTCCTTCTGCATGTACTTCACGCCCTCCAGGCAATAGCGCACGCCGGCGGGATCGCTGAACTCGATGTGGTAGCGCATTTCCGCCTCGCCGGTCTGCGGATTCACCCGGAGATAGTTGAAACTGCTGCGGGAGCCGTCGATAGGAAACTGCGCCGGAGTCTCGCCTGCGAACTGGCCGAAGGAAATCGTGCCTGACATCTCCGCTTCATGCTCATAGCCATCCACGAATTCGTTGATGTCGTCCACCGTCATGTGAACATCGAACTGGCAGGTGACGGCGCCGGCGGGCGCGCCGGACGCGGGAATGAGAGTGGCAATGGTGAGGTCGCCGTCGCGGCCGGGAGCGGGAGTGGTGGCGCCGGGAAAATACCAGCCGACCATTTCTTCGTCAAATGTCATGCCGATGCCGTCGGGCAGTTGCGCGTCCAGGAACGGGCGGAGCAGCGAGTTGACCGGCAGATTCGCCTTTGTAGCGCGCGTAAGGATGTAATAGAAACCAAATTGGCCGCCCGCTTCGGTGTGGAACAGCCCCAGCGATGAATTGCTGACCAGCTCGCTGACTACGGGCGGCAGCGCGGTCATGTACTTTCCAACGAGAATATCGGACGTGACGGTACGGATCTCGTCCTGGAAGGTGGTGAAGTCATTGAGCTGGAAATGATCCTTCAGGAAAGACGGCATAACCAGCCCCTCCATCAGCCCCAGGAGCTCATATTGAGCCACGAAGCGGCCGTCGGGGAGATTTTGGAATTGCAAATAAGCGATGCCGCCGGCTTCGTTAGCATTCGAGATCGTGTCCATGCGCCAGACGCCGTTCAGCTCCGCCGCATCCGGCGCGGCGCCGGCGGCGAAGAGCGCCGCGTGATCGTCCACTGTCATGCTTGCGAACGAATAGCGGCGCGACATGGGAAACGTGAGCAGCCGCGAACCATTCGGATAGCTGCCCAGGTAGACACGGCCGATGATGAGGTCGTCATTGATGACCTTCAACAGATCGTAGAAACCCTGCCACGGCGGATCGAGATAGCGCAGCAGAATGTAGGTCCCGGCTTCGAGTGCGCCGCCGTGGCCCACCTGGACTGTCTCCAGACTGTTGCGTGCATGGATGCGCCCGTCGGTATCGCTGGTCACTCCGACGAATTTGCCATCCTGCAGGTGAAACTCCTTGCGGAAACCGGTGAAGATGGCGGAGGACATCGCGTTGAGCACGTTCCCGCTCGGAAAGAAGCCCTTCCAGTACTGATCGTTGCGAATGGTTTCCGTAACCGTATCGATGACCGGACTCCCGCCCTGATTCACGAGGGCATCAAGCCCCATAGTCGGACAGCGGCGGAAGAGCGCCTCCAACTGGCCTTCGTTGTAGGTTACGACGTCGAGGGCGTCTATGGTGGCCATGCTGACGGGCGCGGCCGGTTCCGGGTAGGCGTTGCCCTGAAGCTGCTGAACTTTCCGTTCGACAAAGCGCTCGGTAAGCGCGGAAATGGTAATTAACGGATTGACTCCGAGGGCGCTGGCTACGATGGAACCATCGGTAACGTAAAGACCGTCGTGCACGCTGCCGTCGCCTGCGAATACGCGGCCGAACGGATCCACCGCGCCTTCCAGGTAATCGTCGCCCATGGGACAGCCGCCGAGCGGATGGGCCGTAATCAGGTGCTTCAGTTTGAAGGTCGCCCACGTAGGGTTGGAGATGAAGCTGCCGTTGAGGGCGCGCGCGTGCCGGCGAAGTTCGGCATTCATGCGGGTGAAGATCTGCTGCTGGCCGGCCTGATCCCAGGAGACGCGGATGCGTCCATCCGGCTCGGTCCACGGGGCTTCGAAGAGGATGGTGCCGCGCGCGTTGTCCTGACCCATCACTAGGTAGAGCATGGAATGGTTGAGGGCGCCATCGGGATCGTGCAGCGGGTCGGCCGGATTGAGGTCCCGCGCCAGCCGGTCGCTTTGCGCCTGTTCGTTGCCCGTAACCGTATCCTGGCCGCGAATCAAACCGAAAACGGCCTTGCTGGCTTCCGCATACGCGCAAGGGAACGAAAAATCTTCTACCGCGATGCGCTGAGCTTCGGGCAGCCCCGCGGTATAGCGCACCACACCAACAATATTCGGCCCCGGCTCCGGCGAATCGCCCGGACCGGGCTTTCCTTGCCATGGGTATCCCAGGACGTTGGTCCGCATGTCGCCGTTATACGCGAGGCCGAAGAAGTCGCCGTTCCCGCTGAAGCGGGTACCGAGAGCCGGTGACACGCTCAGGCCGTGCATTTCCGAGCGCAACAGGATTTCCGTAGAGTTCAGCGACCCGGCAGAGAGGATGATCTCGCCCGCATCGAGCGTGAAGGAGCTGCTGTTCTGATCATCTTTTACGTACTTGCCGTGAATGCGCCATCCGCCGCTCGAGAGTTTCTCCAGCCACTCGACTTTGGTTTGGGTGAAGATGGTCGCGCCCGCCTTGGCGGCCAGCGGCAGGTAGTTCATGTACAACGTGTTCTTCGCGCCCACGTTGCAGCCGCTCACGCAGTTGCCGCAGTCGATGCAAGGCTTTTGATTCACACCGAAAGCGTTGGGCCCATCCACCGAGAAATTGACGACGATATCCAAAGGCTGGACGTGTGTACCGATTTGCTGCGCGCGGCGGTCAAGCGCCTGGACCTTGGCCAGTTCGAGCGCCCGCGGATGGGGATTCGCCGCCAGCGCCTGGCGCGCCCGCTGGTAGTAAGGCTGCAACGAGTCGTAGGTGATGGCCGCGGGCCAGTGAAACTGTTCGAACACTTCCCGGTCGGGGACGATCGCCACATTCGCGTTGATCAGCGAAGTCCCGCCCAGGCCCGAGCCCTTGATGACCGATATATCCGGATAATTCAGGAGCTCATAGAGGCCGAGCGGGTTGAGGTCGCTCCGGGCGGCCCCCACGACCCCGGCCAGCGTTTCCGGGTACATTCCGGGCTGCCATTCGCACCCGCGCTCGAGGATGCAAATGGAAGGCCTGGGGCTGAGGTCGGCCGTCGCCAACCGTGCGGCGGAGATTGCTCCACCGTAGCCGGAGCCGATCACAACGAAGTCGTAAGCGCTTTTGCGCTCTTCCCAAGCGGTTGCGAGCATAATTCCTCCTCTTTGGATTAGCGGGCGGCCTGCGCGGCGCCGGCGGGCTGGGGCTCGCCTAGCATATCGCGGAAGTACGGGCTCAAAAGGCGGCCGGCGGGATCGTACGTCCGGCGCGCTGCGGCAAAAGTCTGAAGACGGCTTCCCAGTGCCTGCTGGACCTGAGCGGGAGTGATGCCGTCGGTTTGGTTGAACAGGGGAATCCCTCCGTGCGCCGAGCAAAAAGCATTGTAGGCGGTCAGGAAATCGGACCATCCGGGGTTGCCCGTGGAAACCGGATCGATCGTCATGATGGGTCCGTCAAACGAGTAAGAGAGCAGCGAACCGCGATCTTGTGCAATCCAATAACCGACATTCAACATGTTGGTCCGGTATCCCTGCTGGGCGTAATACTGTTTGCAGAATGTGAAGTAGTCGGCAAGTACGGCGGGATAAGTGGCTTCGGGAAATGCCGAGAAACTGAAGGTGTAACGGCTGTCTCCGGCCACCGGCGGGTAGCGGATAATCTGGTCGGACGCGATGGTGTAATCGCTCGAAACCAGATTCTCCAGCTTGAACCGCCACAGCGCGCAGAAGCTGTTGATTACTCCGTAGCGAACGTCCTTGTCTGCGATGCCGCTTTCCACCTGCGCGCAGAACAGAGGGCCGGCGGTGGCCCACATATAGTTTCGCAAGGGCCAGGCGACGCGGTTCGGCGAGCCCGAGGCGCCCGGATTGTAATGGCGGAATTCGACCGTAATCAGGTTGTCGAACGGAAAGATGTAGAACATCATGGATTCGCCGCGCGCCTTCAGTTCGGCGAATTTGGCGGTGAAGTCTTCCAGGGTGAAGGTTTCGTGGTGCACGGCCATGGGGAGGGCGGGCCGGATCCGGTAGGAAACTTCGTAAACGATGCCGAAAGTCCCGTAACTCGACCGCACCAGCTGCATGAGATCGGCCTGGTCCTCGGTGACTTCCAGCAGGTCGCCGGACGGCAGGACCATTTTGACGCTGGTGATATAAGAGTTTACCTGCCCGAATTCGCCAGGCATCGAGGCGTCCTTGGTGCCGCAACAGGCTGCGCTCCCGGCGGAGAGGCTGCCGATTTCGGTATTGACGTAGAACTGCAGCCCTTGCTTCTGCAGTTCCTGGGCAACGTCGATGTACAATGCCCCGCCCTGTACCGTCACCGTATCGCCGGTAACCCCGAGGATGGCGTTCATTCCTCCCATGCGGATCATCGTGCCGCCATCCGCGGTGCCGCAGGGCGAAGTGGAATGATAGGAGCCGATGGCCCGGACGGGAGATGGATACTGATCGGGCGCTTTCAGCACGGCGATGATATCGTCTACGGAGGCGGCATCCACAACCCGGGCGGGATGAGACGTGATATTTCCAAACCAGTTAGTGACGGTTTCCGGCATGATGGCCTATTCTATACGGGTTTTGTATGTTTTCTATACCTGCAAAAGTCAAGTACGTGTGCGCGAATGTACAGCATGCGGACCGGCGAAAATGACTGTTCAATTGAACGGGGTTGTTTTATAATCGATCGGATTCAGCTATTTGGGGAGGAGAATTCTTGGCGCCAGCCGACCTCGTTCGTGTTTCGACCCAGTGTTTTCTGGCTGCAATGGCTGGCATCATCCTTTTCCACATTTTGAACGGGCGAATCTCCATGGCTGGATTGCTATACGAGAGAGCGCCTGACGGGAGACTGGTCTATAGTCCGGCCCGCGTCCAATTGCTGCTGACGACATTGACCGGTGTCGCAATCTACTTATCGCGGCTTGATCCGCGTTCCGCCAAACTGCCCGATCTGGATCCAGCAACTGTGGCCGGCATGGGCGGAAGCCAGAGCTTTTACCTGATAAGCAAAGCCTGGGCCGCTTACCAGGCCCGCAAACCCTGATCTGGAGAAACCATGACACCATTCAGCGCGCAGGAACTCATGAAGTGGTCGGCAGCGATCTTCTTCGCTCTACTGCAGGCTTTCATCCTCTATAACATGGCATTCAACAAGCGGTGGGACATGAGCAAGCTGCTCGCCGCGGAAGACGGGGCGGCCAGTATGTCGCGTTTTCAATTGCTGTTGTTCACTTTCGCGATCGCCGGCGGATACCTGTACCTGCTGATGGAAAACCGCTCGTTTCCCGAGGTCAATACGGGCGCCATGGCGTTGCTCGGCCTGAGCACCGGGACGTATGCCATTTCGAAAGGCATCCAGGCCAGCCGCGATACGGCGCAGGGGGCCGTGCCGCCCGCTCCGGCCGCTCCGCCGGCTCAACCGGTGGGCCCGCCTGCTCAACCGGTCGCTCCGCCCGCCCAACCAGTAGGGGGGGCAGGCCAAGCCGCTGCTGCAGCCGCGGGGCACTGAGGCATTCCGGAAACCGAAGCAAGAGGCTAACGCAATCTCTACAATGGAGGATCTATGAGTGCCGGACAGCCAGCGGTACCGCGTCCCGACATCGGGCAAGCTGTGGTTCATTATGCGACTTTGCAGGAGGCCTTCCAGAAGGACCCAGGCCAACTGCACGATGCCGTGGAGTCCGCTACGGCGAAGGTCTCCGGCGGAGACAAGGACGAGCAGCAGCAGATGATTGCCGCCTGGCATGACGCCATGAGCGCTCTGGCGCAAAACGCCAAGCCCGTGCTGGCCAGGGGCGAAAAGGGCGAAGGCATCATGCATACGCCGCAAAACGACCTGGCTTCCCGCGTGCAAACGCTGGTGGCACAGCGGGCCGCAGCCGCGGGCCAGGTGGAGACACTGGCGGCGCCACAGGCCATCAAGACGCCGTCCGGTGAGAGTTTCGCCCCGGCGGTCCTGTCTGTGAAATTCGACAACGACGACATCGCCGGCTGGCTGCAAATGGCGCCTGAACTGATCTTCAAACCGCCCAAGGCGGCGTGGATCGATCCGCCACCGGTAGCGGAACCGATCCCGGACGATGCGCGGATTGCGGTATTCGGCGATTGGGGAACCGGCTTGTACGGTGCTCCCGCCATTTCCCAGACGATTGCGGGCCTCGAGCGCTGCGACGTTGTCCTTCACGTCGGGGACACCTACTACTCCGGTGAGGAGACGGAAGTGCATGCCCGCCTGGTCGGCGACTGGCCGAAGCGCCCCGTCGGAACCATCAATCGTTCCCTGAACGGCAACCACGAAATGTATTCCGGGGGAAAGGGATACTTTCAGGCGTTGCAGGACTTCTTCGGGCAGCCGGCAAGTTGTTTCGCCATGCAGAATTCCAACTGGGTTCTGGCATGCCTGGATACTGCCTACGAGGATTTCGATATCAGCAAGGCGCAGGTGGCGTGGCTCAACAACATCGTGGCTGCCGCCGGCACCCGCAAGCTGATTCTGTTTTCGCATCACCAGCCCTTTTCGCAACTCGATGAACAAGGGCCAAAACTACAGGTGGCGTTGGCCGATCTCTTGAAGCAGCAACGGATTCACGCCTGGTTCTGGGGACACGAACACCGCCTGGTCCTCTACGACCCTCATCCGCTCTGGGGACTCAAGGGACGATGCATCGGCAATGGGGGATTTCCCGCTTTTCGGGACGATCTTCCGGACGCTCACGGGGATCTCTATCAATGGCTGATCCTGCCGCCTCAGCCCCATGCGCCAGGGGCGCGGTTGCTCGATGGCCCGAATTTCTGGATCCCGCAGGACCCGGAGGGCTTCAGCCCCCATGGATACGTGTTCCTTGAATTCGACGGCGACACGGTTTCCGAAATCTATCGCACGCCCGACAACATCGGTCTGTTGAAAGCAGATCTGTGAGGGTGGGACGGCACGAAGCGCACGCGGCGTGAGCTGAGAAGCGGCGCCGTCTACCAGGCCGCTCCGAGTCTACGCGATTCCGTTGACAATGGTTTCCGACACCTGAAGAATTGCCAATCCTTCCTGCAACTTGTGAGTGGCAGCGCCCAGGTCCGTTCCTAACGAGACCCCCAGTGAGGAAATGCTCTGGAGCAGAGCGAGCGAAGGAAGCCCGCCTTTCATCGCACTCAGTGTCTTTTCATAGCGCACCTGCCGGTCCTGGGCGCTAGCGACTCTTTCGTTGACGGCGATGGTCGCTTCGATCATGGCATCCAATGCGGTTTCGGCCTTTTTCAACTGGGCGTCGATCTTGGATACCTTGTCCGCCGGCATGCTCTTCTTGGCGGCCTGGTACTTCTTGTTCCAGTTTTCCTGCACATCCATGGCTTTGTAGAGGCCTTCGGAAAGGCCCTTGGACTTCGCATCGAGCTTGGCGATGCCGGCCTTGTGTACCTGGATGTGGGTGGCGGCGGTAGCCAGGCTCGGAATGGGCACTCCCAAAGCGCCCGCGATGATGTTGAGGCCGGCCTCCTTTACGCCCTGCGCGATCTTTCCCATGGCCTTGGCCTTGGCGAGATCTTCGATCATGAATTTCTTCAGGATGGCGAATTCTTTGTCGATCAGCACGGCGGCCTGGTCGGCCGAGAGGGCCAGCTTGGCGCACTCATTGGCGATCGCCACCGAATTTTTCGCGATTCCGACGATCGCCAGGGGCGCGAGCGCGCCGTGGCTCGCGACCGCAGCGGCGGTGGTCATGCCGATCTGCACGGACTTCATGGCGATCACGACTCCGGCTTTCGCCTGGAACTTGAGCAGGTCCTTCTGGCCCTTGCTATATTCCTTCAGCAGGAAATTGACCTCGGCGGCCATCTCCTTTCCCGCGCCATCGAGCTGCTTTTTAACCACGTTGTTGAGATCGGCGCTGAAGGTAGCCACAACCTTGGGGTCAAATTTGCCGGCCTTGACATCAATATCCCGGACCGTCTTTTTGACAAAATCGATGGCTGGAACAGCTTTGGCGTTAGCCTTCTGTTGGATCTTTTGAACCCAGGTAGCATCCTTCACCAGCTTTGCGTAGCTGGTGTCATCGAGCTCCACGACAATCTGCAGTTTCAGACCAGCCGGAATCTCCACGCATTCGGTCTTCATTTCGGCGGTCAATTTCCGAGACACATCGTAGTCTACGGCGATCCACTTCTTCATGAACGGTCTCCTAATCGAGTTTTGGGGGATCCCTCTACAAGGAATCAATCGCCCGCGGGCGAACAGCCAGTGTTGCGATTATAGGGCGGGTTGTTGAGGAGAATATAGTAGATACTGGGATTCGGGTACTACAAGTTCCAGTAGTTTGTTTGTCAGATTGGGAAAACGGAGACGCCTCAAGCGGGGGAAGCAGCGCCGCTTAGTGCGCCTGCTGAATCTGCTTCCGAACAGGTGACGGTTTCCAGGCCCCGCTGCCGTTTTACCAGCCGCTTTCGGTCTTCGTCACGTTGGGATCCTTGGCCAGAGCTTTGGCCATGGCGTCCTGCGCGTGTGCGAAGTCGCCGACCTTGGAGTACGACATGGCCAAATGAAATTCATGCACGGCCGTGGGCTGCGCCGCCGAGGCCTGGCTGAGAAAATTCGCGGCTTTCTGATATAAACCCTTGCGGTAATAGATGCATCCGAGCGTATCTTCTACGTTTGGGTTACCGGGAGCCAACTCCAGAGCATGCTGCGCGTACTTCAGAGCGGTGTCACCATCCTGTGCGGCAAGCAGGTATCCTGCTCCGTTGAGTGCCACCACGTTGTCCGGATTCAACTCCACGACTTTCTGGTACTCCGCTAGCGCGCCGGCCAGATTCTTATTTTGATACTCGATGCTGGCGAGGAGAAGATGTGCGCCCTCGTTGCGCGGCTCGGCGGAGATCACCGCGGCGAGGGTCCGTCGCGCGGAATCGATGCTGCCTTGTTTCGCATCCAGAGAAGCGAGAGCCAACTCCGCAGGTGCATAGTGCGGGTTTATGGATTTGGCCCGATCGAAGGCGACGCGGGCTTCGCCGGGCTGGCCCAACTGCTCGAGCCACTCTCCCGCCGCGGTCTGCAGCAAGGGAGAGCGGTCATTCTTCGCAGCGCTTTCGCGCAGGATTGCAAGGGCCGCCGGGAGTTGTCTCTGTCCTATCGCAGCGCGGATGGCCAGGCTTAGCGCGCTGATATTGGCGCTGTTGGTTTTGAGAATCTCCTCCGCATCCGCGCGTGCTCCCGCAAAATCCTTTTTGATTGCCCGGATGAGGCCATGCTGCAACAGCAGTTCGGAATTCCTCTGCCGGGCGAGGCCCGCTGCCACGATGACTTCAGCCTCGTCCAGCCGGTTCAGACCGAGCAGCGCCCAGTTTCGGGCCCCAAGCCACCGCAGCGACGATTTTTGCATCGCCGGCGCGGCGTCGAGAACTTGTAGGGCGCCCGTAGCCTGCCCTGCAGCGATATATGACTTCGCCAGCTCAATCCGCACGCCGAGGAGGCCGTTGTCAATCCGCAGAGTGTCGGAGAGTTGGTCCCGCCTGTTCCTTTCGAGACCCTGCAGCCCATAGACTCGGGACAGCCCGTAATGCATGTCGGGGGAATCGGGGCGAACGTGCTGCACGGATTGCAGGTCCCGTTCGGCCTCCTTCACCTGGCCGGCATCCAGATACAGCCGGCTCCGCAGAAGGAGGGCGTCGGCGTCCTTGGAGTCCTTTTGCAGGAGGGCGGCCAGGTACTTCATGGCGTCGGCACGGCGGCCGGTGCCCGCATAGGCAGCCGCCAGGCGCAGGCGCGCGGAACGATCGCCGGATTGGGACCGAGCCAGTTTCTCCAGCTCCGCCGTGGCCTCGTCCTTTTTGCCGATGCGATAGAGAAAAGCGGCATGCACATAGGACAGGTTGGCATTGGGCAATGCGGCCAGTCTGCGATAAGTCTGGTCCGCGGCTGCGGTCTCTCCGGCATCCAGTTGCATCGCTCCCAGGCTCATCAGGGCTCGCGCATTGGCGGGGTCAATCTGCAGAGCTCGCTGCAATTGAGCTTCTGCCTCCGGCTTCTTGTTCTCCATTACATAAAGGTGGGCTAGCGCCAAGGCCGCATCGGCGGATTTCGGAGCCTGCGCGACGGCCTTTTGCAGGGTGCCCTCTGCGGATTGCGGATCGTGTTGCAGGAACTGCATGGCGGCCAAAGTAGCGGACGACCTCAAGTGGGCGGGGAACTTCTCCAAAGCCTGCTGGAGCAGTTTGGAGGCGTCCTCCGGCTTCCTGAGCCTGAGATCCGCGATCGCCAGGGTGTCGAGCACATCCGGATCCCCGGGATCGACGGCAAGTACCTGATCGAGACGCTTGACCGCGTCCGCCAGCACCTCGGGCTGCTGGCTTTGGACCATGAGCTCGGCCAGCCGCAGTTGGGCATCCTTATGATTCGGGTTGAGTTCGGTCGCCTTTCGCAAAGCTGGAACCGCCTGAGCGATTTGTTTGGCGGCGAGATAACTGATTCCGAGCTGATACCACGGCTCAGCGTCTTGTGCCTTGAACTGGCTGGCGGTGCGGAATTCCAGAATGGCGCGCTGGTAATCCTTTTGGGCGAAATACTTCTTTCCTCGCGCCAGGTGCTTGGCTTCGTTGACCGCTGGGTCCCGGCTGCAGCCGACCGCGAGTATGGTAAAGGAGCACAGAAAAACTACCCCGTATCTCAACCTGTCTGTCATAGTCCGATACCCCAATCGCCAGGATATTGCAAATTACTTTCCACAGTTGCGCAGGAGTTGGCCCGAGCCGAAATATGGTCTTGAGCTTCCGACCGGGTAATCGTACCCATACCTATATTAGAATTCGATCAAAATTTCAAACTTATAATTTATTAGGATTTCAGTTCGGGTAGGCTCGCAGCGCCGACGCGCGCATCTGTATCCGGGCCTGGAGCCTGCATGTCAAAAAAGAGGCCTGCTCGGGTTTTCACCCGAGCAGGCACATTCACACGGAAATAACTGACAGGGAGAAATCAGACCTTCGCTTGACGGCCTCGTACTTTCCAGCCGATCAGCCCTGCGATCGTTCCCAGCAGCAGAAAACTGCTAGGCTCCGGTACGGGGGCCGGATCGATCCGCAATGCAGCACCACCGGATCCATAGGGGCTTAGGATCGTCTCAATCGTAATGGAATGGCTGCCTGCTCCCAGGCTAAATGTGCCACTGCTCCACAGCGGATCGGCAAAGCAGGAGTCTGGATTTTCGCCGCATGTCGAACCGTCGTTGGTTGGAACCGAGGTGTCTCCCAGCAGTGTTCCATTGTCGAAAACGGCGAACTGGTCTCCGTCGAGGAATTCATCCGTCACCTCCAGCACTTGTGCTCCGCTGAAAGTGAATGCCCCTTGGTCATCGATTGAACCCACACCGCCAAAAGTAAACTGTGTCCAGACACTTTCACTTAGAACCGGATCCGTCCCACCTGGAACTACTCCCGATCCATTCGTGATATCGGCCCTTGCACAAAGGGCCGTTCCCAACATCAGCGTGACTAGCGTAGGGCCCCACGCCGTTAGTCTCTTCCTCATCTTCTACCCTCCAAATTACTGCTCCCGGCGCAGACAAGTGTTTCTCGAAAGTCCGGGAGCGGCCTAGCCCGGGCAATTTCGGAACCAAAGGTTCCTTTTTCGTGAAAATAGTCTAACCTGATTTCCCGCAAGGCCTTAACGGAGATTCCAACCTAAAGTTGTGGGTTGGAGTTGCTGCCAAATGTCTGTTTTTTCAGTATTCTTCCCCGCGCATTTGGAATGGGAACACCTGGAGGAGAAAGGTCCAGCGCAGACGCGGCGCCATCTTGGCCGTCAGGTCATGACGTGCTAATTCGATCTCCTCCCTAGGGATCTTCGGATTGTCAGCCTTGGCGCGCGCGATCCCGCGATCAAAGAAGGACTTGAAGTAGGCACCCGGTAAGCGATTGCGTGTTTCTGTGCCGATGGAAGGGAAAAAAGCCCATAGTTTGGTATTCAGCGGACAAATCAGAATCCGACTAAGGAGGGACCAGAGGTTTACTCCCGCGGAAGCCGGTTTACGACGCTCACGCGATGGCAATGCGCCGGCGGCTCAGACCACCACCGGCCGCTCGCAATACGTGTAGTTATCCCAGCCTGAAGATGCTGCCGGGGTTGTCTTTCACGATGACGCCCGCTCCATGGCCGCCCTGGTCGGCGAACAATTCGTGGAGGCAGCCCTCGTGCAAGACGTTGTCCTTGATTACGCAGTTTTCAAGGCCCTTGTAAACGATGCCGTAGGAGGGGCTGTATTTGCCCCGGCCGCCGTCGTCGCGGCCTACATTCATGGTGTTGCCGATTACCGTAATGCCCTGGGCGCCCTCAATGCGGATCTGGCTGGAATCGGGGGTATCCAGGTCCGCGACTTTGCCGCTGCGATTGATCAGGTTGCCGGTAATGGCCATCTGCCGGCAGGGGCGGACCGAGCTCAGGTGAATCCCGGCCTTGCCGCTGCGGTCGAGATAGTTGCCGGTGACGTTGAAATGCGAACCGGCGGTCACCAGGATGCCGGCGTCGGCATTCCATTCGATGCGGTTGCCGGTGAGGGTGATGGCGGCGCAATCGCGGCCGCCGAATCCGGCGCCGCCGTTGCCGGAAAACCAATTGTCCATCAGGAAACCGTCCCAGCCGACGCAGCGGACGCCGTCGCCGTGGCAATAGGCAATCATCGATTGGCGAATGGAGAAACACCAGACGTGCATGAGGCGGATGCCGTCCCCGGTAAAGCCGTTCACCTGGCAGCGCTCGATGCGGAACGCGTCTTCCTGCTTGCCGGGGTCGGGCTTATTCAGCAGGATGCCGTGGATTTCCGTTCCCAGTTTGCTGCCGATGAGGGACAGGCCGTCGATGGTCGCTCCGCTGGCTCCGGTGATGTTGAGCAGGGAGGCGGCTTTGTCGTCGGCCAGTTTCAGGACTGATCCGCCGCCGACGTGATAATCCCAGGCGGGAACTCCGATGAGGCCTATCCTGGCTCGCAGGTGCAGTTCCGAGCAGGCGTACTCGGAGGGAGGCAGGAAGACCGCGCCGCCGGTTTCCGCGGCAGCGTCGATGGTCTTCTGGATGGCTTTGGTGTCGTCCGTTTTGCCGTCGCCCTTGGCGCCGAACTGGCGGACGTTGAAGAAATCGCCGGGACGCGGTTCGGTTGCCATGGCCGGGCCTGCCGCCGCCCACAGTCCGCCGCCCATCAGGCCGCCAGCCCAGGCGCGGCGGCTTACGTGCGGCCGTATAGTTTCGGAGTCCATACGCCGATTATAACGGTGAGCATTTCGGATTTCAGACCGATGGGGCTGAAAGTCCGAACTGTCCAACATCCGGGAGATGATTCGGCCTACAATGGCGCTTCGCAGGTTCTGATATGAGAAAGCTGGCGGTAGTCCCCTTTTTGCTGGCGTTCTGCCACATGGCCGGAGCGATCGACCTGGACAGTCTTGTTCCGATCGGCTCGGTTGCATCTTATTCCTCCGTGCGCGACGGCATAACCGTTGCCTGCCAGGATCAGTCCGAGGTTAGAATCCAGGTGCTGGCGCCGGATCTGGTTCGCGTCCGGGCTTCTTTCGGCGGGCGGCTGCCCGACCGCGATCACTCCTGGGCGATCGAGAAGACCGCGTGGGACGTGCCGCAGTGGAAGGTTCAGGAAAATGCTGGTGCTTTGGTGCTCACTACGGCCGAGGTGGAAGTGATCGTCCATCGCTCGCCGCTGCTCATCGAGTTCCGCGACGCCAAGACGCATCGAACCATCAATATCGACCGCTTCCCGATGGGCCACGATCCGCAGACCGGGGCGGTGGCGGCGCGGAAGACGCTGGGGTTCGAAGAGCATTTTTACGGGTTGGGCGAAAAGGCCGCCCGGCTGGACAAGCGCCGCGGCATGTTCAGCATGTGGAACTCCGATACGCCCGCCTACCATGAAGGCACCGATCCGATTTACCAGGACGTGCCGTTCTACATGGGCTGGCAGAATGGCGAGGCTTACGGCATCTTCTTCGACAACAGCTTCCGGACGTATTTCGATTTCGGCGGTACGGCCATGGATTCCATTTCCTTCGCGGCCGACGGCGGGGAGATGAATTACTACTTCTTCTGGGGCCCGTCCATGCGGAAGATTCTCGGACGGTATGCCGATCTAACCGGCCACATGCCGATGATGCCGAAGTGGGCGCTGGGGAATCAGCAGAGCCGCTGGGCCTACTACCCGGACAAGGTGGCGGAAGAAGTGGTACAGAGGTACCGCACTGAAGACCTGCCGCTCGATGTGCTGCATCTCGATATCAACTACATGAACGGGTACCGCGTATTCACGTGGGACCCGAAGGGTTTCCCGGATCCATCGGCGTTTACCGGCGCGCTGCGCAAGCAGGGCGTGAAGGTGGTGGCGATTGTCGATCCAGGCGTGAAGTACCAGCCGCCGGCGGCGGGAGCGAAGGATGCATCGGCGAATCCGGAACTGGCGGCTCAAGACGAGAGCTATTACGTCTTCAACCAGGGCTCGGCGAAAAACTACTTTCTCAAACGCAAGGACGGCAGCTTGTGGATCGGTCAGGTGTGGCCGGGAAAATCGGTGTACACCGACTACACCATCGATGCAGCGGCGCGCTGGTGGGGCGACCTTCACCGTGCTTATGTGGATCACGGCGTCGCCGGCATCTGGAACGATATGAACGAGCCGTCGGATTTCCTGGATCAGACCGGCAAGACGCAGATGGACGTGGTTACCTACGATGAAGATGGCCACACGCCGTACGCCCAGAACCGGAATGTCTTCGCGCTGAATGAAGCGCGGGCCACGTACGGCGGCCTGCTACGGCTGCGGCCGAATGAGCGGCCGTATATCATTACACGCGCCGGCTATGCGGGCATTCAGCGCTACGCGACCATGTGGACGGGCGACAACACCTCCACCTGGGACGCCATGGCGCTGAGCATTCCGATGTTCGCCTCGCTGGGCCTTTCGGGCGAGCCATTCGTCGGCGCCGACGCCGGCGGCTTCATCGGCCGCACCGAGCCCGAACTGCTCACGCGCTGGTACCAGATCGCGTTCCTGACACCCTTCTGCCGCAATCATGCCCAACGGGACAGCTACGACCATGAGCCGTGGCGCTTCGGCACCTATTATGAAGGCATCATCCGGAAATATTTGAAGCTACGCTACCAACTGCTGCCATTTCTGTATACAGCCCTGGAAGAGGCGCATCGGACCGGAGTCCCCATGTTCCGGCCGCTCCTGCTGAACTATCAAAGCGATCCGAATACCCTCGCAATTGACGACGAATTCATGGTGGGTGCGGACCTGTTGGTGGCGCCGATTCTGAAAGAGGGGGCCACATCGCGCCTGGTCTATCTTCCCGCGGGCGTCTGGTACGACTATTGGACCGGAAAACGGCTGACCGGTGGAAACATGATCCACGCGGACGCGCCGCTCGAAACCGTGCCGCTCTATGTCCGCGGCGGGGCGATCCTACCGACGGGACCGGAGATGAATTATGTTGGCGAGCGGCCGGTCGACCCGCTCACATTCCGGGTGTTTCCGGACGCCAGCGGCCGGGCGGAAACGTCGCTCTACGAGGATGATGGTGTCAGTCAGGCATACCGGCAGGGCGCGGTCCGGCGGACCCATGTAAGTTACCGGGCTTCCGCGCAGGGCGCGGACATCGATGTAAGCGCGCCGGAAGGCAGCTATCAGCCGGGTGCGCGCCGACTCACGCTTGCGGTTCGCACCGCGCCGTCAGGCGCCGGAGTGGTTCTGGACGGCCAGCCGCTGCGCACGTTCGAGCGCTCCGCGGGTTCGATCTCCGTCCAGTTCCCCGATGACGGGAAGGCGCATAAAATCGAAATTCGTTGATTCAGGCTAACCCACGAACGCGGGCGGCTAGCATTCGGCGCACAGCCTGGCAGGAATCCAGGCTGAGGGCTTCGCGGGCGATGGCCTCGCCTTCGGAGACCGTCCAGCGGGCGATCTCGCGCTTGATGTCCGGAATGAGTTTTGCGCTGACGCTGAATTCCTCCAGGCCCAGGCCGAGGAGCAGTGGGGTGGCCAGGGGATCGGCGGCCAATTCGCCGCAGAGGGCCACGTCGATTCCGGCGTGACGGGCGGCATCGGCCGCCTGCCGGACGGTGCGGAGGACGGCGGGCTGAAAGGGATCGGCCAGCGGAGCGACGCACGTGTTGGTGCGGTCGGCGGCCATCACGTATTGGATGAGGTCGTTGGTGCCGATGCTCATGAAATCCGCTTCGCGCGCGAGTTGGTCCCCGACGGCGGCGGCAGCCGGCGCCTCGATCATTGCACCGACCTTGATGCCGCGGCCGAACGGCAGCTTTTCGGCTTCGAGCTCGGCCTCGAGTGCCGCGAGGATCGACCGGGTCTGCTGCACCTCTCCGGCGGACGTGATCATCGGGAGGAGCACGGCGACGGCTCGGCCCGCGGCGGCGCGTAGGATGGCGCGGAGCTGGGTGCGGAACAGGTCGAGCCGGCTTAACGTCACGCGGATGCCACGCCAGCCGAGAAACGGATTGGTCTCTGCGGGGGTTTCGATGTAAGGCAGGGCCTTATCTCCGCCGATGTCGAGCGTGCGGACGATGAGCGGCCGGCCGGCGAGCGCGGCGGCAATGGCGGTGTAAGCGGCGAGCTGTTCGGCCTCGCCCGGCGGCTCTTTGCGGCCCATGAAGAGAAACTCGGTGCGCAGAACGCCGACCCCTTCGGCTCCGAAATCCACGGCTTCCGCCGCTTCGCCTACGCCGCTGATATTGGCGAAGACACGAACCGGGCGGCCGTCGCGCGTGGCCGCCGGTTTGTGCCGCTCTGCTTTGGCCGCGCGCCGCGCTGCGAGCCATTCGACCCGGCGGCGCTTGGTTTCTTCCACCAGGCCTGCGGCCGGTGAAATCCAAACCCTGCCGCGTTCACCATCGAGCGCGACTTGAGTCCCGTCGGCGAGCGCGGAAATCTCCGGGCCCAGACCGACGACCGCCGGAATCCCCATGGCGCGCGCTAGAATCACGCTGTGGGCGACGGCGCTGCCCGTCTCCAGACAGATGCCCAGGCAGGAAGCCGGATCGAGTGTCTGCACTTCGGAAGGTGTGAGGTCGCGGGCGGCGAGGATCGACGGTTCGCGAAGCTCGGGCACGGTGCCCCCGCCGGTGAGTTTGCGCAGGACGCGAGCGGAGACGTCGGTTACGTCAGCGGCTCGGGCCCGCAAATAAGGGTCGTCCAGCGCAGCGAGGCGGTCCGCAACGGGGCGTATTTCCGTTTGCCAGGCGTATTCGGCGGCCACGCTGCCCTCGAGAATCACTGCAGAGACTGAGCCGATGAGCGATGGATCGTCCAGGAAGAGCGCCTGGGCCGCGAAGATGCCGGACTCCCCGGCAGCATGAGCGCGCGACCACTCGTCGAGCGCGTGCAACTCCCTCTGTGCCTCACTCACGGCAGCCGAAAGACGCCGGCGCTCCGCTTCGGGGTCGGCGACGGTGCGCGGCGGGACCTCGGCGAGGAGGGGTCGGAAATTCACCACGGGTCCGGCGGCGAAGCCGGCCGAAGCCGGAATGCCGCTGAGCTCACCGGCCACATATGGAACCGGCGCCGCACCGGCCGTGACTCCTGGCGCCTCGTCTCGTTCGCCGCACCCGGAAGCGAGGAATTGGGACAGGCCGGCCAGAGCGTCGCGAGCCGCGGAGCCGTGCGCCCGCAGGCGCAGGCGATGGCCTTGCCGCGCGCCCAGGCTGAGCACCGCGCTGATGCTGGCGGCATCGGCCAGGCCGGAGGGGCGGGTGAGATTCTCGATCGTTACCTGCGCGGCGTAGCCGCGCGCCAGCCGCACCAGTTCGGCCGCCGGGCGCGCGTGCAGGCCGAGGCGATTGGGGAGGGTAATCGCAACCTCCTCGCCTGGTTCGGCGGGCTCAAGTTCCGATTCCGGCTGCGCCAGTTTGCCGGCGAGAGCGTTGCGCGCTTCGCGCAGGATCTCGGCGATGCCGGCCCCGGCGGCTGCCAGGCTGACGGCGGCCACTGCGCCTTCG
>DATJMP010000180.1:0-14694 GCA_035508655.1 Bryobacteraceae bacterium
TAGCCGGCGGCGATCAGTAAGAACTTAGTTCTCATCCCCAAAATCCTCCCGTTATAAGAACTCATGAAATCGCCACGGATGAACGCAGATTAAAACTAAGAGAATCCGGGTGCATCTGTGGCCCAAAAAGATTTTACGGCAGCGCAAAGGCCAGGATCGTATTTCCGGCGGCCACGCCTATATATTGCTTGCCGTCGACCATATAGGTCATCGGGCCACCCTTCCAGCCCTGGTTGGTCTGAAAATGCCAGAGCAGCTTGCCGGTGGCCGAATCCGCTGCCACCAGTGCGCCGCTGCCGTCGCCATAGACCACCAGGCCGCCGGCAGTCGCCATCAGGCCGCTGCCCAGGATTCCGCCGCCGATATCCGGAATTTCCCATGCCGCCTTCCCGGTCTGAATGTCGATGGCCTTCAGAATCTTGCCATCATCGTTCTCCCCTGGAGCGCGCCGCGTGCCGCCGCCGTAGAACGACTTCCCTGCCTCCCACCACAAGCCGTTCTTGCTGTAAATGTTGCATGATTCTTCCGCGAACATATAGAACAGGCCAGTCTTCGGATTATAGGCGTCGGAAGGCCAGTTGGCGGCGCCCGCCACCGCCGGGCACACCAGCGTTCCTTCCTCCGTCGGATCGTTGCCTGGCAGCAGTTTCGGCCGGCCATCCGGCCCGATGCCGCTGGCCCACGTCAGCTTGCGAACGAACGGCTCGGCCAGCAGCACCTTGCCGGTGAGCCGGTCCAGCACGTAGAAGAACCCGTTGCGGTTCCCCTGCAGCAGCAGTTTGCGGGGCTGCCCGTGGAACTGCGCATCCACCAGCACCGGGGTTTCGGTGGCGTCCCAATCGTGCAGGTCGTGGGGCGTGAACTGGTAATACCATTTCAATTTGCCGGTTTCCGGATCGAGCGCCAGCACCGAGGCCGTATACAAGTTGTCGCCCTTGCGCTCGTCGCCATTGTAATCGGGACACGGATTGCCGGTCGGCCAGTAGAGCAGCCGCGCTTCAGGGTCATATGTGCCCGTCAGCCACGTGGAGCCGCACCCGTGCTCCAAGGCGCGCCCTCCCCACGTTTCCGAGCCCGGCTCGCCCGGCGCGGGGATGGTCCAGAAGCGCCAGACGTGTTCGCCGGTTGAGGCCTTGTAGGCGTCCAGAAAACCGCGCACCCCTTCGTCACCGCCGGAAACACCCGCGAGGACCAGGTCGTTCACCACCAGCGGCGCGCTGGTCGACCCGTAATTCTGGTGGGAGTCCGCCATCTCCACGTCCCAGAGCAATTGCCCGGTAAGCCGATGGAGCGCGAACAGGTGGGCATTGTCGCTCACCATGAAGATGCGATCGCCGAGCACAGCCACGCCCCGGTTGATGCCGCCGGCGGCATCGCCCGCGAGACCCTGCGAGCGCGGGCGGCTGTAATGCCAGATGGGCCGGCCGGTGCGGGCATCGAGCGCATAGGCTTCATTCACCGCCGTCACATACATGATCCCGTCCGCCACCACCGGTGTGTTTTCGAGCGCGCGGGCCGCGCCCTGAAACGGAAATATCCACGCCGGAGCGAGGTGCTGCACGTTGCTGGTATTGATCTGGTCGAGCGGGCTGAAGCGGTTGCCGCTCTGGTTGCCGTGATATGTGGGCCATTCACCCGGTTTTGGGTGCGCCACATCCGCATAGGGCACTCCCGCGCCCATGGCGCCGGCCGCGAGCGTGGCTTTGGTGCTGGTGTCCGGCACCAGGCGGCTCAGGTACGCCACCAGATTGCGCAACTCCTCCGGCGAGGCTGTGACTTTCGGCATCAGCGTCTTCTCACGCGTAATGCCGGCGATTTGATCCTTGTTGAGCAGGTACAGCTTGCCATCCGTACCCAGCAGTTGCAGGTCGAACGAGCTTTCGTTTTTGGCGATGCCGCGGATGGTGCGTCCATTCCGCAGGTTCACCGTCACGGCGTGGTACGCCACCACGCCGCGGCCGCGTCCCCCGCGCCCTCGTCCGCCTTCCGGCGCCGCGCCAGGGTTGACGAGCGCCTGCTCGATCTGCTCCGGCCGGCGATCGCGGCCGATGGCCGAGAGGTCAGGCCCCAGAATGCCGCCGCGCCCGTGCACCATGTGGCAGCTTGCGCAATTGCCCTTCCCATTAAAGAAGCTCTCGCCGGCGGCGGCGTCGCCGGGGGCGGGGCCGGTGCTGCCGGCAACGGCCGGCGCGCGTAGATGCATCACGTAGGCGGCCAGCGCCGCCGCCTCCTCGCCCGAGACCTGGAATGCCGGCATGCCGAGGTCGGCAATACCCTTCCGGATGACATCCCGCACGGCGCTTTCCGTAGCGGCGCGCGGCTGCGCCAGCCCGACAATCGCCGGGCCATGGCCGCCTCCGCTGCCATCGGCGCCGTGGCAGCCCGTGCAGCGCTCCTCGTACTGCCTTTTGCCCATCTCCGGGGTCTGTGCGCTCAACCCCCCGAGCCATAGCGCGGCGCCCAACGCCAGCCAGAAGATTCGGTCCATTGAAGGAGTCTACCAAGCTTTTAGCGACCGGCTGATCTTCGTCCTGCTATGATTTCCACCATGCGCCCCCTCTCCGCACTTTTTTTCTTAACCTTCGCGCTTTCCGCCCAGAGTGCTGCGCCGGCCGGTTGCCATATCGCCGATGGCGAATATAGCGGCTGGAAGGCCGTCGAGATGAGCAACCCCTGGGTGAAGCTCGAAATCGTACCTCAGCTGGGCGGACGCCTCATGCAGGTGACCTTCGCCGGCCACGACTTCCTGTTCGTCAACTCTCAGCTCAAGGGCCAGAACTTTGGCCCGGAAGCTTCCGCCGCGCAGCACCGCTGGTTCAATTACGGCGGCGACAAGATCTGGCCCATGCCGGAAGGCAACGAGGACGAAGCTCACTGGGCGGGTGCCGAAGGCGCCGTGCTCGATAGCGGACCTTTCCATCTCGAAATCCTTCGCCAGGATGCCACCTGCGCCGTCCGCCTAACCGGCCCGGCTGACCCCTCCATCGGCCAGCAGTACATCCGCGACATCTCCATTGGCGCCGATTCGCCGGCTATCTCCTTTCATGCCGTAATGAAGAACGTCAGCGGTTATCCGCAAAGCTGGTCCGAGCAATCGGTCTCGCAGTACAACACTGCCGACGCCCAAAATCCGGCCCAGCCCAATGCCGATATCTGGGGCATCACTCCGGCCAACCCCCGCAGCGTCTATCTGGACGGCTATCACGTGCGCACCGGCAACGCCTCGCCGCGCGGTTACGGCGTCCGCGAGGGCCTGTTTAGCGTGCGTGCCGCGCAAGCCGGCGGCGAAGTCTGGATCGACAGTCCCGGCGAGTGGCTCGCCGTGGTGGACGGCGCCTCGCAATTCGCCATGGTGGAGCGCTTCCGCTATCAGCGCGCCGCCGATTATCCCGGCCTCGCCACGGTCATCTTCTACACCACCGGCAACAGCCGCCGGGGTCCGGCCGCGCCCGACGCCGACCCTGCCCGCCCCGCCATTCATTACATGGAAGCGGAACTCAACAGCCCGGTCGTCCGCCTCGATCCCGGCGAAACCTATGCCATGGATACCCAGTGGTTCCCCACACGAATGGGGAGTGACTTTACGACCGCCACATACGCCGGTGTGGCTGGCAAGCCGCTGGCCGCGGCCACGGCCGCCGACGGAATCGCCGTCTCCGGCGAGTTCGGCGTGTTCTTCGCCGGGCAGCTCGAGCTCCGCTTCTACGGCCACGGCGCGCGCCTGGGCAGCATGAACCTTCAGCCTGCCGCGCCCGATTCCATCGTCAATCTACAGAAGACGGTGCAGGCTCCTCCTGATACCACTCGCGTTTCGCTGCACCTGATCGACGCGCACGGCTTGGACCGCGGCCCGCTGGGCGAAACCACGGTCACCGGGCCGCCGCCCGACCGGAACTGAGTGGCGCCGAGCCCTCGTTTCTAAGCCGAACTCGTCCGGTTGTCCAGCACCTCCCGCACCTTGCGCGCCAGGGTGTCGGGAAGGAAGGGCTTTTGCAAAAACGCGGCGCCGGATTCCGGGATGCCGTGGTGCACGATCGCTTCGTCCGTGTACCCGGAGATGTAGAGCACGCGCAGTTTGGGACGCAGCGGGCGAATCTTCCGCACCAGGTCCGGACCGCTGATCTCCGGCATCACCACGTCCACCAGCGCCAGCTCGATACTCCCGCCGTGCAGTTTCGCCAGCCGCAGCGCCTCTTCGCCGCGGGTCGCCTCCAGCACGCGGTATCCCCGCGCGGTGAGAACGTCCACGATCAGCTTGCGTACGCGGGCTTCGTCCTCGACCAGAAGGATGGTCTCCACGCCGGTAATCGGTCCCTGTTGCGCCGTGCTCTCGGCGGGAAGGGCCGATTTCTGATGGGCCGGCGGGAGATAAATCCGCACGGTCGTGCCCTTGCCCAACTGACTGAACACGCGGATGGCACCGCCGCTTTGGCGGATGATTCCGTAGGCGGTGGCAAGGCCCAGCCCCGTGCCCTGTCCAGGGTTTTTGGTGGTGAAGAACGGCTCGAAGAGGTGGCTTTGCGTATTCTCGTCCATCCCCACGCCGGTATCGGTGATGGAAATCATCACATACGGTCCCGCCGCCACGCCGAGCTGTTTCGCCGAGAAATTCTCCGAAAGCTGCGAAACGGAGGTTTCGATGGTGAGCTTGCCGCCATTGGGCATGGCGTCGCGCGCGTTCACCACCAGGTTCATGATCACCTGCTCCAGCCTCCCCGGGTCCGCCTCCACCACGTCCTGCGTCGCCGCTGGAATGGTGACCAGCTCGATGTCCTCGCCGATCAGGCGCCGCAGCATCTTTCCAATTTGCACCAGCAGTTCATTAATGTGCACCATCCGCGGTTCCAGCGGCTGCCGCCGGCTGAATGCCAGAAGCTGGTGCGTCAAGGCGCCGCCGCGTTCCGCCGACCGCCGGATCTCTTCCAGTGCCGTCCGCTGCGAGTCTTTCAGGTCGCGGCTGGCCAGCAGCATGTCGCTGTAGCCCGTAATGACGGTAAGCAGATTGTTGAAATCGTGCGCTACTCCGCCTGCCAGCCGGCCGACCGCTTCCATCTTCTGCGCCTGCCGGAACTGTTCCTCCAGCCGGTTGCGGTCGCGGCGCATGCGGGCGGCCCGGATCTCGCGCTCCACGGCCGCATTCAGGCGCATCAGGTTGCGGCGGGTCAGGTGGTCCGCCGCTCCTGCTTTCAGCACCTCCAGGACATCCGAATCCTTGTATTTGCCGGAGACCACGATGAGAGGCAAGTCAATGCCCTTCTCGTGGATCATTCGCAAGGCCGGCATCGCGCCTGTGTTTCCAGCGGCGAAATCGCTGATGGCGATATCATAGGCCGCCTGCACTCCGGGGCTGTACCCATCCGCCAGGGCGCCGGCCAGCCGTTCCTCGCTGGTGATACGCTCGAACGAAGGTTCGTACCCACCCTGCCGCAATTCCGCTGCAACCGCGTCCGCACCCACGTCCGCGATATACAAAACCCGCAAGGGTTCTGCCATTGCTGTCCCCCGGTGAGGTTTAAAAGATGAGGGCTTAAAGTTCAAGATTAGTTGACTGCGCCCTGCACCGCGATAATAATCGCCATGCCATTGTGACTGAAGGGACAGAAATTCGCAACCAGCGTGAGTGCATCGTCACTAGCCGGCATTCCGGCGGTCTGGCCCTGCCGCCTTCATTTCGGGCCGGGACGGTGGTTGTTCATCACGGCCGCGATGTGCTCCAGGATGCGCCCGGCGGAAAATGGCTTCTGAATGAAACCGGCCACCGGCTTGCCGGCCAGGATCGTGGCTGCATTGCTTTCGTCGTAGCCGCTCATCACCACGATCGCAATGTCCGGATGCCTCAGCGCCAGCGCCTCAGCCACTTCTTCGCCACCCAGATCGGGCATGATCAGGTCGAGCAGCACCAGGTCGATCTCCCGGCCGTACGCGTCCGCGAGAGCGAGCGCCTGGCGCCCGCCGGCCGCCGACAGCACCCGGTAGCCGCCCCGTTCCAGCGCCGCTTCAGCGAACCCGCGGATCATCGGCTCGTCATCCACCACCAGAACTGTGCCGCCGGCAGCCCTTGGCGGTCTGCGTTCGCTCGGACGGGCGGCGGGAAAGAGAATGCGAAAACTGGTCCCTTGCCCGGGAGTGCTCGCAATCTGAATGGCGCCGCGATGTGCGCGCACGATCCCGCCCACCGCTGCCAGGCCGAGTCCGCGGCCGGTGAACTTGGTGGTGAAAAACGGGTCGAAAATCCGGCTCCTGGTGGCTTCGTCCATACCCATACCGGTGTCGCGGACTTCCAGACACACATACCGTCCGGGTGTGATGGGCGTGCGGGAAAGGTCGTCCACAGGTTCACCGCCGCGCTGAACCTCTTCCATGCGGGTCCGCAGGGTGACAGTGCCCGTCGAGCTTTCCGGAATGGCTTCCGCGGCGTTTAGTGTGAGGTTCATCACGATTTGTTGGATTTGTTCCGGGTCGGCTTCCACCGGCGGCAATCCGGACTCCAGGTTTTTCTCCACTTGCACGCGGCCGGGAATGGACTCCCGGAGCACTCCCAGAACCTCGCGCACGGCGCCGGTCAGGTCCACCGATTGCACCACGAAGCTACCCTTGCCGGCATAGGCCAGCAACTGCCGGGTGAGGTCCGCGGCACGCTGGCCGGACTGCAGAATGGCATGGACCTTGTCCAGGCTCTCCTCCGCGACCTCCTCTTCGAGCAGGCTGGCGTAACCCACCACGCTGCCCAGCAGGTTGTTGAAATCGTGTGCGATCCCTCCCGCCAGCAAACCGACGCTCTCCAGCTTCTGCTCCTCCAGCGTCTGCGCCTCGGAGCGTTTGCGGCCGGTAATGTCCCGCACCACCATCACCGCCAGCACCTGGTTTCCGCCGGCGTCGTATATGGGTTTGCCGCTGAACGAGACAATCCACTCTCCGCTGGTATCCGTACGGCGAACCCGCAGCTCGCGATCCGCGAACGATTCTCCCCGCAGCGCGCACGACCCCGGCCACAACTCCGTTGGCAGCCGAATTCCGTCCATCGTAAACAACTCGAACCGCCCGAAATCCCGCATGTCCCGCGGCAGCTCGGCTGCGCTGCCAAATCCGCCAATGTGCGCAAGCGCGTCATTCGCCAGGACTACCTTGGACTCCATGTCAAACACGATGACGCCATCCTGCATGGCCTCGAAGACCGCTTTCATCTGCGAGCGGCTACTGCTCGCATCCGCCAGGGCGAGGCGAAGCTCGTCCTCCATCCGGCGCCGTTCGGATATATCGCGAACCAGGCCGAGGTACAGCCGTTCGCCGGCCACAAGGCACACGCTCAGGCGCACCTCCACCTCGAAAACGCTGCCGTCCTTCCGTCTCTCGCGGCCGAGCACCGTCTGCGCCTCGCCCGGACGGATGCCGCGCCATGTGCGCTGCGCGCGCGCCAGGTCGAAATCCATCACTACATCGGACACCGACATGCGCAGCAGTTCGGAGTGGGTGTAACCGAGGCTCTGGCAGGCGCGCTGGTTGACGTCTACGAAGTGCCCTTCCTCGTCATGCACGAAAAACGCGTCGGAAGCCTGGTCCACCAGGGCACGGAAGCGTTCCTCGCTCTCGCGCAAAGACCGGATCAGGTTTTCGCGCTCGCTTTCGATCTTCCTGCGGTTTGAAATATTGCGGAAGGTCACCACCAGGCCGCCGTGCAACGGATGAATGTGAATTTCGAACCACGACGCCAGCGGCGGATAATAGGCCTCCAGATGGCGGACGGAACCCGTTCGCACGGCCTCGTGGGCCTGCTCTTCGAAGGTACTGCCCACCGCATCCGGAAAGGCCTCCCAAAGGGTCTGCCCGATCAGGTCGCGCCCGCCTGTGACGGAATCGCGTGCCCGCTGATTCACGTAGTGGAACCGCCAGTCCGGGTCCAAAAAGATGACGTTGTCAGTGGTGGCCTCGAGCACGGCTTCCAGTTGGCGGCCGCCAGGATGGGAGCGCAGCAGCGCCCGCACCGCTGCCACCAGCAGGTTCGGATCGGTGCTGGATACGCAGGCGTCCGCCCCGCTTTCCAGTGCGGCGGCTTGCGAACGCGCCTCGAAGGCCTCCGTCGCGATCAGCAGGATAGCGGTGTGCGCGCCGCCTGCGCTGCCGCGGATCAGATGACAGAACTCCGGCGCATCCGCGTCCGGCAGCGGCACGCTCACGATGACCACTTCCGGAGTCATGCCTTCGATCCGGCGCAGCGCTTCGGCCGCGCCGGGCGCGTGCTCCACGGCGAACCCGGCGCCAGACATCGCCTGGTGGATCGCCTCGCGCACCTGCGCACTGCCCTCCACGCTTAAAATTCGGATCGGCGAAGGGTGAACCCGTTCTTGACGGGGAGAGCCTTCCATCGCTGATCACCCTTTCCCTGAAGCACTAATCCTGATAGGCTCTACCGTACCAAGTCTCACCCAATGCCTTGGTTCGGGTGCGTACACCTCGGCCGGTTGTTTGTCCCGAAAAGTATCACCGCGAGCCTTATCCCTGAAGCAGTTCCTCGACCGCATCCACCACCTGTCGCACCGCGCAAGTCTTGGGCAGAAACGCGGCGCATGGTTCCATCTCGCCGCTGGTAAGCTGAACTCCCAAGTCCGGCCACGCGCCCTTGAAGTGTTCCGGCAACTCTGCTCCGCTCATCACCGGCATGACCCCATCGTGCGCCGTCGCCCGGATGCCGTTCCTTTCCCTCTTCCGAATTCCCGCCGTCCTTTGCCCGGCGCCCGGGCAGCGAGGCCATCTATGTGGAGAAACCGGAACGGGGGACAGAAAGCAGCTACGGAATCGGCAATGCACGCCGCAATCCGGCTCGCCGGAAGAGCGGGGTGCCGGCGCTGGCGTTGGACCTTCGGAGCGGTTAGTGAAGAAACCGGGCACTTAGTCAGCCTTGATCAACCAGTGCCTCAATTATAAACAGGGATCGAGGTAAGAGAATAGGGACTGTGCCTTAGTCGGCGAGGGGTTCGTGTGGAATAAAGGTCCTAGGGGGCTCCTGCATCTTAAGAAATAACTTGTTGCGGCTACATAAGTTATTGAAGTGTATCAGTATATAACTCAGACTTATTACTTGCGCCATTTGATCATGCATTACAGAATTGGATTGGGGGACACTGGGCGCAGCATAACGATACGGTTAAGTGTATGGGTGCCGTCAGCCAGACACGTTAATCCTGCCGCAGCGCCTCCACCGGCTGGATACACCCGGCGCGCCGCGCCGGAACATAACACGCCGCCATCCCTACCGCCGCCAAAAGCAGAGCCACTCCGGCCCAGGCGATGGGGTCGGCGGGGCTCACGCCGAAAAGCAGCCCGCGCAGCAGGCGAAGCGCGGCAGCGCTCAACGCCACGCCCGCCGTGGAACCGGCCACCGTGAGGAGTAAGCCTTCCCGGAACACGGTTCGAAGAACATCTCGCGGCGTTGCGCCGAGCGCCATACGGACGCCGAACTCGCGCGTGCGCCGGGCGGTGTGAAATGCGATCACTGCATAGAGCCCGATCCCTGCCACGATCAGCGAACCGGCCGAGAAAAGACTCAGCAGGCTGGCGATGACCAGCGCCGGCGCGGTGTACTGTTCGAGATAGCTGTCCATCGTGTCGAGCGTGCCCACGATGCGCTCGCCGGCGGAAAGGTCACGCACGATGTCGCGAACCGGCGCGGCCACCGCAGCCAGCGGTCCGGCGTACCGGATATTGAAATACTCGATGCCCGCTCCACCTGCCAGCGCGCGCGAGATAAAGACAAATTGATCGCCGCCCTGCTGTTCGAAACCGGAGTAAGCGCCGTTCGGGACTATGCCAATCACTTCATACGGTCGTCCGAAAATCTCCAGCGTGCGGCCCAGAGCGGCGCCGCCGAACAGTCTTTCCGCGATCGCGCGGGTGAGAAGGGCGGTATCGCGCCCCGAGTCGGATTCGCGGAAGTCGCGCCCGTCCACCCGCACTCCCAGAGCGTCGAGATAACCCGGCCCCGCCACCATGCCGCGGAACGGCGTGTCGCCGGAGCGTGCGCCGAACTGGCCGAAAGGATCGGGCGGAACGGCCGTCGCGTAAGAGACGGCCGTCACGTTCGTCAACGCTCCGATGCGCCGTCGCAGCCCTTCCAGCATGGCGTCGCGGTTGATCGCGCTGCCCAGCGTATTGAGGCGAAGGATGAGCCGATGGTCCTTCGGGAAGCCCAAGTCGGCGGCGCGGATCAGGAAAATGGAACGGCTCGCCAGCCCCGCGCCGCCGAGCAGCAGCACGCAAAACGAGAGTTGCACCACCACCAGCACGTTCGTCAGTTGCGACCGACCCTGAATCACGCCCTGCTCGCCTGCCTTGAGGAAGGGCAGCAGTTCCAGCCGCCACGTGCGCAGCCAGGGCGCCAGCGTGAAGACAAGGGCTCCGAAAACCGCCAGCGCCAACGCGTAGACGGCCACGCGCCAGTCGGGGCTGAGGTCTGGTTCGATGTGCGCGCCTGAAGGAAGTGGCGGAATCAGCGCCGGAATCGCCCGCGCCACCCACCACGCGAATCCCCACGCCGCGGCGGCCGCCGCCGCTGAAAGCAATAGTCCTTCGGCCAGCAGCATGGAGAGGATGCGGGCCCGCGACGCGCCTAGCGATTGCCGCACTGCCAGTTCCCGGGCGCGTGCGGCCGATCGCCCCAACACCAGGTTGGCGACGTTGGCGCACACCACCAGCAGCGTCAGCAGCGCGACACCCGTCAGGAGCGCCATGAACATCCGCGCCTGCGCGCTCTGCCATGGCCCGAACGACGTCGCCGAGTAGGGCTCCACCAGGATGCGCTGCCGGCCAAGCCCGGGATACGCCGCTTGGATCCGCCGCGACAGAATATCGAACTCGGCCTGCGCCTGGGCGATAGACGTGCCGGGCGCCAGCCGCCCGAGCACTTCCACTCCGCTCCGCGCGAGCGCCGCCGCGCCGCCATGCAGTTTCGCGTAGCCCACTATCGGCACGCCGATCTCGAAGTTCGGCCCGAAATGCGTGCCGCGGAACCCGGGAGCGGATACGCCTACAACGGTCGCGGGGATTCCGTTCAGCAGCACTTGCCGGCCGGAAATGTCGGGGGCGGATTGAAACTGGTTCTGCCACACGTGATAAGCGATCACCGCCGCAAGCCCGGTCTTGCCGCTCGCCTCCTCCGGCGTGAAGCCGCGCCCCTTCACAATCGGCACGCCTAACAGATCGAAGTACCCAGGCGTGATCGCTTCGCCGCGCAGTTCGCACGTGCCGTCGCGAGTGGTCATGGCGAAGCGCTCGAAGGACGCAGCGGCCATGGATCGCACGGCGGCGGCGTGTTCGAGGAAATCGGTGAAAATCGGGAACGCGATCACGTCGCCGCTCGGGTCTTGCGGCAGGCTGGCCGCAATGTTCACCAGATTTCCGGCGCGGACGCCTGGCGCCGGCCGGCTCAGAATGGCGTGAATCACGGAATAGACCGCCGTGTTGCCGCCGATCCCGATGGCCATCAGCGCTATTGCGGCGGCGCTGAATCCTGGCGCGCGGCGGAAAAGGCGCGCGCCGGACCGCAGGTCTGCCAGCAGCTGCTCGATCCGCACGCGCGCCGGAACGCGCGGCGCCGGCGCTACGGCGGAGGATAGCGTGAGGATCGGACGGGGGCGGATGGAAACGCCGGGCTCGAGCGGCGGCAGTGGCGCCGAGGGCGGGAACGGCGGCGGGTTGTGGAGGTCGAGCGATTCGATTGCAGCCGGGGCAACGTCTTCAAATTGGAGCCAGTTATAGGGAGCGCCGGCAAACTGTTGCCAGCGACGCCAGGCAATGCTTGCGGCAGCCAGCCACACCGCGCAATAGATCGCAAACCCCACCGGGTGATCCATGGTGAAGTACTCGATCTGCACCAGGATGCTCGCTACCGTTAGCGCGCCCATGGCATACACGCCGATCCGCACGTGCAGGTTCGCCTTGCCCGGCAGATATGAGCAGGCGAACGGAACCTTGCGGAACTGATCGAGGGCCCCATGCACCAGCGCGGCGGCGGCCATAGAAATCACGAGCATGTGCTCCGCTGCAGGCCGCGCCGGCCAGATTGCAAAATACACCGCCGCGGCCGCCGCACCGAGCGGCAGCACGGCCGTCAACGTCAGTGCCTTGCGCACCGCTCGAAAATAGGCTCCCGGCGGCACTACTTCCGTCAGCCGGAAGACCCAGTTCGCGCCCAGTGCCACGGGCAGCGAAAAAATGGCGCGAGTTCCCAGCACCGCAAAACAGACCAGCGCCAGGCCGCCGATGAGCAGCGGGAAGTTGGGCCGGTTCCACACGAGCCCCAGCGTCCGCGCGTAGGGATCGCTAGAGCCATATAGAAGATCACGGGCATAGGCGAAGGCCACCGCCAGGCCGATCCCGGTATAGGCAGCCAGGTACAGCCGGTGCTGCCGGCTGCGCGCAATGGTCCGCGCCGTGAACAGGACGATGGCGCCGTCGATCGGCCGGCGCAGAAAGGCGTGCGCCAGGCGGGGCAGCCGGCGTCGCGCCGCCGGCAGGATGTCCGGCTGTTCCACAATTTTGCGGAAACTGCGGCCGTAGCCGAGCCCGAACGCGAGCACCGCAGCGCCGCAGGCGCAGAGCAACCCGACCAGCGCGCGGCCCGCCAGCGGGTGGAACGGCACTGCGCCGCTCCATTGCTGCTGGAGGCCGAAAAACCAGGACGACGGCAGCCACGGCGGCGCACCCGGCGGTTGGAGCAGCCAGGCGGTCAAAACCGTGAAGAACGCCGCCAACTGCAGAAAGCTCGATGCTCCCAGAAAATGGCGGTACGGCAGAACCAGTGCCGCCAGCCCTTCGATGGCGAACAGCCCACAGCAGACGAAAAGTCCGCTCGCCGCCATGGCAAGCCAGTATCCGGCAAATGATCGCGCCGCCGCGAGCGCGCCCGCGTCGGCCGGCAATGCAATGAAGGGGTACGTGAAGCCGCTGAAGACGTTCAGCGCGAAAATGGCGCCGGCAAGCACGCTGGCAATCGCCGCCGCTTTGGCCGCAAACACCGTTCGCGTCCGCACCGGAAGCAGGCCGAGGATCAGCGCGTCGCGGCGGTCTGGCAGTACGGCGTTCCACGCCAGCACGGCGAACAGTCCCGCGACCGTCATGGTCGTCGCCACCAGGAAATCCAGCTCGCCGCGCATCGACGTCCGGTGCGCACCCGGCATCGCCCCCAGGTACTTCGGCCCCACCACTACCATGAAAGTGAAATTGAAAGCTGCCAGGATGGCCGCGAACTGCACCAGCAGTTTCTCGATCTCGCCGCGCGCCGACAGCAGATCCAGGTCGATGATGCGTCGCAGAAAATCGCGGTACAGGACCAGAAACTGCCGGCGCTCGTCGGGCATTTATGCCTCCATGCATTCCACGAATTGCCGCGTGATGCCGGCTGTATCCTGTTCGACGGCAAGCTGCGCGAATATGCCTTCCAGGTTGGGCAGCGACATGAGCGCGCGCAACCGCTCGATGGAATCGTCCGCCACCACCCGCCCCTTGTGCAGAATGATCACGCGCGCCGAAACGCGCTCCACCGTTTCCAGTTCGTGTGAGCTGAACAGAACGGTCTTGCCTCGCGCCGCCAGTTCCGTGATGAGAGCCCGCAGCACCAGCGCGGAATTCACGTCCAGTCCGGAAAACGGTTCGTCCAGAAGTACCAGATCGGGGTTGTGCAGCAGCGCCGCCACCAGCAACACTTTCTGCCGCATCCCCTTCGAATACGACGAAATCGGGACGTAGCGATCCTCGTGGAGTGAAACCAGCCGCAGGAACGTATCGATCTTCTCTGCCAGCCTGCGCGGCGGCAGCCCGCGCAACTGCCCCACCATTTCCAGGTATTCGGCGCCGGTCAGGTGCGGATACAGGTGCGGTTCTTCCGGAACGTAGCCGAGCCGCCGGCGATAGGCCATAGGATCGCGCTGGATACGCTCGCCGTCGAAAAGGATTTCGCCTTCGGTCGGCTCGATCAGCCCGGTGATCATTTTCAGCGTGGTCGATTTGCCGGAGCCATTAGGCCCCAGGTAGCCGGTGACCTCGCCGCGCCGCGCGGCAAAGCTAACGTCCTTCACCGCCGTGGTGCCGGGGTAGCGTTTGGTGACATGGCGGAGTTCGAGCACTTTAGGCCCCCTTGCGGCGCGACAGCATCCGCCACCAGAAAACCAGGAACATGACGGCGGCAAGCAATCCTACCGTGACGAGGACAATGAGGCGCATCAGCCCCCCCAGTTCCGGAGGCAGGGCGGCTGTCGTCTGGAACCGCCTCACGCCGTGCATCAGCGCGCCGGCGAAACTCACCTGCGCCACCCCGCCGGCCACCGCCGCCAGAATTTTCCAGCAGCCCGAGCGCAGCAACCATTGGCGCGCCAGCGAAATCAGCGCGTCCAGAAACAGCGCCGCGCCGCCCGTTTCCTGTGCCGCCTGGTCGTAGATCCAAAGCATCTCGGGGCCGAACTCGCGGCGGAAGGCCGGCGGGTGCATTCGCACCAGGCCGTGGTACAGCCGCCGCCTCACGACGCCCTCCTCGGCGCCGTGCGCAGATGTACCCGCGCCTCCCGCACCACGGTTTCCAGCCGCGTCACTTCGGCGCTCAACACGCCTCGGCCTCCGGCGGTGAGCCGGTAATAGCGGCGGCGCGGATCGTCCTCCGGCGCCCGCCGCGGCGATTCCTCCACCAGCCCGTTTGACATGAGCTTT
>DATJMP010000181.1:0-9516 GCA_035508655.1 Bryobacteraceae bacterium
GGGGTTGCGGGCCAAGAAGAGGAGAGGAGAACTCCGGTGGCTGATTCTTCAATGCGGGTCGCAGCGGCCCTGGGTTGCCTGGTCCTGCTGACGGGCGTGGCAGCGGCTCAAAAGCCGTACACAAGGTGGACCACCTTCGGCGGTTCACCTGAAGACGACAACTATTCGGCGCTGACTCAGATCAACCGGTCTAATGTCAGCAAACTTGAGGTGGCCTGGAAGTACGAAACGGGCGATCAGATCGGCTATACTTTCGCTCCCATCGTAGTGGACCAGACCCTGTACGGCGCGGCCAAGAATGGCAGCCTGGTGGCGATTGATGCGACCACGGGCAGGGAAATCTGGGAACACAAGTTTCCACCGCCTCCGGCCGGCGGCCGCGGCGGCGTGGGGGGGCTCAGCGCGTATCGCGGCCTGAACTACTGGGAAAGCAAGAATCGTTCCGACCGGCGCATCTTTGTTCAGGTCAATGGCTACATCCAGGCGATCGACGCGAAGACGGGCAACCCGGTGCCGACGTTCGGTCTCAACGGAAGGGTCGATATGAAAACCGGCATGACGCGTCCCATGGCCGCCTCCTCCATGGGGACACGAAGCCCCGGCCAAGTCTTCGAGAATTTGCTTATCCTGGGGTCGTCCCTAGGTGAAGCTTACGGTACGCCCCCTGCCGATATCCGGGCTTTCGATACGGTGACCGGCACGCTGGCGTGGGTTTTCCATACGATTCCCCACCCCGGCGAGTACGGCTACGACACGTGGCCGAAGAACGCCTGGACTTACACTGGCGGTGCGGCTAACTGGGGTGAAATGAGCGTGGACACGAAGCGTGGCATCGTCTACATCCCGACTGGCACGCCGAAGTATGAGTTCTGGGGCGGCGACCGGCCCGGCAATACTCTGTTTGCCGACTCCCTCCTGGCGCTGGACGCGCGTACCGGGAAGCGCTTGTGGCACTACCAGACAGTGCACCACGATGTCTGGGAATATGAGCTGGTGCCCGCGCCGATCCTGACCACCATTCACCAGAACGGCCGCGCCATCGATATCGTCGCGCAGGCGAGCAAGAGCGGTTTTCTGTATGTGCTGGACCGCGCGACCGGCAAGCCCATCTGGCCGATCGAGGAGCGGAAGGTACCGACGGACGGCATGCCCGGAGAGAAGCTCTCGCCCACGCAGCCGTTCCCCACCAAGCCGCCCGCGTATGAGCGGCAGAGGTACACAGCGGCCGATGTCGACGACCGGATCCTGACTCCCGAAGAACGCAAGAGGTGGCTGGACATCCTCTCGAAGGCTCGTAATGACGGCATGTTTACGCCTTTCAGCACCGAGTACTTCACGATCCAGATGCCGGGGCATTCGGGCGGCGCGAATCTGTTCGGGACGTCGGGCGATCCAACCACCGGCGAAGCATATGTGATTTCCTACACGCAGCCGGCGCTGGAGCGCTACTACAACTCGCCGACGGAGGCCGCCAAGTACATCGGCGCCTCGTTGTACGGGCCGACGGCTGTCGGCGGCGATCCCGTCGATGGCCTGATGCTCATCCGGCGGCCGCCGGCGGGCGGCCGTGCCGAGGGGCGCGGCACAGCGGCGGCGAGTGCCGCTGCCCAGCAGGGCCACACCCTGTATACGCGGGCTTGCCAGATGTGCCATGGCGCCGATCTTGGCGGGCAGGCAGGCGGCGCGCCCGCGCTGGTGGCAGTGGTGAACCGCTTGGGCGAGGAAACCGTACGTTCCACGATTCGTGACGGCAAAGGCATCATGCCGACGTTTGCCGACATGAGCGACACGGACATGAATGCGCTGCTTGCGTTCCTACGGACTCCAGGCACGCCGGCCGGCGGCGGACGCGCCGCCAGCCCACCGCCGTCCTATCCGGAGGGCGTGGACGCCCCGCCCCGCCAGTACACGGCCTATGGAATGATGCCGGCGCACGTGAAGCCCCCGTATTCGCACATTACCGCCTATGATCTGAACACGGGCACGATCAAGTGGCAGGTGCCGGATGGAGAGGCCGTGGGCGTCGATCCGCCTGGGAATAACTTCGGCATCCTCAAGGTGCACGGGCCGAAGGCCCGGCTGGCGATAACCGCCGGAGGCCTGATGTTCCAGGCCACCATCGAGAGGAAAATTCGCGCCTTCGACAAGGAAACGGGCAAGATCCTCTGGACGCAGGCCCTCCCGGATGGCGCCGAAGGTTCACCGGCCGTTTACGAAGTGGACGGCCGCGAATATGTTGCGGTGCAGGTTCGTGGAGCCTACATCGCATTCGCGCTACCCGCGGGCACCAATTGATAGAGCGAGTTCCCAGGGCCCAGCCGTGGCCGAGGCCCTCGGAACTGGAGATAAGCAATGGCCTGGTCCCGGCGCGGATTTCTTGAATCGGCCGCGGCGTGCGTGGGGCGGGCTCTTGCGCTTGCCCCGGAAGAAGAACTGGTTCAGTTCGCGGACTATGCGCCGGACTTCGCAGCCGACGCCGAGGAGGCGAATCCCCGGGTAAAATCGTTCGACCTGCGGCGGCTGACCTCGGTGACGACGCCCACCCCGGAATTCTTCGCGTTTCACCAGACGAAAACCGTCGAGGCTGACGCTGCCACGTGGCGCCTCCGAATCGGCGGACTGGTAAAGCATCCGGCCGAGCTTTCGCTCGACGATCTGCGCAAACGGCCTCGTCAAAAGACCTTAATTTCCACGATAGAATGCTCGGGCAACTTCGGTGATCCTCGGATCATGAATGGCCTCATCAGCACGGCCGCCTGGTCCGGCGTCAGCCTGGCGGATGTGCTGCAGGAGTGCACGCCGAACCCGGAGGCGCGCGAAGTTGTGTTCCTGGGGATGGACTCCGAGCCAGATCCGAAATGGGAGGCGGGCAACGCTACTTATCCGTCTCCGCACGGCTGGAGTCTTTATCTTCAGGATGCGATGGCCCCGCTGCATCTCCTGGCGTTCGCCATGAACGGGGGGCTGCTGCCGGCGGAGCATGGCTTTCCACTGCGCCTGGTTATGCCTGGCTGGTACGGCATGTCGCAAATCAAGTGGCTGACGAGGATCGAAGTTATCGACCGGCCTTACGAGGGCCGTCAGAAGGCGCGCAATTATCAGAGCCTTCGCGCCGTAACATCTCCGGAAGGTACGATCTGGCTGGACAGCTCCATATCACGAAACAACCTGAAATCGGTTGTAGCGCGTGTGACCCGACGCCGGGCCGGCGGGCGTTTCGAGTACAAAATCGCGGGCGCGGCCTGGGGCGGGCCCACGAGTATCCGTGCGGTTGAGATTCAGATCGACGGTGGGCCTTGGCTCCGGGCGACGATCGAGCAGCGCGCCGGCGATGCCGCCTGGGTGCTCTGGTCAATGCCGTGGAGAGAGCCGGCGCCGGGCGAGCATGTGCTGGTTTCGCGGGCGATCAACGCCGGCGGCGAGGTTCAGCCAACGCGCGAGGAGATGCGCGAGAGGCGCATCAGCAATCGCGAGGACAATGCGCAGTGGCCGCGCACAGTCGTGATCGCTTCGGACCGCTAAAGCGGCGAGTGCTCTAACGGGGTCGCCCGGTGCCCTCATGGAGGACGATCAGAGAATCGATTTTGGCATTGGACCACTCTTCTTGAAGGCCGTCCGGCCATTCGACCAGCACGCTTGCCTGCCGCGCTTCTCCCAGCCCGAAATGGACCCGTATGTCGCTGGAACTCAGGTAACTGCCGTCGGTGTGGGCCCGCCTCAAAAGAGGGGGCAGGCCGGGACGCAGCACCGTGACCTTCGCGCCGATGCCGTCGCGATTGGATTTCACGCCTTCGAGGCGCACTTCGAGCCAATGGCCGCGCGGCACCGCGTCGTTCAACAACAGGCGAACCGGTCCATTATTGTTCGCCACTACAACGTCGACTGTGCCGTTGTTGTCGATATCGCCGAAAGCAACTCCCCGGCCGACCTCGGAAAGAGCAAAGGCCGGACCCGCTTCCGCGCTCATCTCCCGAAAGCGGGAGCCCTCGTTGTGCAACAAGAGATTGCGTTGATGGAACGGATACGGCTCCCCGCGCAGGCTTTCGACAATGGTCACCGCTCCGTTCGCGACGAACAAATCCGGCCGCCCGTCGTTATCGTAGTCGAACCATTGCACTCCGAACCCGGTATAGGGAAACGTCGGCAGATAGAGACCGAACTGTGTCGAGGCATCCGTGAAGCCGCTGGGGCCGTCGTTCCGAAATAAGGTGGCTCCTTCGCGGGTCAGGTTGGTTACGAAGATACTCTCGCGGCCGCTGCCATCGAAATCGCCCACCGCTACGCCCATGCCGGCGCGCGCGATACCCTCGGCGGCATACGCGGCCCCGGAGAGCAGCGCCGATTCGTGGAACGTTCCATTTCCATTATTGAGCCACAAAAGGTTGGCGGATCCGTCGTTGGCCACATAAATATCGGGCCAGCCGTCCCCGTTGAAATCCGCGCAGGCTACCCCGAGTCCTGCCCCGAGGGCGGATCCAATTCCCGCGGTTTCCGTCACGTCCCGAAACCTCCCATTTCCCAGGTTTCGGAACAGGCGTCCATGCACGGGCTTGTACGCGCCCGGCGCGCAGTAGTCCCGCTTGCCTGTAGCATCAGTGCACTCTACGTTGCCTGGGATGGTGAAGTCGAGATAGTGCGCAACATAGAGATCCAGTCGGCCATCACGGTCGTAGTCAACCCAAGCGGCGCTGGTGCTCCAGCCGCTGTCCGCAACGCCGGCTTCGTTCGTCACATTCGTGAAGGTGCCGTTGCCGTTGTTGCGGTAAAGCACGTTGGAGCCGAAATTCGTGACGTACAGATCCGGGTACCCGTCGTTGTTATAATCCCCGACCGCGACGCCCATTCCATAGCCGGTGAGGGCGAGGCCGGCCTCCTGGGTTACATCCACGAACTCCAGTTTGCCGGTCTCGCTCAGCATGTTGCGGACCAACCGGTTGCCAGGCTTCGATCCTGGCGCGGGCGGGAACCGCGGCGTTCCCCCAGGCTCGAGCATGGCGCCGTCCACCAGGAAGACGTCCAGGTCGCCATCGCCATCATAATCGAGGAGCGCGACCCCCGATCCCATGATCTCGGGCAGAAAGAACTTCCCGGTCGCGCCGGTGAAGTGCCGGAAACGCAGACCCGTTTCCGCCGCCACTTCGCGAAATGCCGGCCTGGACGGTGATCCGGGCCGGGAGCACGAGAGCAGCATGAAAGAAGTGAAGAGTACGGCAGCCGTGATGGGGCCGGAAACCCTCACGTGGAGGACCTCACTCAATACCCCGCTGCCGCAGTTTGGCCACAGTCCCCTGGATTGCCGCGGACAGTTGCTCCTGCCCCATTGCCGCCGCCCGTTCGCCCGCCTGTTCCAAGGTGCGCCGCGCGGCGGCGAAGTCGCCGGCTTCCGCGTATGCGATTCCCAGGACGTACAGGAATCGAGGCGTCTCCGCGTCTTCGGGCGTGAGGGTTTGGGAAAGATGCGCGATCGCCGCGGCGGTCTTATGCTGTATCAGCAGGAGATGACCGAGCTGATAGTGGGCCTCCCGGAAGTTCGGTTTATCGTCGATGGCGGCCTGATACTGCCGCAGGGCCTCATCCAGACTGCCTTTCCGCTCCAACATGGCGCCGAGGTTGCTATGCGCCTCAGCGTAATTGGGGCTGCTTTGGAGAGCTTTGCGAAACGCAGTCTCGGCTTCCGCGAAACGTTGGCGGCCGACAAGGAATACCCCATAATCGTAGTGGCTCTGCGGCAGATTCGGGTTGATCGCGATCGTGGCCCGATACTCCAGCTCGGCTTTCTCCGGCTGGCCCGAGCGGCCATACAGAGCAATCAGATTGGCATGTGCCTGGACCAGTTTGGGGTCATCATGGACCGCCTGCTCATGCTCTGCGATCGCCTCCCCGATCCGGCCCGCATTCTCGAGCTCCACGCCTTTCATCAGGTGCGCCAGCGCCGAATTATCCAGGGAACGAACGGCTTCGAGCAATGGATCTTCAGGCTGAGGGTCGCTGTCTGCCTTGTATTTTCGATAGGCATCCATATGGCGCCGCGCCTCCTCGTTACGCCCGGCTCTCTCGTCGAGGAGTGCCAGCGCATAATGCGCCGTTCCATAAGTTGGCCATAGCTCGCAGGCCTTCCGATATTGCTCCGACGCCTCGCCCGCCTGACCGGCCGCGGAAGCTATGCGCCCCAGCCAGTAATAAGCGGGCGCAACCTGCGGGCTGTTCTTCAGAATCGACTGGCAAATATCCTTGCCTTCATCGAGCCGCCCAAGTCCGAGCAACACTTCCGCCAGCTTAAGCTGGGCAGGCACATACGCCGCATCGAGGTGGATGGCGTCCCTCAGATTGGCCGCTGCATCTTCATTCTTGCCCGTGAGCGCGAGCACCAGGCCCAGATAGTACGCCCACCGCGAGCCGGCGGGATCGAGCATGCGTGCCCGCCGGTAGAAGGTTTCCGCTGAATCGAGCTGCTCGAAGGCGTGAAACAGCATGCCGATCTGGCCATTCGCTTCCGGATCCTCAGGCTTCGCCTGGAGCTGTTTCAGGGCCTTTTGGACCTGGGCGCGGAGCTCAGGCCGGTAGCTCCCCAGATCCAGTTTCGGTATCGCGGGCAACGCACTCCGCTGGACTTCCGGACCGGGCTGTCTCGAACACCCGACCAGTAGCAGACAGGCGGCAAACCAGCAACCGCAAACCAGGCAACGGCGTGCCATAGGGAACAGACCGGTAGTTCACTACACTGGAGACCTTCCATCATTCCGAGGAGCCGCGCGAGGCTTATCTTTGAAATCGTGCAGGAAGACGTAGCTGCGGCGGAATGACTCGAGCACGTCGAGCGGGCTGGGCTCGAGCGGCGCGCCGCTCAGGGCCCGAATGCCGTAGGCGCCCACTTCGGCGACGTAGCTCTTGATGCCCGCCTTCTCCGCCAGGGCGAAGATCGTGTCCCAGTCGAGCGTTCCCGCCCCCACCGGCACGCTCGCCTTGCCCTTCACGAAATCCTTGGCATGCAGGGCGAAGCAGCGGTTGCCGTACTTGGTGAGATAGGCAATTGCATCGGCGCCGCCGAACGTCAGGTTGCCGACGTCGATCTGAAATTTCACCAGGTGGGGATCGGTGGAGGCCATCAGGATGTCGTACGGGACCTGCCCGTCCACGGGCAGGAACTCGATCTCGTGGTTGTGATAGCCGAGCAGGTAGCCTTCCTTCTGCACCTTGGCGCCGATCACGTTCAACTGCTCGCCCATTCTTTTCCAGTCGTCGGCGGTCTTCGTCTGCGGGGCCAACCGGCAGACCATCGTCTTCAATCCGAGATCATGCGCGGCGGACATGGTCTGGTCAAACTTTTGAGTGTAATCCTGGTAAAAGAAATGGCAATTGGTGACGCCGAGCCCGGCATCCCCGATCGCCCCGCGGATCTCCTTTGGCGTGAGCTTCGCCAACTCGGGGGTCGCCGAGAACGTCACCAGGTCGACGAAGTTGTAACCAAAGCCGGCCATCTTCGCCCAAGTCCCCTTCCAGTCCTTGGTGAGGTACGGAATGATCTCGAAGCACTGAAAGCCGAGCGGCTGATTCAGGGGGCTTGCCTGAACCGTCGTGGAAATTGCGGCGCCGGCGATCGCGCAGGCACTGCGGCCCAGAAACCGTCTTCGCGAGAGGTTCATGGATAGAGCATCTCCTGTTATCCGGAGACTCTATCCCATTCGATGGACCATTTACAACTCGCTGCTGGTCGCAAGCAGACAGCTATACCGATCCCGATCCCTTCGGTCCGCTGGTTTGTATTGGCACTGGGCGGTGCGCAACAAGAACTTCCTCGCGGCGCGGAGTTCGTGCCGGAACTGATCCACAACGGTCCGGGCGCGAGCTCGCAAATTCATCGCGCTGGACCTTAACAGCGATGGCGCCCTCGACATCGCCCTTCCGACCAACCGCGGCACGTGTTGGGTGCCCCGGCGGAAGTAAGGCAACTGTGTAATAATGGCTCGCATCAATCGCGGCGCCAGCCGAGGCAGTTGGAGGGAGGAAGTGGAAAAAAAGACAATCGCAGCGATCGTTGACAGCGGCGCGGCCCCCGCGCTGGCGCACAGCGGAAAGAGACGTTCCGCTCTGTTAGAAAAGCCCGGCTATGCGCTGAGCCAGGGGATTCTCAAGCTCCTGGCCATCAAAGATTCGGACATCCGGCTCCTGATTCTGGAGCAGTGCCGGTACGCGGTGGACCAGGGCCTGCACGCCGGCGGCGCCTTCTCGGCCACCGTCCCGCTCGTGGCGCTTTATTACGGCGGATTCCTCGACCTTGAGGTTGAAAATCCTACGCGCGTGGGGCAGGACACGTTCGTGCTCAGCAAGGGGCACGCCGTGGCGGCGCTGGCTTCGATCTACGCCGAAATCGGCTACTTCGACCGCGGCGTACTGCGCAACTCGCGGTCGTACACCAGTATTCTCAACGGGCACCCCGGGCCGATCCTGCCGGGCATCCCCATCGCCACCGGCCCCATGGGGCAGGGCTTCGGCGTGGCACAGGGGTTCGCCATCGCAGGCAAACTCGGTCCGTGCTTCGATTCCTACTGTCTGACCGGCGACGGCGAGTTGCAGGAAGGGCCGATCTGGGAAGCGGTCATGTTCGCCGGCCAGAAGCATCTCGACAACCTCTGCCTGCTCGTCGACCAGAACGGCGGCCAACTCGACGCGCACAACCGCATGGCGTTCCCAACGCCGAATCTGGAAGCCGTTTTCCAGGCCTTCAACTGGCAGGTATACAGCGCGGACGCCACCTCATATGACGGCGTCTATACGGCGCTGGAATCGTTTCGCTTCGGTCCGCGGAACGGCAAGCCCACGGCCATCGTTTGCCACAGCACGAAGGGCCACGGGGCTCTTTCGGATTTCCTGAATAAGCACAAGGTGGTGGCTTCCGAAAGCCTGCTGGAGCAGGAAATGGCGCTGCAACAGGAGCTCCGGAGCCGCCGCGTGGAGGAGTTCCGGTCATATTTCGAGCGTCTGGGCGAGCAGTTGGAAACCGCCGGCGTTCGCGATGCGCTGGCGGCACGCGCGAGTGAAATGCACCTCGATTCCTCCGATTACTCGCAAGTGATAGGGCCGGTGGTGACCCGCCGGGTACCGCCGCGCGACAAGCGCATCCGTTACAATCCGGACCTGCTTCCCCAGATCGATCCGAAAAAGCAATACAGTGCTTCCGATATCGTCACCGGCGCAATGAAAGTGTTCGCGCGGGATTCGCGCATCGTATCCATCGACTCCGACCTGGCGAGCACGAGCGGGCTCGAGGCCGGTGTCGCATTCGCAGATCAGCGCCGCGCCCTGAACGCCGGGGTGGCCGAAGCCAACATGCTGCTGCTCGGCGAAGCGTTTGCGGCACTGGGCTGCAATGCCTGGACGAGCACGTTCTGTCCCTTCTGGGATTGGAAAGTGATGCGGCGCGTCGCCGTAGGACACCAGGAGCGGCTGGAGTCCATCGCGTCATCCGGCGGATGGTTGAGCGAAGGCCACGGGCTCGATCTCACCATGCTGGCCACC
>DATJMP010000182.1:0-5404 GCA_035508655.1 Bryobacteraceae bacterium
GTGGATGTTCCGTAAATCGGGTTTGGGCCCGTTGGTGGGCATGCGGACGTGGGGCGGCCTGGTGGGCCACTACACCGGGCCGGGCGACCTGATCGACGGCGGCTCCGTGGGCACTCCCGATCTTGCCTTCTACAACCTGGATGGGGCATGGGACGTGGAAAACCACGGTGTGTCGCCGGATTATGAAGTGGAGATGAACCCCAAGCTGGTGCGCGAAGGACACGACCCGCAGTTGGAGAAGGCGGTGGAAGTGGCGCTGGAGCAACTCAAGAAAAATCCCGTGAATTACGGCCAGCGGCCACCATATCCGAACTACCACCCGTCGCGGTAACGTCGGCGGTCCGGAATTCCGCCCGCGGCAGGCAACAGCCAGCTAGTGCGCTGACCTTGCTTTCAAGGACCGCTCCTTTCAGTCGCGGCTCGGATCGGAGCGGCGACGGAAAGGAGCGGTCCTGCCGGATAAGAAATGAAATTGTCCGGTCGAGGATCTAGTGCTTTACCAGGCTCAAGCCGGTGACCAGCACCTCGGTATTGTGGGCGAAGCGGAGCCCATAGACGCCATCGGTGGAGGCTAGCTTTCCGGAGCTGACGACAGCCGTTTTGTCATAGCTGCCGACTACGGTTCCGTTGATGGAGCATTCGATCTTGCTACCGGTGACGGAGACCGCGATCTCCTGGGTGACCGGTTGTCCAACCCCCTCCGCTTTGTGTACCGCGGCGTTGGCCTCACCGCGGCGTCCGTTCACCTGAAACGCTTCGGGGCCGAAGCCGCGCACAATGAAGGTGCCGTTGCCATAGGCGGCGCAATAGAGATAGTTCTCGGAGCCGCTTCCCATACCGGTCCCGCCGATGACGATCCCATACGGGTGGGGATGCGTGTTCAGGTTCATGTATTTGGGCTCGTTGAAGGTGGCTTTGACGGTGTACGAGCCTGAGGCCTGGTTCGCCGGATTCCAGTAGGTGACAGCCGGACCTGTGACCACGTGGAATGCGCCGCCCTCTTTGGCAAATTTCGCATCGTTGATTGTCCGCCCCTGCTGTTGTTCATTGGGATCGATTTTCCCGGTCCACCCCGGGACGGAGACACCTCCGCCCGCGATCTTGCGGGAGCTTTCGTCCTGGGCATTGCTCAGCACTGGGCAGAGCACAAGTATGGCGGCGGCAATGGTGAAACGATGGTTCAGACGCATTCGGAATCCCTCCTCTCAAGGGGCCTGGGCAAACCAGAATCTTACATCAAAAGTAGCGGGCGACGGCCCATCGGCCAACAAAATGCCGATGGGCCGCCGTTCATGGTTCCTGATTCCCGCTACCCGGCTGCCGCGTGGGTCGCGGCCTTTCTGCCACGGCGGCGGGAATAGAACAGGGCTCCAAACAGCAGCACCAGGGCGGTGGCGCCACCGATGACGATCGGAAGGATCGCCGGATTCACTGTGGAGACCCGGGTTTCCTGGGCTTTATGGAAGAAGATTGTCGTGCCCTTCCGGCCCGAGGCCACCAAGTCAAGTTTGCCGTCGCCATCCACATCCGCCACCGCGACTTGAATCGCCGCGTCCTGGCGGTTGCTGATCAACTGCGGCACCCATTCCACCTGGCCGCCGGTCCGCTTCAGATGGAACACATAGACCACCGGGGGGTCCGTGACGTCGTCCTCCTCGTCGTAACGGTAGCCGTGCGAATACCACCGCTTGCCGGTGACAATGTCCTTCAGCCCGTCTCCATCCATGTCGGCCAGATTCATGGAGTGCAATTCGGTGAAGGCCACGCTCTTGTCAGTCTCTTCCCAGTTTTTGCGCTGGTCCGAAGGAACGGTCGGCGCGCCCATGATCAGGTGCTCCTGGAACGTGCCGTCCTTCTTCTGCTCGAACCACGACAGCCCCGGCCCATGCGCGGCGAGGCTGGTGACGATATCGGGGATACCATCGCCATTGACGTCGTACACGAACATCTCTGCGCCGCCATTGCCGAACCGCGCCTGGTGGTATTTCCACGGGCCCGTCGTCGCCTCGGCGGGATGCTCCCACCAGCCGGCGGGCGAAATCATATCCATTCTTCCATCGCCGTTGACGTCACCGGCCGCGAGGCCGTGGCCGCTCCACCGGCCTTTGTCGGAAACCGCGATGAACTGCCAGGGCTTCGTCGGGTCCGACCAGTCCGGCTTCCAATATCCGACCTGCGCATCCGACCAATCCGCGCGCGTGGCCAACTGCCCGGTCAGCTCCGGTTTCCCGTCTCCATCCACGTCCACGAACTGGTTGGCTTCATTGGTAATGAGCGGAACCACCTGGTAATTGTCCCAGTGGCGGAGTTCGCCCTTGGGGTTGATAAAAAGGTGCGCGGAGAACGTCGGCCGCGGACCGAAGGACATCACCATCAGCACATCCGGCCATCCGTCACCATTGAAGTCCCGCACCCACGACATGAAGGAAGGGGGATAGTTGCCGTGCGTGATGGCGCCCGATTGCGGCACGGGCGGACCGCCCGGATATTCGGCTCCGGCCACAGCGATTGTGGCGGGCGGATAGATCTCGCGCGCTTCCTTGAAGTCCGGACCAAGATAGTAGAATGCGCCGGCGACGACGTCCATTTTGCCATCCCGATTGATGTCGCCCACCGCGGCGCCCTCCGCGTAGAAAAGATCGGTCAACACATGCGGCTGGTACTCCGGCGAAGTAACCTCCGCAGCGAGGCCGGCTTTCCTGCCGGTGTGATCCGTGACTTCCACTTTTTTGATGCGAAGCTCGGCGCCATCAGGACCCGCTACGTGCAAGGCAATCTGGCCGTACGGCTTCCCGCCGTCCATTTTGGCGCCATGGAGCCGCGCTCCATTGAAGGTCCCGTTCAAAACCTCTCCACCCTGCGAAACCATGAGACGGTTGACCTGTCCCTGGACCAGTCCAAGGCTTACGGCGCCGTTCATGGACCCCGGCGTTCCGATTCCGCCGCCGTGCGCATCCTTGATGCCGGCGCAGGGCACCGGAGCGCAGCCGCCGGTAATGAGGAAATTGGGAGGTACGGTGGAGAGCATGAACTCGCCGCCAAACGAGGGCATGGGCTTGCGGCTGACCACCTTCCCCTGGCCGTCCAGCCCGACGCGGAACATGCTGCCCACGTCCTTGCCGGACAGGGCGACATCCACGCCGCTCATGACGTCTCCGTTCTTCTCGCCCCGAACCATCACGCTCGGCTCACAGTTCTTGCACTCGAAGGACAAGTCGAGTTGGGCCTCGCCATACACGGGATCCAGCACGAGCCAGCCGCCCGCGCCGTTGCGGACGGTTCCGACGATGTCGCCGTTATCGACACGCCATTCCGCCCCGCCCAGAACATGCCATCCGGTGAGACTTGTGCCGTTGAATACAGGAGCCTGCGGCAAGCCGGCATGGATGCCAGACGCGGAAAGCAACAAAAGCATCACGGCAGCGGCCGTGGCTGCGAAGTACTTGCACATAATCGTGATCCTTTCACAACGCGATATTCGCGGAAACCCTCCGTGACAACGGCGGCGCAGGCGGCGCCACAAAGACGGGCCGAATTCCGATTGGTTTTCCGTTCTGAAGATCTTGCTCCACCTTCCAGAGAACAGCCCCAGGGTTCCCTTCCGATCGGAGCGATTATACATCCAATCGGATCAAGCAGAAAGGCGGGAATTCCGCGTCAGGACCGGAGACCGCGGCAGGCGGCACGCACCGCGCCAGGCGTCAAGGCTCGAAGGAATAGCCTTCCCCGCGAACCGTGAGAATGTGGCGCGGATTTTGCGGGTTCTCTTCCAGCTTCTGCCGCAGCCAGGCGATGTGAACATCCACCGTGCGGGGGCCGATGAACGGCTGGTCATGCCACACGCGCGAGAGGAGGCGCTCGCGAGAGAGCACCTGTCCGCGATGATCGATGAGTTGCCGGAGCAACTGCAGCTCCTTCGCCGCGAGGCTCACCGGAGTGCCCGCGCGCAGCACTTCGCGATGCTCGAAATCCACCGTGACGTCTCCGAACTGGTATTGCAAGACCGGGGTCAGAGGCGTTTTTCCCAGCCGCCGGAGCAAGGCGCCCACGCGCGCGAGGAGTTCCCTGGAATCGAACGGCTTGATCAGGTAATCGTCCGCTCCGGTGCTCAAGCCCTCGACGCGGTCATCCACCCGGGCGCGGGCGGTGAGCATCAGGACGGCGCCATCGAAGCCGCGCTCGCGCGCCGCGCGGCACAGGTCGAAGCCGCTCATCCCGGGAAGCATGACGTCCAGGATCATGAGATCGAACTGCTGCCCGGTGGCGAGCCGCAAACCCTCATCGCCGTCGCCCGAGACCGCCACTTCGTGGCCGTGGCCGCGCAGCAGGTCCGCCACGACCATCTGCACGTCCGGAGCATCTTCGACCAGCAGGATTCGAGACTTCATACCGTCTCCGAAGCCGCGGGCAGGCGCAGCGTGAACTGCGCGCCACCGGCGGGCGAGTTGTCCACCGTCACGGTGCCGTGATGCTTTTCGACGGTCTTCCTGACGAGGCTCAAACCGAGACCGGTGCCTTGAATCCTCTGGACGCGCGTCTGCTCGCCGCGGTAGAACGGTTCGAAGATCTTCTCGCGTTCGCGCTCCGGAATGCCGGGGCCGCGGTCGCAGACGCGGATCTCGACTCCCCCATTCCACCGCGCTGCCGAGACCCCGACCCATTTCCCCTGGGCGCCATGGCGGATGGCGTTCCCGATGAGGTTGCGGAAGGCCAGCTCGAGCGCGGCCGGGTCGCCCGCCACCGGAGGCAGTCCAGGCGCCACGTTCACGTCCAGGCGGCAGCCGGTCTGTTCGATCTCCTGCGCCATCACGCCTGCCGCATGTTCGAGCAGATCGCCGACGGCGAACGTCTGCGGCGGCTCGTCGGCTGTGGGGCGCAGGGAAGAGGAGAAGGCGAGCACGTTCTCAATCATCGCCGTAAGCTCTTCGGCATTGCGGAGGATCAGACTCGCGTATTTGCGGACGCCCTCGGGCTGGGTTACCACTCCGTCCACGATGTTGAATGCGGCTCCGCGAATGGCGGTGAGCGGAGTGCGCAGATCATGCGATACGCCGGCAGCAAAACGGAACTGCATTTCGGACAGGCGCCGGGAGCGCGCGGTAAAGCGGACCAGCGCCCAGGCCGCGCCTCCCAGCAGCCCGATCAGAACCAGAGACGTGACCAGATTTCGCGCTCGTTCGCTCGAGACGGCGGCATCGAGCGACCCGGCGCGATGCCGGACCGCGATCACCCATCGCGCCGGTGCGATCTGGTTGCCTCCCCAGCCATGCCGCCGCCCGGACATGCCACCGAAGCGGTACGGGAAGATCCCCTCCGTGAAATCAGCGTTCCGCGCCACGCTGGCGCCATCGGGCCGGGTAGAGAAGATTACCGGACCACCGGACTCGGCGGCGCTCACCGAAGC
>DATJMP010000183.1:0-10421 GCA_035508655.1 Bryobacteraceae bacterium
CGCGGCTATTCACGATGCAGCGAAAATTGATGGTTTCCTTGGCGAACTCGACGGGAATGACCACGATGGTATTCGGACCGGCGGCCTGCCTGGCCGGATCGTCGATCTTGTTGACCGATCCGAAAGATTTGATCTGCGCACCCAGCTTGGCCAACTCGGCATCGGGGAATGCCTTCTGCATCTCCGGCGTAAACACCGGGTTCAGTTCGGAATAGCGGGCTCCCAGGAGGGAATCGAGCGCCTTGCGCGCGGTCGCGGCGGGGTCCGCCGCCGGCTGCGCCACGAGCAGGCCGGCGGAAAAGCAACAAAGAATACCGAAAAGCTTCACGTCCTTCATCCTATCAGCCCTTGGCAGGGCGGCATGCTGCCTCCCCACCCTAGCGGGTCAACCCCGGGCGGCCGACGAGCCCCATTTCATGGGCCGAGGCGGTCCCGACAGGCGGCATTTCCGCCAGCCCCGCGAATCCGCCGGAGCAGCGGCCGCGGATATAATTGGGAAATCTTCAACCTGAAATCTCAAGGAGGGCCATCATGGCAGACTACGCGCATCCGGAGGCTTTGGTTTCCACCGCATGGGTGGCCGAGCATGCGAACGATTCCAACGTGAGGGTGGTGGAGGTCGACGTCGATACGAAAGCCTACGACGAAGGCCACGTGCCGGGCGCTCTGGCGTGGGCCTGGAACACCCAGCTGTGCGACACCTTGCGGCGCGACATCCTTTCGCAAGCGCAGTTCGAGGAGCTGATGTCGGGCTCCGGCGTGACGCCCGAGACGACGCTTGTCATCTACGGCGACAACAACAACTGGTTCGCCGCCTGGGCATTCTGGCAGGCCAAGATCTACGGCCACCGCGATGTGCGGCTGATGAACGGCGGACGCAAGAAGTGGCTGGCCGAGGGGCGCGAGCTGAGCAAAACGGCGCCGAAGGTGAAGCCCACGCACTACCAGGCTCAGCCGCCGGACCTCTCCCTGCGTGCCTTCCTGCCGCAGGTGCAGAAGGCGTCGGAGGGACGGACCGAGGCCATGGTGGATGTGCGAAGCCCGCAGGAATTCAGCGGCGAGCTGCTGGCGCCGCCGGGACTGCCGGAAACCTGCCAGCGGGGCGGCCACATTCCCGGCGCGCGGAACATCCCGTGGGGGAAAGCGTGCAACGACGACGGCACGTTCAAATCCGCCGACGAACTGAAGGCACTGTACGGCGGGCAGGGTATTGACGGATCCAAGCCGGTGATTGCGTACTGCCGGATTGGCGAGCGATCGAGCCACACGTGGTTCGTGCTGAAATACCTGCTCGGGCTGGAAAACGTGACCAACTACGATGGCTCCTGGACGGAATGGGGGAACCTGGTGGGCGCGCCGGTGGAACGGGGCTCGGCAGGCGCGGCACGAGGATAGCTCATGAATGCCGAGGAGTACCGGGAGCGGAAGATCGAGCTGGCGGGCTGGCCGGTAAATATCGCCAGCTACCGGCTGGGTGCGGAATGGCACGCCAAGGCGGATAACGTTTCTCCAGGCGCATCGCTGGCGCGGACGGTGGGAGCGACGCGCGAAGAGGCAGAGGACAAGGCGGTGAACCGGGCGGAAGAATTGTTGGGAAGGACGCGGCGGCGGGAGGTGTAAGGAGCGGAGAGCGTAGAAGCGGGCCGGGCATGCCCGGCCCCTACATCGCGTAGGGGCCGCATAATATGCGGCTCGCACGCTAAACGGATTCGCTGAGGAGTTGCCACGCGCGCTGGACGTGTTCGGGGCGAGTGGCGTAATTGCCGACGGCGAGGTGCAAAGTGAAGCGGTTGTGCAGCACGGTGCTGGAGAGGAAGACTTCGCCGGTGGAGTTGATGCGCTCCAGCAGGCGGCGGTTCTCTTCGTCGCTGCCCTTGTAGCGGAAATTGACCACGGAAAAACGCGCGGGGGCCTCCAGCTCGAAACGCGGGTCAGCCTGGATTTCCGCGGCGAACTCCTGCGCCATACGGATGTGACCGCGGAGGATTTCAGCCAGTCCCTCGCGGCCGTAGGAGCGCAGGATAAACCACAGCTTGAGCGCGCGGAAGCGGCGGCCGAGTGGCACGCCGTAATCCATGAGGTTGACGGCCCGCGGGTGGCCGGCGGTCTGCAGGTATTCGGGGATGAGCGAGAAGGCGCGCTTCAGAATTTCCGGCCGGGCGGTATAGAAGACGCTGCAATCCATGGGGGTGAGCAGCCACTTGTGCGGGTTGGTGACGAAGGAATCGGCACGATCGCAGCCCTCGAAGGCCCAGGCGTATTCGGGCAGCAATGCGGCCGAGCCGGCGTAGGCGGCGTCCACGTGCAGCCAGAGGCCGTGCTCGCGGCAGATCTCGGCGATGGCGGGAACCGGATCGACGCTGGTGGTGGAAGTGGTGCCGACGGTGGCGGAAACGCAGCAGGGCCGAAGCCCGGCGCGAAGATCGGCTTCAATCGCCTGGCGCAGCGCGTCGGGGCGCATGCGGAATTCGTCGTCCACGCAGATCTTGCGCACATACTCCTGGCCGAGCCCGAGAGCGATGGCGCCCTTCTCGATAGACGAGTGCGCCTGCTCGGAGGTGTAGACCACCAGACCGGGACGCGCGCCGCGAGTGCGCGATTCGGGGTCGGCGGCTTCGCGCGCGGCAGCGATGGCGTGCATGCTGGCGACCGAAGCGGTGTCGTAGATCAGGCCGAACCATGTGTCGGGCAGGCCGCTCCAGTGCCGCAGCCAGCCCAGCGCCACCTGCTCCAGCTCAGTGACGGCCGGCGAGGTCTTCCAGAGCATGCCGTTGCCGTTGAGCGCGGCGGCGAGCATCTCACCCAGGATGCCTTCGGGCGTGGCGGAATTGGCGAAGTAGGCGAGGAAGCCGGGGTGATTCCAGTGGGTCATGGCGGGCACAATGAGGCGCTCGAAATCGTGGAGGATCGTCTCCATGGGCTCGCCGCGCTGGGGGCCGCAGCGGGGCAGCGCATCGGTGAGCTCGCCCGGCTCGACCGGCGGAAGCACGGGCAGGCGCCCGGCATTTTCGAGATATTCGGCGATCCAGTCGATCGCCTGGTGGCCATAACGGCGGAATTGTTCCGGTGTCATTTTCAGCGCACGGTCACGGTCCCACTGGCCTCGAGTTTGGCGCGAGCATCGGCGGGCAGTTTCCAGTCCCGGTCGAAGCGGCCCGCGGCCACTACGTTGGCCAGCGATCCCTTGAACAGTACATAATCTCCGAATGTGCGTAGCAGGCGCAAGCGGGCGGGGAGGAAGGAAGCGGCGGGCGCGGGCGGATCGCCGTTCCACCAGGGCAGGCCCGAGTTGACCAGCACGAGCCGTTCGCCTACCGGAGCGACGAAGACCAGGCCGTAATCGGCGGCGCCGGGATCGAGCGCGAGCGGCAGTTGCGGTGCGAGGCGGGCGATGAGGCGGTTGGTTTCGGCGGTGCCGAACAGGACGGCATCGGCTGCGGCAAGGTCTGCAGGCGTGACGGCCGAATCGGCCTTCACCGGCAGGGAGATGTTGAGGGGCTCGCTGGGCTGCGACCACGCCGCGGCCTCTTCGGCCACGCGGCGGCGAGCGTCCAAATCCTGCGGGCCACCGGCGCCCGCCGTTCCGTAGACATAGATCTGCCGGCCGTCGAAGACCGAGGAAATGGGGCCTTCTGCGCCGGGCCGCTTGCCGGAGGGAGTGGACAGGCCGGAGTGCCAGTGGTTCCCCAATTTCGTGAAGGAAAGCGCTTCGGCCGGACGCGCGCGCAGCAGCTCGTGATCGATGGTGATGCGCAGCGGAGCGGACGGGCGGGCGGATTCGCCGAGGGTCAAGGTGAAGCCGTCCACGCCGGCGGTTTGAACGGAAACGTCGTTGCCTGATCGTTTCGCGTCCACGGTGGCAGGCGTGCCGGGCGTAAGGCCGTCGAGGCGCAGCCAGTAAGCGGCGCGGTAGCGGTAGGAATCCGTGCGGAAGCGGACGCGGGCGGGCGCGCGGTTGCGGCGGAAGGAGGCGAACCATTCGAAGATGGCGCCGTGGCGGTAGGCGAGCACCCAGGAATTGTGCTCGACGCCGGGGTACTCCATGTACTCGGCGGCGATGCCGAGATCGAGGAAGCGGCGCTGCCAGGCGCGGGCGACGGCGACGGGTGTAACCGGGTCTTCGTCGCCGGAGAAAATGCGCATCGGCAGGTTGAGAGCATTGGCGGCCAGCGGTTCGAGATCGGGCGCGATGGTGGGGCAAACCACGGCAACCGCGGCCCACACGTCGGGGCGAGTGAGGGCGAGGCGGAGCGCGCCGGCGCCGCCCATGGAAATGCCGGTGAGGTAGACGCGGTCCGGATCGATGGGAAAGCGGCGCTCGGCATCGGCCAGAACGCCATAGACATCCTGTTCGGCAATGCCCTCATACCCCATGGTGCCGCGGGCAAGGGGGCAGGCGACGATCATGCCGGGATCGCGCAGCGCGGGGAGCGGGTCGGGACCGAGACCCAGCACCTGGCGCAGGTTGATTGCATGCGTGATGTGCTCGGCGTGAAGGCTGATCACCAGCGGGTATCTTCTTCCCGCAGCCAGCGGGCTGGGAGCATAAACGGCGTAGGGCTGCTGGGAATCTTCTACGGGAGAACGGAAAGTGACAAGCTGAGTCTGCGACAGGGCGGAAAGACAGAAGGCGATGGCGAGGGCGAGAGCCCTGGCAAGGGCCTTCAGATTACGAGGACGGTATTTCTGCCTGGTCGGGTATGCCGGCAACGACGCCGGCGTTGCCGCCTGACAGGCGGCGCTACGCATTGGCCGACATCTTTCCGTATTCGGCAAGCCAGGCTGGGAACCACTGGCGGAATTCGTCCATCTCGCGCTGTTTGCGTGTGGAAAGGGGCGATGTGGCGTAGCCTGTTTTTACGCCGCGCAGAGCAAGGCACGCCTTCCAGAGCGCAGGACGCGGAAAGCCGGCGGCGTGCTCGAGGAGCGCGCGCAACCCGCCGCGCAGCGGTTCAGCGGAGGCGCCGCAGCGGAGGGCACGATGGAGCGCAACGACCAGTTGCGGCGCCGCGCACGCCGCACCCGAAACCACGCTGGCCGGCGCCTCATCGAGCAGAGCGGCGTCCCCGCCGAGAACGTTGCCGCACAGACAGCGGAAGGACCCGTCTCCGTCGCCGGCATCCACCACGCCGCAGAAGCGGCCACCGGCGAGCAGCGCGGCGGCGGTTTCGGGCGCGATGGAGCTGGTTTCCGGCGAATGGTAGAGGAGCAGGCGGGCGTCGCGTCCGGCTTCGGCGGCAAACTGCTCGTAGAAGGCGCGGATATCGTCCTGATCGTAGCGGAAGAAGTGCGGAGGCGGCACCAGCAGGGCAGCCGCGCCCGCACCGGCGGCCTCGCGCGCCAGCGCCAGTGCGCCATCCAGCGTGGCGCTGCCCACGCCGGCGAGCACGGGAACGCGGCTGCGCTTGACGGCCAGGTACACCAGGCGCGAGCGCTCCTGGGCGGTGAACGCGGGGTATTCGCCCTCGGAGGCGAACAGCACGATGCCGCTGAGGCCGGCTTTGGAAAAATAATCGATCAGCTCGAAGGAGGCGCCGAAATCGATGTCACCCTTCGGGCCGCGCGGCGTGACCGCGGCGGCATGTACCCCCTCGAAGCCGGTCACACTCGAACTGTAGCACGCCTGTAAGGGGCGGGCGGCAGGTGTAGGGAATCGTCCGGAATGCCGGCTTGGAAGCCGGCATAGCAAGCCGGAGGCTTGCGCTACGAAAAACCCTTGCCAAACTGAAACGTGCGTAGTAGGATCTCAAACAGGAATAGTAGATGCCGCAACCCAAATTCACCCCGCTGGAACTTCACATCATGCAGGCGCTGTGGGAACGTAGCCCGGTCTCCATCCGCGAAATCCAGGAGCGTTTTCCGGAGAAGGACCGGCCGGCGTATACCACCATACAGACCACCGTTTACCGGCTGGAAGCGAAGAAAGCGGTGCGGCGGGTCCGGAAAATCGGCAATGCGCATATTTTCGAGGCAACGGTTTCGCGGCGTTCCGCAGAGCGCCGCCTGCTCGACGAACTGCTGCGGCTGTTCGGCGGGCGCAGCCAGCCGGTGATGGCCCACCTGATCGAAACCGGGAAGCTGACGCTTGACGACGTCCACGAGGCGGAGAAGGCGCTGCGGCGCCTGTCGAAGAAGGAGAGTGCGGAATGATCGCCAACCACGTGTGGCAATCGACGGCCTTCGCGGCCGCCGCGGCTTTGCTGGCGCTGGCGCTGCGCGGGAATCATGCGCGGACGCGGCATTGGGTGTGGCTGGCGGCGTCGCTGAAGTTTCTGGCGCCGTTTGCGGTTTTGGCGGCGTTGGGTTCGCAGGCGGGATCGCATACGAGCGTGCGGCCGGTTGCGACCGCGCCGGTGCTTTTGCAATTGGAGGCGCTGGCGGAGCCGGTGCAGACGGACATGCCGGCACATGTGCCGGGGCGGACGGTTCCCTGGGCGGAAGTCGGATTCGTTCTGTGGGCGTGCGGATCACTGTTGGTGACGGCGCGATGGTACGCGCGCTGGCGGGGCTTGCGCGCGTTGGTGCGGGCGGCACGGCCAATGGAAATCGAGTTTCCCGTCCCGGTGCGGACATCGGCGGCGGCGATCGAGCCGGGTATTTTCGGCATCATCCGGCCGGTGCTGCTGCTGCCGGAGGGAATTGCGGAGCGGCTTACGCCGGCGCAACTGCGGGCCATTCTGGCGCACGAGTTGTGCCACGCGCGGCGGCGCGACAATTTGTGGGCGGCGGCGCACATGCTGGTGCAGGCGCTGTTCTGGTTCCATCCGCTGGTGTGGTGGATCGGGGCGCGGTTGGTGGAGGAGCGGGAACGGGCGTGCGATGAGGAGGTGGTGGCATCGGGCGGCGAGCCGGAAGCTTATGCGGAAGGCATTCTGGCGGCCTGCAAGCTGTACCTGGAATCGCCGCTGGCGTGCGTGGCGGGCGTGGGCGGAGGAAACCTGCGGAGGCGCATCGAGCGGATTATGGGGGAATGGGCGCCGCGGGAGTTGGGTGCGGCGGGCAAGGCGTTGATCGGCGCGGTGGTGGCTGTGGTGGTCGCGATGCCGGTGGCCGTGGGATTTTTGCATGCGCCGGCGGCGCGGGCGCAAGCCGAGGAAAGACCGAAATTCGAAGTGGCGTCGATCAAGCCGGCACCCGCGCGCCCGATTCTGATCGTTCGTGCCCTGCCGGGCGGACGGTTATCGGCGGATGCGACTGTCAGACTGCTGATCCAGAATGCCTACAGCCTACAAGCTTTTCAAATAGCAGACGCACCGGGCTGGACCGGCTCCGATCATTACCAGATCGAGGCAAAATCCGAGCACGACGCGCCCCGCGCCCAGGTCATGCGCTCGCTGCAAACTCTCCTGGAAGACCGCTTCCAGCTCCGATATCATCGCGAAACTCGGGACCTGCCGATTTACGAATTGTCGGCAGCAAAGAACGGGCCCAAGCTGAGAGCGTCCAAGGAAGAGGAATGCCAGAACTCCACCGAGCCGCGTCCAGAGCCGACCGGCGGCCGCATGGCACCGCCCGGAACGGGCCCTGTGCCGCTGGCGCCGTGTGGCAGCGTGGCCGTAGCACTCGAGAGCGGAGGCGCACGGATGTTTGGCGGAAAGGTTCCAATGGCCGAATTCATCCGGGTGCTCTCGATGGTGCTCGGCCGCACGGTGGCCGACAGGACCGGAGTCACAGGGACCTTCAGCGTCCGGCTGGACTTTTTGCCCGATGCCGCGACGCCCGCCCTGCCGCCGCCTCCCCCAGACGCGGCGTTGTCCGATGCGATGAGCCAGCCCATTTTCAGCGCCCTTCCGGAACAGCTCGGCCTGAAGCTGGAGTCGGTAAAAGGACCGGTGGACGTGATGGTGATCGATCATGTCGAACGGCCGTCTGAAAATTGACTCCTGCGGCTGTGCTGTACTGGAACATAAGATTTCGATGGAAAATGCGGCGAAGGGCTAAACAAATCGGCGCAACCGGCGTCTATGTTGTGAGGAGAAGAGACCGTACTTCAGGCGAACTGCGACGTACAGGACTGCGTATGGCCATGATGATACCCAGAGAGCCGATGCGATGAGGGAGGCAATCCGGTTATGGCTGCTGGCGTGGCTGGCGGCGGGGCTGTGGGCGTCCGAGCAGCATGGGGTGGTCAAGTTCAGCGGGCTGCCGTTGCCCGGCGCCACCGTGACGGCAACGCAGGGGGACAAAAAATTCGTGGCAGTGACGGACGCGGAGGGCGTCTACGAGTTTCGCAACCTGGCTGACGGGAACTGGAATTTCGTCATCGAAATGCAATGCTTCGAGACCGCGAAGCAGGAAGTGGCGGTGGCGCCCAACGCTCCCGGCGCGGTCTGGGACTTGAAACTGCTGCCGGCGGCGGAGCTGGCTAAAATCGAGGCGGCGCCGGCTCCGGAGCCCAACCGCTCCCCTACGGTCGCGGCTCCCACCCAAACCAACGTGGCCCAAACTCCAGCAGGAGCTCCTGCGCAGCCGCCCGCTGCGCCGTCCAGGCGGGGAAAGAAGAACGCCGACGCGGCCCAGCCGGCCAATCCGGCGGGAGGGTTCCAGCGCGCGGCGGTGAACGCGGCCGGGGATGGAGCGAAGCCGGCGGAGCCGGAGGGCGGCGCGCAGGAGATGAATGCGGAGGCGTCCGACGGGCTGCTGATTAACGGCAGCGTGAACAACGGAGCATCGTCGTCGTTCGCGCAATCGGCGGCATTCGGCAATTTCCGGCGCGCCGGCCGCTCGCTCTACAACGGCAACCTCGGAATCACGTTCGACAATTCCAACCTGGATGCGCGGTCCTTTTCCATTACGGGGCAGGATACGCCGAAGCCGGCCTATGACCGGTTTACCGGTCTGTTCTCGCTGGGCGGCCCGCTGCCGTTCACGCACCGGATGCAAAGCCGGCCTATGTTTGTCCTCAATTACCAGTGGACGAGGAACCGCACGGCCTCCATCGCCGACGGGCTGATGCCGACGCTAGCGGAACGCGCGGGCGAAGTAGCGGCGAACGATCCGCTGACCGGGGATCCATTCCCGGGCGGCGTGATCCCCACGAGCCGGATCAGCGCGCAGGCGCAGGCGTTAATGGCGCTCTACCCACTGCCGAACTTTTCGAGCGCGCTCTATAACTACCAGGTGCCGCTGGTGACGATCAGCCATCAGGATGCCATGCAGACACGGCTGAACAAGACCGTGGGACGAATGAACCAGTTGAACGGGATGTTCGCCTTCCAGGACATCCGGGGCGCCAACCCTTCGATCTTCAACTTTCAGGACACCAGCCGGCAGTTCGGAATGATGAGCAACCTCAACTGGCTGCACCGCTTCAACCAGCACGCCTTCCTCACGCTGGGAGCGCAGTACAGCCGCATGGACTTGCGGAGCACGCCGTTCTTCGCCAACCGGGAAAATGTTTCCGGGGCTGCGGGCATCTCCGGCAATCTGCAGGACGCGGCCAATTGGGGACCACCTGCGCTGAGCTTCGCCAGCGGCACCCAGGGGCTGACCGACGGCAACGAATCGCTAACGCGCAACCAGACCGCGGGGGGCTCGGCAGACCTGTTCTGGAGCCGCTCGCCGCACAACATTCACGTGGGACTGGACGCGCGGCGGCAGGAATTCAATCCGGTGGGGCAACAGAACCCGCGCGGCTCCTTCGCGTTTACGGGAGCGGCTACCGGATCGGATTTCGCCGATTTCCTTCTCGGGCTTCCGGACACGGTGGGGCTGGCATACGGGAACGCGGACAAATATTTCCGCTCGGCCATGTGGGATGCGTATTTCACCGACGACTGGCGTATGAGCCCCGGCTTCACGCTGAACGCCGGCATGAGGTGGGAGTACGGCGCGCCCATCACGGAACTTTACGGGCGGCTGGTGAACCTGGATGTGACGCAGGGATTCACCAGCGTGGCGCCGGTGGTGGCGGCGAACCCGGCCGGTCCGCTGAGCGGCACGCACTATCCGGCGTCGCTGATCAATCCCGATAAGCGCGGGTTCGAGCCGCGGATCGGGTTTGCCTGGCACCCGTTTCTGGCTTCTTCGCTGGTGGTGCGAGGCGGGTACGGAATTTATTACGACACTTCGGTGTACCAGTCCATCGCTATGGAGATGGCGCAGCAGGCGCCACTTTCCCGCAGCCTGAGCATGCAGGGCGCGGGGCTGACGATGGCGACGGCATTTGAAGCGCCGCCCACCAACACACCGGACACGTTCGGCATCGATCCACATTTCCGGCCGGGCTACTCGCAGAACTGGCAGCTCTCCGTGCAGCGCGATCTGCCGGGGTCGCTGGTGATGACGGCGACATACTTAGGCATCAAGGGAACCGACGCACGACAGCTCTTCCTGCCCAACACATATCCCACCGGCGCTGCAAACCCGTGCCCGCTGTGCCCAACGGGCTTCACCTACGAAACTTCAGGCGGCAATTCGAC
>DATJMP010000184.1:0-5164 GCA_035508655.1 Bryobacteraceae bacterium
CTGGAAGTCGCGAATATGCCACTCACCGTGTACAAGCCCGAAGCCCGGAAGTTCCATCGTGTGGTAGAAATAGCAGCCGGAAAGCCTTGCATCGGATTGCCACGGCATAAGTCAACCCTCAGTGAGAAACGACGAGCATTACCATCGTCTGGCGCCAAGTCACGCCGGGACCCTTGTGCCGCCCGGCGGCGGCAGTGAGGGAGAACCAGCTTTAGAGCGATTTCCGTCTCTCGTAAGGTAGCACCTGCTCTCGGCCAAGGGGTGCGTCTGGCACCGGCGGCCGTCTCCCAAAAAGGTCGCAGGAAAGCATGAAGGACAACGGGTGGCCCCAAGGGGCGGCCGGTTCTTCGGGCAAAGCAGCCTCTTCCGGCAAGGCCGCCTCGAGAAGGGTGCACGGTTTGGGGTTCCTTCCGGGCTTCTGCATATCGGGTTCTTACCTTCAAGCCAGCCGACCGGTGCAAGGTTTGGGGAGACGCTGCAATCGAAATGCGGTCCGGGCGTTCCCACTATGCAGAACGTTTTCGGCAGGGTGACCCCCTGGAGGGGTGCAAGGTTTGGGGAGACGGGGTGCAAGGTTTGGGGAGACGAAGTGCAAGGTTTGGGGAGACTTTAGAAATCCAAAAAAGGCACCTAACAACTGCATTTTCAATGGCTTGCGGATAACGGCCCGGCGGCTATACAAATACTACAGATTATAGACAGAGTACAACAACAACAACGTGTTGTTGTTGCGACTTCGACTAGGATGGTAAGGAATGCCGGAAACCGATCCCGCGCTCACTGCGTTGGCCGACCTTGCCGACCTCGCCCCTGGCAACCGGGTCAGGGTAGAAACAGCCCTCTCCCGCTTTCCCATTCACCGTCTCTGCAAAAGGGGCACCATTTCCATAGACCTTCCCGGCGACGCCGATTTCAAGTGGAAAGTCTCCTACAACAACGAATATGGCCAGCCCGGCCCGCTAGCCTACAAAGTGGACACGCTTATCGTCAATCGCTGTATCGACGAAGCTCCTCGCCCGCTTCCGGAGGTTATCCGTCTGGGCAGTCTGCGGGAAATCAACCGTATCCTTGGCTCTGCCGAGAACGACACGGAAACTCTCAAGCGGGCGCTGCTGCAGAACGCCAGCGCCTTCATTAGCGCCAAGATACGATTCAAGCCCAGGAATGCGAAGGAAGGACAAGAAAAGTCTCGGGAAATCCATTACAGCCGCTACTCCGTCGTTTTTGGCGGCGACACTCTCCCCAACGGAACCCAAGCCGATGCCGTGTATATCATCCTCAACCCGCCGCACCGGAAGCTGCTCAACGATGCCGAAGTACGCCCGCTCGATTACGATTACCTCACGCAACTAGCGCCCGGCCCGCAGCGCCTTTATGAACTTTTAAGCTTTCAAATATACGGGGCAATCGCCGGCACCCGCCCGCGGGCCAAGCTGCTCTATTCCGAATACTGTATGTGCGCTCCGCAGATGCGCTACCTGACATTCGAAGCCGTGAAAAAGCAGATGTTCAAATTGCACATGCCGCACCGGGCCTCGGGCTACATTCTCAAGGTGGAATATCAGCGGACAACCGATGGTGAGGGAAAAGCGGATTGGGAAATGCTCTACACACCGGGACCCAGGGCGTTTGCCGAATACCAGTCGTTCACTCATCGGCAAACCCGCCCACTGTTGCAGCTTCCCGCACCCGCCATGCCGGCTACAGAAGCGGAGCCGCAACTCATGCAGGCGACTCCCGATCTCCTACCTGCCCAAAGCACGTTACTTGCGGAACTAGCTCGTCGCGGCATTACCGAGAAAAAGGCGCGCCATCTGCTTGAAAGCGTAAAACCCGGACAGGAGATTGCAGACCAGTTGGAGTATCTTGACTACCTGGTGGCTAAAGCCCCTCGCGGGAAGTATCACAATCCGGCGGGATTTTATGTGAGGTTCATCGAGGACAACGGCCCGATTCCTGACAGCTTCCCCACTACGCGCAAGCGCCTGCTCTACGAAGAGGCGCGACAGTCAACAGATGCGCAACGTGCGCGGCAGATGGAGCGTGAGCTTGCCTACGACGAATACTGCGAGCGGGAAACCGAACGTTTCATTGAAGCGATGTCCCATGAAGAGTATCAGCAGCTTTTCAATGAGCAGCGGCGCTTCAATCGCAGCGCGTACAAGCGCATGACACCGATGCAGGTTGACGAGCTTACCCACTCCACAGTCCGGACCCATCTGAAAAAGAGCGGTCGCATACCCTTCCTGTCCCTGGAAGAGTTCAGCTCGCAGCTAGACCAGTAGCGCCAGCCCTCATTCCAGCCCCGCGAAAAACTCCAGCGATTGCCGGGCGGCGTTCTCCCAGCGGTAGCGGGCGGCGCGCTCGCGGCCGGCCTGGGCCAGCTTCTGGCGGAGCGCGGAAGAGAGCAGCAGGCGCTCCAAGGCGCTGCGCAGGTCGCTCAGGCTGCGGGGGTCGGCATACAGCGCGGCCTCGCCGGCAACCTCCGGCAAGGCCGAAACGTCCGAAGTGACCACCGGGACCCCGCAGGCCATCGCCTGCGCCACCGGCAGGCCGAAGCCTTCGTACAACGAGGGGTAGAAGAGCACCGCCGCGCCGGCGGTCAAGCCAGGCAGGTCGGCTTCCGGCACATAGCCCAGGTAGCGCACTCCGGCAGGCTGCGCGCGCAGGCGGCGGAGGGTCTGCGGATCGGCCCAGCCCGCCGGGCCCGCCACCACCAGGGCGAACTCTTCGCGCAGGGAGGCGGGCAGCGCCGCCCAGGCGTCCAGCGCCCGGTCCAGATTCTTTCGCGGCTCGATGGTCCCCACCCACAGCACATAGGGGCGTTCCAACCGGTAGCGCGCGCGGGCGCGAGCGGCTTCGGCCGGGGTGGCGTCGAAGAAGCGGCCGTCCACGCCGTTGTGGATCACGCGGATGCGCCGTGGGTCGAGGCCCAGCAGCCGCACGGCCTCGTCGCGGGTGTAGGCGGAGATGGCGATCAGGCCGGCGGCGCGCTTCCAGACGGTTTCGGCCAGGCGCCGCTCGGCGGCCACATTGGCGGGCGTGTGGAACTGCGGCATGGTCCAGCAGGTGAGGTCGTGAAGCGTGGCCGTCAGGAGCGGCCGCCGCGGAGGGTTGGCGAGGCGCGTGGCGTGGAACACATCGGCCCGTTCGAACCAGTGCTGGAACCAGTCGAGCGTGGGGTTGCCCGGCAGGTTGAAGAAGTGGAACAGGGCCAGGCTCAGCCAGGTGTGCAGCGGTCCCACCTGGGAGGCTTGGTGATTCAGCGGGCCGGGCTGCCCCAGCCAGGGGAACAGCCCGATCGAGACGTCCACGGGCTTGGCGCGCCCGAGGTGCTCGATCCAGTGGTACAGGTGGTTTTTTACGCCCGCGCTGCGCACCAAGAGCGGCATGGCGTCGATGACCAGGCGCATTCCGGCCTTCATCATAGCGGCGGGGGAATACGGCGGGCGTAGGATGATGGAGGTTGATTGAATTCGCGGGGGTCTCGAAGTCGTTCCGCCACGGGGCCGGCGCCCGGTTGCTGCGCGGGCACATCCAGGAGTGGCTGCGGGGTCCGGGTTCGCAGCGCTTCTTCGCCCTGCGCGATGTCTCCTTCCGCCTGGAAGCCGGCGAAAGCATGGCCGTGGTGGGACGCAACGGAGCCGGCAAGAGCACCCTCCTGAGCCTGGTAGCGGGGCTGGCCCGGCCGGATCGCGGCCGCGTCACGGTGGGAGGCCGGGTGGCCGCCCTGCTGGAACTGGGGTCGGGATTCCACCCCGACCTGACGGGGGTCGAGAACCTGCGGCTGAATGCGTCGCTGCTGGGCCTGAGCCGCCGGCGCACCGAGGAAGTCTCCGGCGCCATCGCCGACTTCGCCGATATCGGCGACTTCCTCCGCGAGCCTCTCCGCACCTACTCCACCGGCATGCTCATGCGCCTGGCTTTTGCCATCGCCGTTCACGTGGACCCGGATATCCTGATCGTGGACGAGGTGCTGGCGGTGGGCGACCTGCCCTTCCAGGCCAAGTGCTTCGAGCGCATCCGCCAGTTCCGGGCCCAGGGCCGGACGCTGCTGTTCGTTTCCCATGCCACCAAGCTGGTGCAGGAAATCTGCACCCGCGGCCTGTGGCTGGAACACGGCAAGGTGGTCATGGACGGCCGGGCGGCGGAAGTGCTGGCGGCGTACGGCGGCCAGGCGGAGGCGTCCGAAGGCGGGTGAATTTGCCGAGACAGCCCCAACTAATCCCCGCTCCCGAGCGTCAACATGGCAGGCCGCAACGAATGCCCCGGTCTTTTGTGTGCGTAAACTCACTATTTCTGGAAATGGCCGCATTGGCCCTTTTCAGCCCCGCCATTGCATCGGCGCAGGCGGGAGGATCTAACTGTCACGCCACCCCGAAAGAGAGCCTCAAACAGGTTCCCTGGGCCGGGAATGCGGGTGAGATTCAGTGGTCTGCCGATCAGCTCGATTGCAAAGTGGATGCCGGCGGCCTGCCGTGGATCACCGTCAGCGTGCTGCCGCCGGTGAGCGGCAGCGCCGGTACGCGCGTGCTGCGCTACTCGGTGGATACCAATTTTTCCTCCGCCAAGCGCGAAGGCAAGATCCAGGTGGGCGATTCCACGGTGACCCTGGAGCAGGCCGGAGGGCCGCCGCCGGGGATGGCCTTCGCTCCCAGCCGCCTGGAGTTTACGATCGCCTCCGGAGGCCCCGAGGCCACTAAAACGCTGTACGTGGGCAGCGAGGAGCCGCTGCTGTTCGCCGCCACTCCCGCGGCCGCGGCGCCCTGGGTCAAGGTGAAGGCCGCGTCCGAAGCGACCACCCCGCAAAAGCACCGTTCGTTCCTGGTGACCGTGACGGCGGAAGGAAAAGCCCCCGGCGTGTATCAGTCCACCATCCAGCTCGACGCCCCCGGCGCCTCCAACGCCCGGGAGATCGTGCCGGTGACCATGACGGTGGAGAAGCCGAAGTAAAGCTTTGACGCGGAGACGCAGAGGCGCGGAGAAACGCCCTCTTGTTTTTCCTCCGCGCCTCCCCGTCTCCGCGTCAGGTTTGTTATAGAACTCAGAACTTCATGCGGTTGGTGCGCCAGCCGCGCTCGATCGAGCTGCGCACTTCCTCGGGAGGAGTCAGCTCGATGATCGAGCCGCGCAGGTCGCCGTGTACCGGCACATAGTGAATGTG
>DATJMP010000185.1:0-3009 GCA_035508655.1 Bryobacteraceae bacterium
CCTCCAGGGCGCGTATTTCATCATCGCCGCCCGTTCCCTGGGGTTGGATTGCGGGCCGATGTCCGGATTCGACAACGAGAAAGTCGACCAGGAGTTCTTCGGCGCCGGTCTCGAAGCCAAAGGCGTGTGCGAGGAGTACGCGCCGGGAAGGCTGAAATCGAACTTTCTCTGCAATCTCGGCTATGGCGATCCGGCCCGTTTGTATCCGCGCGCGCCGCGGCTGGATTTCGACGAAGCCTGCAAGCTGCTGTAAGCACCGCAGAAGTGGCTTTGGCCACGGCCGGAATGTTCGCCGTGATCGTTTCGGCGCCGGCGGCAGTGCGATCATCTGGATATGCGGAGCCTCCTTTGCGCCATGGCCCTATCGGTTGGAATTCTATGCGCCCAGGAAGCGATTCCGGCCATCGAAGGCGAAAGCTTATCCGGCCGGGCGGTTTCGCTGCCCGCCGCGGCGGCCGGCCGAAGTGCAATCCTGATCATCGGATTCACCCACGCTTCTCAGAAGCAGGTCAAAGAGTGGACCGCACGCATGCACGATGGCGTCCCGGCCTGGTCGATCGCCGTCCTCGAAGATGCCCCCCGCCTGATGCGCGGCGTGATCACGCATAGTATTAAGGGCAGCATCCCGCAGAACCAACATGATCGTTTTCTGTTGGTGTACCACGGGGAGAAGGCCCTGAAACAGGCTGCCGGATTCGAGCAACCCGACGATGCCTATGTGCTGGTGATTGACGGCGCAGGCAAAATCCGCTGGCGCTTCCACGGAGCCGTCACGGATGCCGCCATCGATCAGGCACGCAGCCACCTTGCCGGCTGACGGTGGCGCGGCGTCACGGCTTTTTGGGTTTCGGCGGATATTTCTCGCACGACTTCTTGACCATGTCGTCCAGCTTGGCTTCAATCTGGGATGCATCGCTCTTCTCGGCGCGGGCAATCGCGCGCCAGACGAGCGATCGCGTGGACGGGTCCCTGAGGTCGATCACCAACGTTCCTTCGGTATACGGCACTCTCACTACGCGGGTTCCCCATCCGCGCCAACCGGCGGGGTAGACCTCCCTCTGCATCCTGGCGGCCGCCCCCAGAGTGTACCGGACATTGAGATCGCTGCGGCCCGAAGGGGTGAATTCCAGCCCCCTGGCTTCGAAAAACTTCTGGATATCGGCGTCGATTCGCTTGCGGATGAGTTCGTTGTTGAGCGACGGATTCTTGCTGTTAAGCTTGCCGTCGCGAATGGCGAAAGTCTTGAACCGGGAGAAATCGACGGATTGATCAAACTCGATTTCGATCTTCTGCGCGAAGGCGCCGGCTACAGCGAGCAAGCCCAGGATGAGCAGCCTCATATCTGGCGAATCTACCATACTGCATCTCCGGCGCCAGCTTCCTATCCCCAGTTCCCTGCGCGTCGCGGGTGAGAAGCTCTGCCTGCCGGCATGAGCGCAATGCTCACCGGAGACGGATAACGATACGCCTGTTGTTCGTGCCTGCGAGAACACAGTGCTTCCGCCAGTTCCTCCGCTCTTCCCGCCGTTGTGCAGTTTCGACCGTTTCGCAAGCCAGGGTTCACGCGTGAACCGTACAGCGCCGCACGCACTGCCTTCGTTCGCGACCATACAGCCAACATCGGAACGGATGCGTTATAAAGCCCATCATGAAACTCCGGTCCTTTTGTTGTGCTGCTGTTCTGATTGGTCTCGGAGTGGCCGCGGCAGCCCAGGCGCCGGAAAAAATCACCCTTCGTACCGTGCAAGGTGACAATGCCATCAACAGCATCCGGATGCACCGCGGACACGATCCCGAAGTGCAGGTGCTGACCGAATCGGGCGAACCGCTGAGCCGCGCGATCGTTTCGTTCCTATTACCGGCTAGTGGCGCCAGCGGAAGGTTCGCCAACGGCGAACTTAGTGTCACGGTCCCCACGGACGAGCACGGAATCGCAATCGGGCGCGGACTGGTTCCGAATCAGATCGAAGGCCAGTTTCGCATTCGCGTGACGGCGTCCTGGCAGGGCTTGCACGCCATCGCCGCTATCGCCCAAACCAATGCCGAGCCGCCGCTCAAAACCTCCCATTCCAAGTGGATCCTCGTCGTCCTGCTGGCCGGGGGTGCGGCGGGCGGCGCCGTGGCCGCGCTGCACGGGGGCAAGAGCTCCAATAACAGCTCATCCGCGACCATCACTTCGGGAGTGAGCATCGTGGCCGGCACCCCGACGCTGGGACCTCCCCATTAGGAACTCACCGCCATGCCACGCCCAATTTTGAGGCTCATCTGCGGAGTCGTTCTGCTCTGCGATGGAGGGTTAGCCGCTACCCTCACCGTTAGCCCAACTTCCTTATCGGACGGCACGGTCGGAACCGCCTACAGCCAAGGCCTCTCTGCCGCAGGTGGGACAGCCCCGTATACATTCTCGGTCAGTTCCGGTTCGCTGCCGGGCGGGTTGTCACTGAGCAGCAGCGGATCCATCACCGGTACACCATCCGCAGCGGGAACGTTCAACTTTACGGTCTCCGTTTCCGACACCAAATCGGATACAGGTTCCCAAGCGCTGCAGATCACAGTGGATCCGGCTCTCACCATCACCACGCCATCCCTTGGCAACGGCACCATCGGAACGGCCTATTCGGCTTCTCTCGCCGCGTCGGGCGGCAGCGGCGGATATTCGTGGAGCGTCACCTCCGGCAGTCTTCCCGGCGGCCTTTCCCTCAGCTCATCGGGCACCATCAGCGGCACCCCCACCACCGCCGCAACCTCCGACTTCACCGTTACCGTCACCGATAGCAGCAAGAGCACCGATTCCAAAGGTTTCTCCATCACGGTCAACTACCCGGCCCTCACTATCACGACGTCATCCCTTGCCAGCGGCACGGTCGGCACGGCCTATTCGGCTTCTCTCGCCGCGTCGGGCGGCAGCGGCGGATATTCGTGGAGCGTTACCTCCGGCAGTCTTCCCGGCGGCCTGTCGCTGGGCACCTCAGGAAGCATCACGGGTACTCCCACCACCGCCGCCACCTC
>DATJMP010000186.1:0-13987 GCA_035508655.1 Bryobacteraceae bacterium
GCAGAAAAATCGCACCGCGTCGGAAAGATATGGGGGTGAATATGTGGGTGGGTCGGACCTTAATCTTTTGCACGGTCCGTAAATTGTTGATTTTCTTGGTTGCGGGGGGTGGATTTGAACCACCGACCTTTGGGTTATGAGCCCAACGAGCTACCAGACTGCTCCACCCCGCAGTCATATCGTAACGTACAGCGGACCAACGGTCAACGGTTCCGGCACCGGTTACAATGGTTTTGTGCTCCGGTTCGTGGTTCCGGTGGTTTTAGCGCTTTCGGCGGCGGCGGTCGCCCAGACCCCTTCGCCGGCGTTCTTTCCGCTGAAGGACATCCGTCCGGGTATGCGCGGAGTGGGCCGCACCGTCTTTAGCGGCACGCGTGTCGAGAACTTCCAGGTGGAAATTCTCGGCGTGCTCGAAAACTTCGGTCCCAAAGAATCGCTCATCCTCGGCCGCCTCTCCGGCGGTCCGCTTGAACATACCGGCGTCATGCAGGGCATGAGCGGAAGCCCCGTCTATATCAACGGCCGCCTCGCAGGCGCGGTGGCGCTGGCATTTCCTTACTCCAAAGATCCGATTGCCGGCATTCGCCCCATCGAAGAGATGGTACGCCCGGCGAATACCGCTTCGGGGAAGCCCGGCAGACAGCCTCTGGTGGCGGCGTTGGAACCGGATCTCACCCGTAACTTTCCGCGGCCCGAACCCGCTTCCTCCGGCAACGAGCGTATGGTGGATATTGCAACACCCGTCTCCTTCGGCGGATTCAGCAGCGCCACCTTGGACGCCTTTGCGTCACGCCTGCGTCCTCTGGGTCTCGAGCCGCGCCAGGCGGTCGGAGGTGGCGTCAAGGCGGATGCCGGTATGGGCAATCCGCGCGATCTTCAGCCCGGTTCCATGATCAGCGTCCAGCTCCTTTCCGGCGATTTCAGTGTCGCCGCCGACGGCACGGTCACCTACATCGACGGCAACCGCGTCTACGCTTTTGGTCACCGTTTCATGGACATCGGTTCCACCGCGTTGCCTTTTGCCCGCTCCCAAGTCATTACCCTGGTACCCAGTTTCAACACAGCCTTCAAACTGAGCAGTGCGCTCGAATGGATGGGCGCCATTTATCAGGATCGGGACACCGCCATCTCTGGCGAACTCGGCAAAACCGTTCCCCTCGCGCCCGTGACCATCAGCGTCTCCCGCGGCGCAACGCCCGTCGAGACTTACCGCATTCGCATGGTCAATGATCCGCTGCTGTCGCCGCTGCTTCTGCAAATGGCCATCTATTCCAGCATCGACGCCACCGAGCGCACCACCGGCGCCGCGGCGCTGCGAATTTCCGGCGAAGTCGACTTTCAGAATGCCCCTGCGCCCGTCCGCATCGACAATATGTTCAGCGCCGACAATGGTTCTGCCATGATCGCCTCGGCCTCTGCGGCGATTCCCGTCGCCTATGTGATGCAGAGCGGGTTCGAATCTCTGCGCCTTACCAAAGCTGCGATTCAGATCCAGGCCTTCGATACCAAAAAGCAGCTCAACATCGAAAGCGTCACCGCTTCCCGGCACGAGGTCCACGCCGGGGAGAAGGTCCAGTTATACGTGACGCTTGCCGGCGATGACGGTGCCGAGACCACCCGCCAGGTGACGTACAACGTTCCGATCGGAGCCACGCCTGGAACGCTTTATTTCACGGTCTCCGACGCCAATACCGCCAATTTGAGCGATTTCCGCCAGATCCTGTCGGCCAGCCCCCATTCTCCCGCTCAAGTCATTACCACCGTGAACGACCTCCACCCCAACACGCGCGCCTACGTTCGCGTCTGGCGCACGGATCCGGCTTTCCAGTTGGAAGGCGCGGATCTGCCCGATCCGCCCGCTTCCGTCGCGCTGGTCCTGGCCGGCTCGCAATCCTCTCTGGCCGGTGTCACCCAGGTGCGAAATTCGAAAATCGCCGAAATGCAGGTGGACGGCGGCGGCATGGTGATCTCCGGCGTCAAGACGATTCAGGTGGAAGTGAAAGAATAGGAAGAGATGTTCCGTTTCATTGGCCCATTTTTGCGTCCGGCCGCCATCGCGGCGGGGCTGCTTGCCTGTGCGGCCCTCCCGGCCTTTCCGAGCGGTACCACCGTTTGGGAAATGAACTCTTACGGCGATTTCGTGCGCGGGCGCTTCGAAGGCATCTCGCTCAGTCGCGAAGGCCGGCTCTCCCTGGCGCCGAAAGTGGAGACGGTTTTCAGCTCCGATCAGCCCGTCATCTGGGCCGTGGCGCAGGGGCCGAATGGCTCCATTTATGCCGCCACCGGTCACCGTGGGCGCGTGTACCGCATTGACCGCGACGGTAAATCGAGCATCCTCTGGACTGCCGACCAGCCGGAAATCTTCGCCCTTGCCGTGGACCGCAAGGGTGTGGTTTATGCCGGCACTTCGCCCAACGGGAAGGTGTATCGCATTGAAAACGGCCGGGCGGTGGAGTATTTCACGCCGCGCGCCCGCTACATCTGGTCGCTCACCACCGCGCCCGATGGCACGCTCTACGTGGGTACCGGCGATGAGGGCAAGATCTTCCGCGTCGATTCCGCCGGCAAAGGCGAGCTCTATTACGATACCGGCCAATCCCACATCACCGGACTCGCGGTCGATTCCCAGGGCCGTCTGCTGGCCGGCACCGAGCCGAACGGGATTCTCTACCGCGTCAGCGCCAAAGACAAGGCGTTCGTCCTTTACGACGCCAACCTGCCGGAGATTCGCGCCATTGTTCCCATGCCGGATGGAAGCGTGTATGCGGCCGCGCTCGGCGGATCCATCGCCAAGTTGGCGCAAAGTGCGGCCCAGGCGGGGCAGGGAAGCGGTGCCGGTGCGGGCGGCGCCGCCGTAACGGCCACCATCACCGTGGACGCCCAGGCTGGCCCGGGAGGGGAAATTAAACCCCCTGCTCCCGCGCAGCCGCAGGCCGCGGCCGCCGCCACGCCGCAGGTGAGCACACAGTTTACTCCCGTGGTGGATGTGAGCGGCGTGGATAAATCCGCGCTTTACCGCATCAATCCCGATAATACCGTCGAAACACTCTGGAGCTCGAAGGAAGAGAACATCTACGACGTCCTCGCCTTGGAGCGCCAGGTGCTGTTCGCAACCGATGAAAACGGGCGGATCTACGATCTTTCTCCCGATCGCCGTGTCACCCTGCTCGCCCAGACCAACGAGTCCGAAACCACGCGTCTGCTTCCCGGCGACCATGCCGTCCTGGCGGCCACCGGCAACATGGGCCGCATTTTCCGCCTCAGCGACCACCCCGGCGCGGCCGGCGCGTTCGAAGCGCCGCCGCACGATTCCGGCACCGTTTCCCGCTGGGGCAGCCTGAGCTGGCACGCCGACCTCCCGGCTGGCTGTGCGCTCGTTTTCCGCACGCGCTCCGGCAACTCCGCCAAGCCTGACCGCACCTGGAGCGAGTGGTCCGATCCGCTCGGCAACCCGGCCGGCTCCTCGGTTTCCAGCCCCAACGCGCGCTATATCCAATGGAAGGCGGAACTCACCGGCACCAACGGCGGCACGCCCGTCATTAACAGCGTCAGCCTCGCCTACCTGCCGCAGAACTCACCCCCCGTGGTCCGCAGCGTGAACGTAACCACGCAGCCGTCCGGCACTCAAGCCGCCAAAAGCGCGCCGGCGGCAGCCAATGCTTCCTATAGCGTGACCGTGACCGACAGCCCCGATGGTTCGTCGGCTGCCCCCAATTCCTCCACCCAGACCCTCCCGCGCTCCTCCCAGCAGCAGCTTCTCATTTCCTGGCAGGCGGATGATCCGGATGGCGACCGCCTCGTCTATAGCGTCTTTTTCCGGCCCGAGGATTCCAGCGTATGGCTGCCCCTCCGGACCGGCCTGCACGACAATTCCATTACCCTGGACGGCGATATCCTGGCCGACGGCAAGTACTTCTTCCGCGTGGTCGCCTCAGACCGCGAGGCCAATCCGCCCGCCAGCGCGCGCGAAGCCGAGCTGGTCAGCGCCCCCATCCTCATCGACAACACTCCGCCGGTCGTCACGGTGAATGCCGTCCGCTCCGGCGGCGGGAACGCGCACGTGGAATTCGAAGCCGCCGACAGCGCATCGCCTCTCCGTCATTGTGAGTACTCGCTGGACGCCGGCGCCTGGGTTCCGGTTGAAGCCGCTGACGGCGTCATCGATTCTCCGCATGAGAAGTTTGTTTTGGACCTTGCGGGGATCAGCCCAGGGTCGCATCTGTTGGTCATCCGGGCCGCGGACAGCGCCAACAACTCCGGTCTCGCCAAGGTACTGCTGCACTAGCCTAAGAGCTCCGTCGGAGTCTCGGCAATCGCGCTCTCAGCCGGTCGTGTACCCGCAAATTAGCCTGGCAATACCCGCAAATTTATGCCGATCGGCGACTTTTGGTCATCAAGGAAAAATGACCATACTACATTATGCCTAAGGTGGCGTCGAATCAGGCCGAGTCATCGACTTTGACGGCACGGCAGCGCGAGACCCTCATCCTGATTGCTGAGGGAAAAACCACCAAAGAGATCGCCGTAAGTCTGGGAGTCTCGTTCAAGACCGCCGCCGCGCATCGTACCAACCTGATGAACAGGTTGAGAATCCATGACACCGCTCACCTGGTGCGTCACGCGATTCGCACCGGCCTGATTGAAGCGTAGGCCGCCCGCCCGTTCGCAAGCGGCCCTGCGCCCTCGAATCGTTGCGAAACTCTACGCCGAAAGTCCGATCAGCCGTGCCGCGTTTTCCCAGTACACTTTGCGCAGCACAGGCTCCGGCAGCCCGACCCCGGAAATCCGCCAGCGCCCTTGCGGCGGCACTGGCGCCGGGGCGTAGTCAAAGTATTCGTCTTCGGTTTCGAGGAAGCGGTAGTAGATCTCGTACATCAGATCGCCGAATGTCTGTTGTGGCGTATGGGGATCCGAACTGGCATCGGTTCCGAATACGATCCGGTCCTGGTATTTGTCGAAAAACCTCCGCGCCGCCCGCGGCTGCCTCCCCAATTCCCCGATCCGTGCCGCGATATCCACGTGCATGTTCGGATGCGCGTCCAGGCACTCCGAAACATAGGCCAGGTCCTCGGCGTCCGCCACGTGCAGGCAGACGACCTGCGTCCGCGGATGCCGCCGCATGACGTTCCGCCGGGCTTCCTGCAGTTCCCGGTTGCTGGGGAAATCGCGCCCATGGAACGACCAGTCCGGATGCGCGTGCAACTCTTCCCATCGTTCGTTAAAACGGTCGATCGGCAGGAAGAAGGCTTCGGGGTCGGAGGTGTGAATTGCCACCGGCATCTTCAGCGCTCCCACCGCCTCCCACATGGGATCGAAGCGCGGATCATCCACCCGCACCAGCTTGTTGGTTCCGCGCTCCCGCAGGAACAGGCCGAGCGTCTTCAGAACCTTCAGGCCGCGCGCGCCGGCTTTGTGGGCGTCTTCGATCAGGTCCGCCTGCGTCTTCGCATAGCCGGGGTCGGACGCCTTCGTCCACGCCGGCTCCGTGAACACCACAAAGCGGCCGGCGTGTGCCTCCGAGAGTCCGTGAACCGCCTGCCGCACTCCTTTCCCATATCCGCCGGTCAGATTCACCATGGTGCGGATGTTCTTGCGGTCCATCACCTTCAGACACTCTGCAGGCTGCATGCTGAACTGCACGGCCTCGGGGTCCTCGCGGCTTACAAATGTGATGTGGGTGTGAAAATCGATCAGCGGAAAGCGCGCCCTCGGCACATGGCTTTCCCGGGCGTGCAGCATGCTCTTGGGCTGAAACTGCTCGAGGGGAAGGCCCCCCGGCGGCGCCGTATCCTGCTGCTGCTTCTGTCGCTGTGCCTGCGCCATGGCCGGTCCTCCCGCCAGCGCCGCGGCGCTGGCCGCCATCCATCTTCTTCGATTCACCTCTACCCCCTCCTCTCGCGTGCGCCAATCCGGCAGATTTCCTGGTCTGCCGCCAAGCCTCGTGCTACTTCACCAGCTTCATCGTGCCGAACGCTTCTGGCACATGGAAGTTATTTTTACCCGTCGGACGCCACGCCAGCAACTTCCGCTCCGGTGAGGCCGCTTGCGCCCGGTAAAAATTGATGCGCAGCAGGTTCCCCGCGGCCGCCGGATGCGGATCGATCGAAGCATAGGGGATGCGCATGAACCCGTACCAGACGTGCGCCGCCTGGTCGATGCGCGCCGATACCTGGATGCCCGAATTCCACATCCATCCGCCCTGCTCCTTGGGATGATCCCGGTCGATATCCAGATCCACCCACTCGCCCTGCGGCGAAAGCTCGAATTCTTTGTATTGCCGGATATTCTGGAAATCATGTCCGATGAAGGCTTCGGCCACGTCCCAATTCCAGAGCTGATTCGTCTCGGTGGTGGTGGAGGGATTCGGCTTCAGATTGAGTTGTTCAAACGGGCAGACGAACAACAGGTAAAGATTGTCTTTCGTCCAGCGCGAACGCACTTCGCTGCGGTATGCCGGTTCGGGATTGCCAAGAGCGTTGCCCTCGATGAATACGCCCTTCAGGCCGCGCCAGAAGGCCGAGTTCGGATCGGTATCGCCCGTAATGTCTTTCGCGGCGTACCGGCTCTCGATCTGCGCGGAGCCGGCGGCCTGCATCGCGGCGGCGGCGATCAGCCCGGCAGTCAGGAACTCCAAAATGCGGATCATGTTTTCTTCACTCGACTATACCCGATTTTCAACTATAGCGACATTCGCTCTACACAGAGGCACAGAGAGCGAGAGCGCAGAGATTCACAGTGAATTCACTCCGACGTAATTCGTGCTCCCTTCGCCGATGGTAAAATGAAACCCACCGGCAAATCATGGAACGCGCGAGCCGGCTCATCCGCGCCTTGCGGCTGCCCGGCGATACTCTCAACCTGGAAGAGCTTGCATGTGCTGCATGGCCCGTTGCCGTGGGCCGGCGCATTGCGGTTCATGCGCGTGCCGTCCGCATGGTGCGCACCCGCCTGATTGTCGAAGTCGAGGATGGAGTCTGGCGCCGCCAGCTTTTCGCTCTTTCCGGCCAGATCCTGCGCAACCTCGAAAGCAGCATCGGGCCGGGCGTGGTGGAAGACATCGAATTCCGTGTCGCTCCGCGCAAGCTCGAGCCCCAGCGGGAAACCCGCTCCGCCGGCGATCCCGGCTTACGGCCGCTGGATGAAGCCGATGCCATTTCCGACCCGGTGCTGCGCGGCATCTATCGGGCATCCAAGAAAAGGTCCCTGGCGTGAAAATTACCGAAACGGAAGTGCGTTACGTGGCCGCACTGGCCAACCTGAAGCTCACCGATGCCGAAGTCGCCCGATTCCAAAGCGAGCTCAGCGGCATCCTCGACCACTTCGACAAGCTGAACGAAATCGATACCACGGGCGTGGAGCCGATGGCTCAGGTCCTGTTCGATTCCGGCGCCGCAATCGGGTCCCCTGACGGCCCGCCGTTGGGCGGCAGGGGTGGTGCCACCCTGCGCGACGACGTTCCCGTCCCGCCGCTGGGCAACGAGTCCGCCCTCGCCAATGCCCCGCAGCCAGGCGCCGGTTATTTCAAGGTTCCCAAAGTCATCGAACGCTAAAATGGACATCGCTTCCTTGACCATCCGCACGGTGCGGGAAACCCTGCTGGCCAGGCGTGCGAGCGCGGCCGAACTGGCCGCCGATGCGCTCCGCTTCGCCGAAGCCGAAAACCCGCGCACCAACGCCTATCTGCATTTCTGCCCGGAGCGCGCGTTGGCCGCCGCCCGGCGCGTGGACGAGGCGATCGCGCGGGGTGAAGATCCCGGCCCGTTGGCCGGCGTTCCCATGGCCGTCAAAGACGTCATCGTCACCCGCGGCGTCCGCACAACCTGCGGCTCGCGGCTGCTGGCCAATTTCGTTTCACCCTACGATGCCACCGCCATTACGCGGCTGGAGCAGGCTGGCGCCGTTCTGCTCGGCAAGACCAACTGCGACGAGTTCGCCATGGGCTCGTCGAATGAAAATTCGGCCTTCGGCCCTGTCCGTAACCCGTTGGCGCCAGACCGGGTTCCCGGCGGGTCGAGCGGCGGCTCGGCCGCGGCAGTAGCCCAAGGCACCTGCGTGGCCGCTCTGGGTTCCGATACAGGCGGCTCCATCCGCCAGCCCGCCTCGTTTTGTGGCGTGGTCGGCGTCACGCCGACCTATGGCCGCGTCTCCCGGTACGGCCTCACCGCCTTTGCCAGCTCCCTCGACCACATCGGTCCATTCGCCCGCACTGTGAAAGATTGCGCCACCGTCCTCCGCGTCATCGCCGGCCGCGATCCCTGCGACGCAACCTCCGCCGACGCTCCCGTGCCGGATTATCCCGCCCTCCTCGAGGGCTCGGTAAAAGGATTGAAGCTCGGCCTGCCCCGCGAGTATCTAAAGGATTTGAAGAGCGAAGTGGGTGACCTGATCGGCCGTGCGGTTACGGTCCTCCAACAACTCGGATGTGAGGTTCACGACATCAGCCTTCCCGCTACCGATTACGCCGTTGCCTGCTATTACGTGATCGCCACCGCTGAAGCCAGCTCGAATCTCGCCCGCTACGACGGCGTGCGCTATACCTCCCGCTCGCCCCATTCCGAAACGCTGTCCGATATGTATCGCAACAGCCGCGGCGAGGGCTTCGGCGCCGAGTGCAAGCGCCGCATCATGCTGGGCACTTATGTGCTCAGCCACGGTTATTACGACGCCTATTATCTGAAGGCACAGAAGGTGCGCGCCCTGATCGCCCGGGATTTCGCCCGCGCCTTCGAAGAGTTGGATGCCGTCGTCGCCCCCGTCTCGCCGTTCCCGGCATTCAAGCTCGGCGAGAAGATTGACGATCCGGTTTCCATGTATTTGTCCGACATCTACACCATCACCGGCAGCCTGGCGGGGATTCCCTGCATGAGCGTCCCTTGCGGCGCCACCGCCGAAGGACTGCCCGTTGGGATGCAAATCTTGACCAGGCACTTCGACGAGAGCACCATGTTCCGCCTCGCCGGTGCCTATGAAACCGCCGTGGGATCGGGCACCGCCCGTCCCATGTAGCGCCGGGTATCCCCGGCCCATTCGGAGATCGCTAGGGCCGGGAATGCCGCCCTGTTCGGAAATGTAGGGGCCGGATACATTCGGCCCGCAGGGAATAATATACGGGTTCGGGCATGCCCGGCCCGCTTTGAGGAGAAAAAGGAGACGAAATGACACCAAAAGCGACTACCTTCACCGTTCCAGCCCTCCCGTATGCGTTTGATGCCCTGGAGCCGCACATCGACGCCCTGACCATGCAGATCCACCACGACAAGCATCATGGCGCTTACGTCACCAACCTGAACAAGGCCGTCGAGTCTGCGCCCGACCTGGCCGGTAAGACCGTCGAGGAACTGCTCGCCAACAATTGCGCCATCGTCCCGGAGAATATCCGTACCGCCGTGCGCAATAACGGTGGCGGCCACATCAACCACTCCATGTTTTGGACCATCATGAAACCGGGTGGCGGCGGCGCGCCGGTCGGCAACGTGGCTCAGGCCATCAATTCCACCTTCGGGAGCTTCGACGCCTTCAAAGAGAAATTCAACCAGGCCGCCGCCACGCGCTTCGGCTCCGGCTGGGCTTGGCTCACCAAAACCGGCGGCAAGATCGACATCATCTCCAGCGCCAACCAGGACAGCCCCGTAATGGAGGGCAAGTTCCCGGTCATGGGCCTCGACGTCTGGGAGCATGCCTACTACCTCAAATACCAGAACCGCCGCCCCGATTACATTGCCGCCTGGTGGAACGTTGTGAACTGGCCCGAGATCGAAAACCGGTTCAACAGCGGCAAGTAAGAGATTAGGGGTCGGGGATCAGGGACGGGAAGGCCTCCGCCGGATCCCTGACCCCTGACCCCTGATCCCTGCCCATGCGTAACTACGACATCATCGTGATCGGGTCCGGCCCCGCCGGTCAGCGGGCCGCCATTCAGGGCGCCAAGAGCGGCCGCCGTGTAGTCGTGGTGGAGCAGCGCGACATCGTCGGCGGCGTCTGCATCAACACCGGCACCATCCCCAGCAAGACCATGCGCGAAGCCGTCCTGCATCTGTCCGGCTTCCAGTTCCAGGGGATCTACGGCGTCAATTACCGCGTGAAAGACAAGATCACCATGGCCGATCTCGGCTTCCGCGTCCACCAGGTGATTAAAACCGAGGTCGATGTCACTCAGGCCCAGCTCGCGCGCAACGGCGTCGAAGTCATCAACGCACAAGCCAGCTTTCTCGACCCGACTCACATCCGCATTGAAAACCAGCGCGGCCAGGGCGATATCGAAGCGCCCATCATTATCGTCGCAACCGGCACCAAGCCTGCGGTTTCGCCCGCCGTTCCTCTCAATGGCCGCACCATCGTCAACAGCGACCAGATCCTGGACATCCCGGAAATTCCACGCACTCTGATTGTCGTCGGCGGTGGCGTCATCGGCGTAGAGTACGCCTGCATGTTCGCCATTCTCGGCGTGCGCGTCATTCTGGTGGAAAAGCGCCCGCGTTTGCTCGAATTCGCCGACCAGGAAATCATCGAGGCACTTTCCTATCACCTTCGCGATCACCGCGTCACCATGCGGTTGAACGAGGAGGTGGCGAGCGTCGAGGAAACCGCCGATGGCGGCGTGGTGGCCAACCTCAAAAGCAACAAGCGGATCCCCGGCGACGCGCTCCTTTACGCAGTCGGCCGCCAGGGCAACGTCGACGGTTTGAACCTGGCTGCCGCCGGTCTGGAAGCCGATAATCGCGGCCGCATTGCGGTGGATCACGAATACCGCACCAAGGTGCCCGGCATCTTCGCCGTCGGCGACGTCATCGGTTTTCCCAGCCTCGCCTCCGTATCCATGGAGCAGGGCCGTCTCGCCGCCGCCGCCGCAGTCGGTGTAAAAGTCCATTCCAATCCGGCCAATTATCCGTACGGCATCTACACCATTCCCGAGATTTCCTTCGTCGGAAAGAACGAAGAGCAGTTGACCGAAGAAGACGTTCCCTACGAAGTCGGCGTCTCCTACTATCGCGAAACCGCCCGCGGCCAGATCCGCGGCGATACCACCGGCCGGCTCAAGCTCATCTTCCACCGCGAAACGCGCGAGATTTTGGGCGTCCACATCATCGGTGAGGGCGCTTCGGAGTTGATTCACATCGGCCAGGCGGTGATGATCCTGAAAGGCACGGCCGACTACTTCGTCGACACGGTTTTCAATTACCCCACGCTCGCCGAATGCTACAAGCAGGCGGCGTTCAACGGCATCAACAAACTGAGCCGTCTTTAGGAGGCACATGGCGCGCAGCATCGGAGTTCTCGCCACCCGTTATATCTGGGCGGGAGTCGTGGAAGATGCCACTCTCGGGACGGTGCTGATGTATCCGGAGCCGGGCGGCGAACAACTGGACCTGAAATCGCTGCCGTCGGAGGAGATCATCGCCCGCATCTGCCGCCACATCGAAGTGCTGCGGCGCGAAGGCCCCATTGATTCCGTCGGCGCCGGTGTCCCCGGCATCATCCGCCGCGGCCTCATTGAAGAATCGCCCAATCTTGGCCAGCTCAAGGGATTGGACATGGTCAACCGGCTCCGTGCCGCTCTGCGCGCCATGGGCCTGGACGTTCCCGTGATCGTCATGAACGACGCCGATGCCCTGGCCGCCGGCCTGGCCCTTCGCTATGGCGCGCTCGACCGCATCATTCGCGTCTGGTATTTGGGCGATGGCGTCGGCTTCGGCCGCTATCCGCACGGCGAGGGCGTTTGGGAAGCCGGCCACTCCGTGGTCACGCTCGATCCCAAGGAGCGCTTCTGCGGCTGCGGCGGCGCCGGCCACCTGGAAGGCATCGTAGGCAGCCGTGCCATGCGCCTCCGCTTCCTCGACATGGAACCCGACGAGGTCTTCGCCGCCGCCCGCACGGGCGACCGCCGCGCCGCCGCCTTCGTCAGCCTCTGGCATCGGGCCATCGCCGCCGCCACCGCGACCAGTGTCCACATCGATGGTCCCGGCCGCTTCTATCTCGCCGGCCCCAACGCCGATTTCGTCGACGTCAACACCCTGAGCATGTTCCTTCAGGACATGGTGAAAATGAGCCCGCTGCAAGGCACATTTTTCGAAGTCGTCCCCACGAGCCAGGACCTGGCCCTGATCGGCGCCGCGATGACCAGCCGGAAGTAAGCAGCTTGTGATCGGCGAGGTGCGGCCAGGTGTGCGGGCCATAGCCGGAGCGCCGGGAGCACTCAGGCCGAAGATTGGTGGTGGCTACTTTACGGTAACCGCGTTTTTCTTCCCCGATTTGATTGTTCCGTCCACACCGACCGCTTCTACGCGACAGCGAAGGCTCAGTGGAAATCGGTCTACTGGATATGCAGACATCTATCCTGGCTTGTTGTCCGGCCCGCGCAGCCACAAAGACTTCGTTGCACGACCGCTAATCTCACCTGAGCGATAACCCAGTTGGCCCTTGGTAACAATACAAACCAAGGTGGCCACACCCGCGTAGGCCATCCAGAAAATGTTGTGCTGGAACGCGTTACTGCGGAGTGTCGCTTTTCCGATAAAGTCGTTGAGAATGATTCCGGTTCCCACATTATAGAGCCCGTGCACAATGATGGCGCATACGGTGCTTCCTGCCGACTTGTTGAATGCAAACGATAGGAAAACTGATGCCGCCATTGTCGCAACTACAAACTGCCACCAAGCCACGTTGTAGACGTGCGCCAGAATTAACGGAAGATGCCAGTTTGCCCAAAGAAATCCCAGCACAAGCGAAGAGGTCAGCGGGTCGAAACGGCGCTGTAGTCTCGGAAGCGCATATCCGCGCCAGCCGGATTCCTCGCCCAGCGGGCCTCCGAGTAAATTCGGGCCAAAGGCCGTCAGAATCTGCAGTAAGGCTAACCATTGCCAACGATCGAAGCCCGCCCCGGTCATCAAAAAGGCTGCGGTAAATGCAGCAGTCAACACTGCCGATGCGCCCGATGCGATCCCGAGTAAGAAGTTTGGTAGAGTCGTCCAAAGCCGTACGGCTCTCCAGCCGCCCGCGAAGATCCGATGCGTGATCAGCGCGGCAAGCGTCGGTCCAAACGTTCCGACCGAAAAGTAGAGTCGAGAAGCACCCACTCGCACTAGAACGGGCAGCCAGAGAATGAGGCTGATAGCGTATGCGAGCACGAAATAGACCACCAGTTCGCGGAAGGTCGAAGCTGGAGATGCCGCCTTGGCCGCGGCAGTATCGCGCATCCGGGTATTATGCCAGACCTTGACACTAACCGATACCGCGTAGCGCCGTTCTCGCAGACTGGCGAGCCAACGTTCGGAGGCTTGCTTACGATATGTGGTTTCATGACATTGACCGCCCGAACCCGACCCCGGCAATCCACTTCTCCGGTAACCGCGTTTACCAAGCTCGACGCTCGACTCGGGTACCCGGCCAGACAGCCAGCGGCGTCGCTATTGACTGGGATCGTGGACTCGGACTTTTTGGCGTGTCGTTATTGTTAGCCGGAAAGGTTGCTTCGAAAACGCGGTCGGGACACCTTCGAATATGACCTCTGCACCGTCCCGAACGCCTTGCGTCAAATGGCCGCCGCCTTCGACCGTGAGACTCACCTCTGGGGTAGACTTGTCAGACATGGCAAGCACCAGAACATGCGGCTGATCTTTAGGGGTCGAGGAGATCACGACTCCATAAAGGTACGGGAGTTCAAAATCCTTCAGATTTTCCTCAAAGTATTTTTGACCGTTTGGTCCACTCAACGCCGACTTCACATTCGCCCAGAGGGCTTGCATCGCCGGAATATCGGGAACCCCCGGCTCCCGTTGTTGAGCCCCAATGTGAGGGGCAAGTAACACAATGGCAAGGGCGCAAACGAATCTCGGCACAGGCGCCTCCCACAGCGATTTTACTCTACCCGACCCGCGCTTCGCTGCGCGCGTCCCCAACTGGCGGCGCTGCGAACCCACCGGCGCTAATCGCGGCCGATATGTGGCGTTTCATTCCATTGACCCTGAAACTGGACTCCGGCAGTCCACTT
>DATJMP010000187.1:0-6499 GCA_035508655.1 Bryobacteraceae bacterium
ACCTGGAAGTCAAAAACACGTCTTCGACGGTGGAGCATGAGGCTTCGACATCGAAGATCGGAGAAGACCAGATTTTCTACTGCCGGCAGCGCGGGATCTCGACCGAAGATGCGGTTTCGATGATCGTGCACGGGTTCTGCAAAGAAGTGTTTCGCGAGCTTCCGATGGAGTTCGCGGTGGAAGCGCAGAAGCTGCTGGGCGTGAGTTTGGAAGGAAGCGTTGGGTAAGAGCGAGCCGGCTGTAGCCGGCCCCTACGGCGATTGCGACATTGCAGGGGCCGGGCATGCCCGGCCCGAGTTCGGACTGAGACGATAAATGGCACTACTCGAAATCAAAGATCTACATGCGAAGGTGGGAGACCGGGAGATCCTGAAAGGGATCACGCTCACCGTGGATGCGGGCGAAGTTCACGCCATCATGGGGCCGAACGGGTCGGGGAAGAGCACGCTGGCGCAGGTGCTGGCGGGGCGCGACCTGTACGTGGTGACGGGTGGGCAGGTGATCTACAACGGCAAGGACCTGTTGGAAATGGACCCGGAGGAACGGGCTCGCGAGGGCGTGTTCCTGGCATTCCAGTATCCGGTGGAGATCCCCGGCGTCAGCAATCTTTATTTTCTGAAGGCGGCGTTGAACCAGGTGCGGAAGCACCAGGAATTGCCGGAGCTGGACGCGATGGATTTTCTCAACCTGGTCAAAGAAAAAATGCAGTTGATGGAGATGGACCAGGCGCTGCTGAACCGGCCGGTGAACACGGGCTTTTCGGGCGGCGAGAAGAAGCGCAACGAGATTTTCCAGATGGCCGTGCTGGAGCCGCGGCTGGCGATTCTGGACGAGACCGATTCCGGGCTGGACATCGACGCTTTGAAGCTGGTGGCGAACGGAGTGAACGCGCTGCGCGCTCCGGACCGGTCGATGATCGTGGTCACGCATTATCAGCGGCTGTTGAACTATATCGTGCCGGATTACGTGCACGTGCTCTCCGAGGGACGGATCGTAAAGTCGGGCGGCAAGGAACTGGCGCTGGAGCTGGAAGAGACCGGATACGCCGGGCTGGGGATCTACGACGAGGAGGAGGCGGTAGAGAAAGCATGACCGCCGCGACGGAACAGATCGGAAACTGGTTGGAGGAATTTACCGGCCAGGCGGTTTCGCCGCTCCAGAAGGTGCGGGATGCGGGATTCCAGCGGTTTGCGGAGCTGGGCTTCCCGACGACGCATGACGAGGAATGGCGGTTCACGAACGTGGCGCCGATTGCGCGGACGAAGTTCCGCACGGCGCAGAGCGGAGCGGAGATCCGGATTCCGAAGGGCGCGGAGAAGGTGGAAGCGGGCGCCGAGCTGTTCGATGCCGCGCGGCTGTCCGCGGAGCCGAATGCGTTCGTCGCGTTGAACGCGGCATTCCTGGCCGAGCCGGCGGTGATCCGCGTGCCTAAGGGCGCGGTGCTGGAAGAGCCGATCGAGATCACGTACGAAGCGTCCGCGAACGTCGAGCCGCTGGCGGCGCATCCGCGGACGGTGATCCTGGTAGGGGCGAACGCGCAGTGCACTATCGTGGAGCGGTACCAGGGCACGGGACGGTATTTGACGAATGCGGTGACGGAGATCGTGGCGGGCGAAGGGGCGATTGTCGATCATTACCGCGTGCAGCAGGAAAGCCGCGAGGCGTACCACGTCTCCAGCATGCAGGCGACGCTGGGACGGAACGCAAATTTCTCCTCGCATTCGATTTCGCTGGGTGGGGCGCTGGTGCGCAACGACGCGGGAGCGGTATTGTCCGAAGGGACCGAGGCAACGCTGAACGGGCTGTACATCGCCAACGGGACGCAGCACATCGACAATCACACCGCGATTGACCACGCCAAGCCGCACGGGACCAGCCACGAGCTTTATAAGGGCATTCTGGACGGGCGGGCGACAGCGGTTTTCAACGGGCGGATTCTGGTTCGGAAAGACGCGCAGAAGACGGATTCGAAGCAGACGAACAAGAACCTGGTGCTGTCCGACGATGCCGTGATCAACACCAAGCCCGAGCTGCAGATTTTCGCCGACGACGTGCGGTGCACGCACGGGGCGACCATCGGGCAACTGGACGCGGAGTCGCTGTTCTACTTGCAATCGCGGGGAATCGGGCGGGCGGATGCGCGGCGTCTGCTGACGTATGCGTTCGCGCAGGACATCGTGGACCGGGTAAAGGTCCAGAGTTTGCGGGACTCGCTGGAGCGGATCCTGTTTGAGAAATTTCACGAATAGCCCTTGGCGCGGCTGCAACGGGCCTTTGGCCCGGCGGCACCGCACGAGGCGTGAGCGATACGGGCGCCATGTTAACGGAGAGTACAGCTAGGAGCCAGGTTTCGGCGATTTTGGACGTGGAGAAGATCCGCGAGGATTTTCCGGTGCTGAAGCAGAGCATCCACGGGAAGCCACTGGTGTATCTGGACAGCGCGGCGACGGCGCAAAAGCCGTACGCGGTGGTGGAAGCGATCCGGAAATTCCACGAGGTGGATTGCGCCAACATCCACCGCGGGGTACACGAGCTGAGCCAGCGTTCGACGGCGGCGTACGAGGAAACGCGCGGCAAGGCGCGGCGATTTCTGAATGCGCGCAATAAAAGCGAGCTGATCTTCGTGCGCGGCACCACCGAGGGCATCAACCTGGTGGCGAGCGCGTGGGGGCGGAAGAACGTCAAGGCTGGCGATGAGATTATCATTTCGGCGCTGGAGCACCATTCGAACATCGTCCCGTGGCAGATTCTGTGCGAGGAGAAAGAAGCGAAGCTGCGCGTGATTCCGATGAACGATCGCGGCGAGCTGATCCTGGAGGAATACGAGAAGCTCCTGAACCCTCGCACGCGGATGGTGGCGTTCGCCCACGTTTCGAACGCGCTGGGGACCGTCAATCCGGCGCGGGAGATCATCGAGTTGGCCCATAAGGCCGGGGCGCTGGCGCTGGTGGACGGCGCGCAGGCGGCGCCGCACATGAAGGTGGACGTGCAGGCGCTGGACGCGGACTTCTACGCGTTCAGCGGGCACAAGGTGATCGGGCCGACGGGCATCGGCGTTCTGTACGGGAAATCGAAGCTGCTGAACGCCATGCCGCCCTACCAGGGCGGCGGCGATATGATTCGGACGGTGACGTTCGAGAAGACGACGTATGCCGATCTGCCGTACAAGTTCGAGGCGGGCACACCGAACATCGCGGGCGGGATCGGGCTGGGTGCGGCGCTGGATTACGTGACGGCCGTCGGCATGGATAAGATTGCCGCCTACGAGCACGAACTGCTGCTCTACGGGACAGAAGCGCTCCAGCGGATTCCCGGGCTGAAGCTGATCGGAACGGCGCGGGAGAAGGCGGCGGTGCTCTCGTTCGTGATGGAAGGAATCCACCCGCATGACATCGGGACCGTGCTGGACCGGCAGGGAATCGCGGTGCGGACGGGGCATCATTGCGCGCAGCCGGTGATGGACTGGTTCCACGTGCCGGCGACCACGCGGGCCTCCTTGGCGTTTTACAATACGGCGGCGGAGATCGACGCGCTGGCGGCGGGTCTCCTCAAGGTAAAGGAGCTGTTCTCCTAATGGTGGACGATTTATACCAGGAGATTATCCTGGACCACAGCAAGCATCCCCGGAACTGCCATGCCATGGAGGATGCCAACCGCAAGGCGGAGGGATACAACCCTCTGTGCGGGGACAAGCTGAAGCTGTTTCTGAAGGTGGAAAACGACGTAGTGCGGGACGCGAGCTTCGTAGGTTCGGGCTGCGCGATTTCCACGGCTTCGGCATCGCTGATGACGGAAAGCCTGAAGGGCAAGACGCGCGAAGAAGCAATGAAGCTGCTGGACCGGTTCCACGACCTGCTGACCACGGAAAGCGAGGTCGGACGGGATTTGGGCAAGCTGGTGGTATTCTGCGGTGTGCGCGAATACCCGGCGCGGGTGAAGTGCGCCACGCTGGCCTGGCACACGCTGAAATCGGCGCTGAACGGCGCGGCCAGCGAACCGGTGACGACGGAATAACGCATGAATTTGAAGGACGCCATCACTGCCGCGCTGAAGAAGGTGTACGACCCGGAAATGCCGGTGAACATCTACGATCTCGGGCTGATTTACGGGATCGAGGTGGACGATGCCGGGCAGGCCACCGTCCGCATGACGCTGACGGCGCCGAACTGTCCGGTGGCGGGAACTCTGCCGGGAGAAGTGGAGCGGGCGGCGCGCGCGGTTGCAGGTGTGACGGGCGTCAAGCTGGAACTGGTGTTCGATCCGCCCTGGTCGAAGGACCGGATGTCGGAGGCCGCCAAGCTGGCGCTGGGGATTGAAGACGTGATTCCGATTGCGAGGCTGCGCCGATGAAGTTGTCATCGAACGAAGAATACGGATTGCGGTGCCTGGTGCGGCTGGCTTATGCGGGCTTCGAGGGGCAGGGACTGACGATTCCCGAGATCAGCCAGGCGGAAGGGGTTTCGCCGGCGTACGCGGCGAAGATCCTGCGGGTGCTGCGGAAGGGCGGATTCGTGAAGGCGGCGCGTGGCAAGGAGGGCGGCTACACGCTGGCGAGGCCCGCGGAAGCAATCGTCATCGGCGACGCCATCGCAGCGCTGGGCGGGAAGCTGTTCGAAAGCGACTTCTGCGAAAGCCACTCGGGCCAGGCGGCGATCTGCACGCGGTCGGTGGACTGCTCGGTACGCTCGCTGTGGCGGGCGGTGCAGGTGGCAGTGGACCAGGTGCTGAGCAAGACGACGCTGCGCGACCTGCTGCAGAACGAAGCGGAGATGAACTCCTGGGTGCAGATGATTCCGGGGGCGAACGGAATCCGGCTGGCACAATAAGATGTTACGGGCGGGTTACGAGAGCCAAAGATGGTACTTTGACTCTGGAATCCACCTATTTACAGCCCTGGTATAATAAGGACAGATGGTTGTGAGCCGCCCCGGGAATGGGGCTGTCCAATCCGAGTCCTTTCCATCTGATTCTCACCTCTCTGTCTTGTTTTTCCGGCTTGGCTTCCTGGTCCGTTTTTCCGTTTTGGAGGTATTGAGCACTCAATTCCATGAAAGCTAGCGTGCGTATTTTCCGAGGCGTTGAAAGCCTGTTTGGCACCCGCGATGAAAACATACGCCTGATCGAATCCGGTTTAGGCGTGCACACGCAACTGGTCGATAACAACCTGGAGATTGAAGGCGAAGCGCCCGGCGTCTCTCGCGCGGAAAACATCCTGGAGGATTACAACACCCTGGTGCGGGAAGGCCACGTTTTCAATAACGGCGACCTGAACAGCTACCTGCGGGTGGTGACCATCGACCCGGATGTTTCCCTGCGCGCGCTGGTGCAGAGCGGCAAGCAGCGCAACTTCGGCAAGAAGGTGCTGGCGCCGAAGACGGTGAACCAGCGGCGCTATCTGGAAGCAATCGAGCGCAACGACCTGGTATTCGGCGTGGGGCCGGCCGGTACGGGGAAGACGTACCTGGCAGTGGCTATGGCGATTTCGTCTTTGCTGGCGAAGCAGGTGGCGCGCATCATCCTGACGCGACCGGCGGTGGAAGCAGGCGAACGGCTGGGGTTCCTGCCGGGCACGCTGCAGGAAAAGGTGGATCCCTATCTGCGCCCGCTGTACGATGCCCTGTACGACATGCTGGACAGCGAGCGGGTAGAGAAGCTGCTCGAGCGGAACGTCATTGAGGTGGCGCCGATTGCGTTTATGCGCGGAAGGACGTTGAATGACAGCTTCATCATTCTGGACGAGGCGCAGAACAGTACTTCCGAGCAGATGAAGATGGTGCTGACGCGGCAGGGCTTCAATTCCAAGATGGTGGTGAACGGCGACATCACGCAGATCGACCTGCCGGCGGGACGGCGGAGCGGGTTGATTGACGCGGTGGATGTCCTTAAGGGCGTGGAGGGCATCAGCTTCGTGCAGTTCGACGAAAAAGATGTGGTGCGGCACACGCTGGTGCAGCGCATCGTGAAGGCCTACGAGCGGTATTACGACAATAACGGCGCGGGGCGGCAGCTCAGCCTGAAGCTGAGCGAGCCGGAGACCCCGGCGGCAGTTCCCGAAGCGGCTCCGCAGGCGTGAGCGAAGGCCATGTCTTCTCCCGAAGGTAGTAGTATCACGTTCCGCCGCGTCCCGGCGGGCGTGCGTCCTCGCGCACTGGCGCGATTTCTGCGAAAACTGGAGACCGGCGTCGCGCGCGGCCGGGAATTCCACGTGGTGGTGACGGGCGATGCGGAGCTGCGCCGGCTGAATCGGGAATTTCGCGGCAAGGATGCTGTAACGGATGTGCTGTCGTTTCCGGCGGCGCCCGGACCAGCCAGGGCCAGCGCTGCCGAACTCGGCGATATCGCCATTTCGGGTGTTCGGGCGCGGGAACAGGCGCGCGAATACGGGCACACGACCGAACAGGAAATCCGCGTCCTGATGCTGCATGGGGTCCTGCACCTGATGGGCATGGACCACGAGATCGACGGCGGGCGGATGGCTCGGGCCGAAAGGCGCTGGCGG
>DATJMP010000188.1:0-6030 GCA_035508655.1 Bryobacteraceae bacterium
CCTTCGGGGTCTCAAGTTGTCGGAAACGCGCAATCCGCTGATGTGACAAGGCAGGGCACTGGTCGACGGCATAAGGACCGAGAAACGCGCTTACAACCTTCGGTATGGCCGATGCAGCGGAGTTATAAGTACCGCTCACGCAGGATGCGGACGTGGTGGGCCACGTGGCCGGGGATGATGTAGGCCAGGGCGCGGACGGTAAACGGATTGCCGCTCGCGATGCCCGCTCTGCTCGACGCGGCGGGCGGGAGGTTGGCGAACAGCGAGATGGTGGAAAGGCGGACGGACCGGAATTCCTCGACGTGGGCGCTCCAGGGGAAGGTGTCGGCTTCGGCGCCGACGGCGGCGATCTCCTGATCGTAACCGGGAAGCGGTGCGTCAAATCCGCGGGCGAACCAAAGGGCGCGGAATGCAAAGGCCCGTTCTGTGTCGGTGATGTGGTTCAGGACCTGGCGGATGCTCCACTTGCCGGGGGCGTAGCGCTGGAGCGATTGCTCCTCGGAGATGCGGGAGAACCACGGCACGAGCTCGTCGAATTGGCGGGAGAGAACGGCGAGCGGTTCGCAGCCTTCCACTTGATCGATGTAGGTGAAGTAGTAGGAAGCAACTTCAGCGGCGTCGGGGCGTGGGATCACAGGATCAGTCTAGCGCACCACCGCCGTCGCTACTTTCCCGGACGCCAGCTGCCATCCGCCGTGCCATAGGGGCTGGCGACTACCACTACGTAGCCGTCGGGGTCGCGGAGCCAGAGCTCCCAGTGGTTCGGTCCGCCGTTGCCGTCGGGAGGGTTGCGGTGGCGGGGAAGGACGACCTCGACCTGCATTTCGGCTGCGCGGGATTGGACGGCGTCGAAATCGTCGACCTCGAACCAAAGCAGGAGGCCGTTGCCGTAGGGCTTGCCATCGCGGTCGCCGATGGCGCCGTGATGGTGGCGGACTTCGAAGCTGTGCAACTGCAGGACGATCTGATCGTTGCAGACGAGCTGCTCGTATTCCCTGCCCCCATGGTTGCTGCGGCAGCCGAGCAGGCGCTGATACCAGCGGCTGCTGGCTTCCACGTCGGTGACGGCGATCAGAGGTTGGGGACGCATCTGCTCAGAATACACCGGAGGCAGTCAGACGCGGGGGGCGGAGCCGTTTTTGCCGGAGCCATCGCGCGTGGCGGCAGGCCAGCCGAGCGTGCGCTCGCGGTGCTGCTCCTCGTCCACCAGGCGGGAACGGGCGCCGAGGGCATCCTCCAGACTGAGGGCGCCGATGACCTGGTGTACGCCTTCGTTTTCGACCACGGGCAGGCGGGTGAGGCCGCGCGCGGCCATGCGATGAATGGCGAAGCGCAGGGGCTCGTCGGGATAGGCGACCGGCTCGCCCGGCGAGGCAAGCACGCCGGGGCCTGAGACGCCACGCATGGCCTCACGGACAAAGACGGCTTCCATGGGATCGACCGCGTATTCGTAACTCAGGTGGTAGCCGCGGCGCGCCACCTTCTCCGTGAGGATGGAGCGGCGGAGGACGAGGACGGTGAAGCCGTAGGCGATGGCGGAAGCGAGGAGAAGCGGGGCCATCATGTTGAGGTCGCCGGTGAGCTCGATGGAGAAGACGACGGCGGTGAGAGGCGCGCGCATGGTGCCGGCCAGCACGGCGCCCATGCTGACGAGGGGCCAGAAGCCGAGACCGAAGTGGGGGAGGAAGAGCGCTTCGATGCCGCCAAGCGCGCCGCCGATCATCAGCAGCGGGGCGAGCACACCTCCGGAGGTGCCGGAGCCGAGCGAGAAGGCCCAGATGATGGATTTGACGATGAGGATGCCGAGGATGAGGGTGCGGGTGGAATCGCCACGGAGGAGGTCGCCGATGAGGTCGTAGCCCACGCCGAGGGCGGGCGGAAAGATGAGGCCGCCGACGCCGATGACGAGGCCGCCGATGAGAGGCCACCACATCCAGTGAAGCGGCAGGCGATGGAAAAAATCTTCGGTGAGGTAGACGGCCTCGGTGAGGAGTACGGAAAGGCCGCCGGCGAGGAGACCGACGAGGAGACAGCTCAGCAGGCCAACGGGACCGATGAAGGCGGGATGGGGCGGCGTGGGAAACATGGGGCCCATGCCCAGCAGATAGAGGCGCGCGGCGCCGGCGGTGACGCTGGCGAGAGCCACGGGAATGAGGCTGCGCGGCTTCCATTCGAACAGGAGGAGCTCGACCGCCAGAAGGACTGCTGAGACCGGAGCGGAGAAGATGGCGGCCATTCCGCCTGCGGCGCCGGCCGCGAGCAGGGTTTTGCGCTCCATGCTGGAGAGGTGAAAGAACTGGGCGATCATGGAGCCGAATGCGCCGCCCGACATGATGATGGGGCCTTCGGCGCCGAACGGGCCGCCGGAGCCGATGGAGATGGCGCTCGAGATCGGCTTGAGGATCGCGACCTTGGGCTCGACGCGGCTGCGGTTGATGAGGATGGCTTCCAGGGCTTCGGGTATGCCGTGACCGCGAATTTTTTCGGAGCCGTAGCGGGCCATCAGACCTACGATGAGAGCCCCGGCAACGGGGACGGCGATTACCCATAGGCCGAGATGGTTGCCGGCGGGCGAGACGAGGCTCGAGGCCCAGCGGCCATAAAAGAAAAGGTTGGTCATCAGGCCGATCAGGCGCACGAGAGCGAGAGCGACGAAGGCGCTGACAAAGCCGACCATGACAGCGAGGGCACTGATAAAGAAGACACGCGCCGTCATGGTGAAATCGCGCAGTTTTTCATTGAGGGCGGGCTCTGGAAGTCCGGACGTGCGCGCGTGCGGCGTGGGATTATTGGACGGATTCAATCACACCTCCGAGGGCCTCGACCAGTTTCGGGCCGGAGCGCCGCAGCTCTTCGCGGTGAATGCGGGAGAGGCGGTGTAGGATTTCCGAGCCCGCTGCGGAGAGGCGGACGCAAACCTGGCGGCGGTCTTCGGCCCCGCGAACGCGCTCGACAAGGCCGCGCTCTTCGAGGCGATCAACGAGGCCGACGACGCTGTGATGGCGGAGGATGAGATGCTCGGCAAGCTGGCGGATGGTGGGAGAGCCGTGGTCGTCCAAGCCTTCGATAGCCAGGAGCAACTGATGCTGCTGGGGTTCGAGACCTTCGGCACGGGCCGCCTCTTCGCTGAAGTGGAGGAAGCGGCGGATCTCGTAGCGAAAGCGGCTCAGGGCGCGGTAATCGGCTCTTGTGAAAAGAGTTTCGGGTTGGAAATGCATTTCCACACCCCTATTATATCGTATTACGATATACAGCAAAACATACAAATGTTTTTGAAAATGGGACTATAACCTCTTGATTTTCTGGTTCCAGGTGGTACTCTGGTGTGCGTCTAAGCCAAAAACTGACCCGTGTTCGGAAAAAACTGGAGCGATATGAAACGTCCCCGGAATGCCCAGGTTGTGGAAGAACTTGAGCCGAGTTCGTTCGAAGAGGAACAACGGTTCCGCGCCTTGGAAAGGCTGTACATACGTTGGCGGGACGTGGATGCGCTCATTCGCTCGCTGGAGTCATATGAGCGGAGCAAACCGCGGCGGGGCGGTTGTGTTTCGATCAGCGCTGCTGGGCGGAAGTGCTGGTCAGGTTCCGCTCAATCGCGAACTTCACGAGTCCGACCAGATCGTGGACGTTTAGTTTGCGCATAAGGCCGGCACGGTAAGTGTCGACCGTTTTCGGGCTGATATCTAGGAGTTCGGCAATATCCTTGGCGCGAAGGCCGTTGACGAGGTAGGAAAAGACTTCCATTTCGCGAGGGCTGAGGGCAGACAAAGGGTCGTCGCCGTGATTGCGCTCGTTTTTGGTGAACAGGCCCGCGCCGCGCAGCAGAGGGGAGACATAGACGCCGCCATCGCGGACGAAATTGACCGCATCCACGAGGTGGCGGGAGGGTCCGTCTTTAAGCAGGTAGCCATCGGCTCCGCCGCGGAGGGCGTCGCTGACGGCGCTCTCGTCGCGGCTGATAGAAAGGATGATGAGCTTGGTAGGGCAACCCACCGCTCGAAGCTTCCGGACGGCCTCGATTCCGGTAAGGGCCGGCATGTTGAGATCGAGGAAGGCGAAATCGGGTTTGCGATCAAGGATCATCTGCACGGCGCTGGTGCCGTCCGAACATTGGCCAAGGACATCAAAGCCATAACTTGTGCAGACCGCGGCCAAGCCCTCGCGCACCATTGCGTGATCGTCTGCCAACACAACCGTAACCGACTGAGTATCCGGCATAACAGATTTACTCCGTTCAGGTAGTATTCCGAGGCGCTCTTACGGAGACCTCTAGTGTAGTACCAATTTGTCCACTTTGAATCAGGAGTTTGCCCCCCAAAGCGCGCGCTTGCTCACGTAAAGATTCCAGGCCCATCCCGCTAGTCGCGGGGAATGGGGGCTCTGTGGAGCCGACGGCACGGGCGCGCTGAAAGCCGACACCATTATCCCGCACCTGGAGCACAAGGCGATCGCGCACCTGCTGAAAGACAAGACGAATGCGTGTGGCTTTTGAATGTCTGATCACATTCGATAGCGCTTCCTGGGCTGCTCGGTAGAATAGGCTCTTGACCTCTACGCCCGGATCGAAATCGATTGGCTGTATTCGAAGGATAGTTTCGAAGTGGCCGGCAACGCCGGTCATTTCGCAAAGCTGGCGGATAGCGGCGTCGAGCGTGAGGCGCTGCCAGGCGGGGGGATGGAGACGGCGGGCAACGCCACGGACCTGTTCCAGAGCCTCCTCTGAAATGGAGGAGATGCGCTCCAGGGCCAGTTTGGCGGCGGCGGGCGGGTTGGGAATGTTGGCCTCGACGATTTCGGTTTGCAAACGGATGGCTGTCAGCATCTGTCCAACACCGGTGTGCAGTTCGCGTCCGAGACGTTGGCGGTCGAGTTCGATCTGGCGGATCGCGCGGCGTCCGGCCGTGGCAAGCCTCTGGCTCGCCACCTGGGCGAGTTTCCGCTCGGCCGATCGCAGGCGCTCGAGACGTTCGAGGCGAGCGTCTTCCAGGTCGTTTAGGACCGATCGAAGGGCATCGGCGCGGGCTTCGATGGAACCGGATTGTGGGCCGCTGGCGGGGCCTGACGGGGCCGAATTACGCTCGGCCGGGTCCGAGCTTAAACTCAATGTCAGAAGTCTCCGATAAGTTGAGGATGTTCCCGCCACTAGGATGGCAGGAGTTGGCGATCTCGCCAATGGCCTCTATCTCCCAGTACGGGACCGGTACGCTTGCTTCAATTAGCAGTACTTGCGGGAAATTCCGAGTCAGGGTTATAAGAAAGGCACGCATGAGTAAAGACTCGCATCTTCTTTCCGAGGTCGGCATCTTCCTGGCAGGCGCCATTGCGGTCGGGATTCTGACCGCTCGGCGCACGGAACCGCGGCGCGCGCCGAGCGATGTTGGTTCCGTCACAAAAGGCTTCGAGGAAGAACAAACCAAAGCAGCGGCGCTGGACGCAGCGCTAGCGGCACGGCTGGCGAAAATCGAGGAGCGGCTGAACCAGCATGAAGCCAGACTGGCGGAGATTCCGTCGACGCAGCAGATCGTGGCGGCCATGGAACAGCTCATTTCAAAGATGGTGAACTCACTGGACGAGCGTTTCAAGAGCCAAGCTCAATCCATCGAGGTTCTGAAGGGAACGGTAACACAGACTGACGGGCTTCTGGAACGAGTGCTGGAGTCGCTCGAGTCGCTGCAGTCCGTCGAGCCGCTGGAACTGGCTGACGAAAGCCTGCTGGAACGGCCGGCGACCTAACGGGCACCACGCCATCGGCGGCAGGGGCAATGCGCCGCGGACTGGCAGGCTTCGAGAACGGCGTGGCGGCGAGTGTGCCCGGCAGCGGGGAGGGGGCGGAGCCCCGGTTTTGCGGGGCCGAAACTAGGGTGCGGATTTGGCGCGCGGAATGGCGGCGCCGTCGCGAATTTCATCGGTGGCGCGGACGACGACGGAGTCGCCGGCCTTGAGATTCCCGAACACTTCCACGAGATCGCCTTCACCGGGGCCCTTCCTGACATCGACCCATTCGGCCTGGCCTTGGTGGTCGCGAATGAC
>DATJMP010000189.1:0-11146 GCA_035508655.1 Bryobacteraceae bacterium
AGCCTTCTTGATCAGCAGCGCTTCTACATCCTCCAGGCTCATCTCCTCGAGGCGGGGCGGCCCTTCGCGGCCGCTGCGCAGCGCCAGGTCCGCGGCGCGAATGGCGTCGCTCTGCGTCATGAGAACGGCGCGCTCCACGGCATGGTCCAATTCCCGCACGTTGCCCGGCCAGGTGTGGGCCAGCAACGCCTTCATGGCGCCTTCCTCGAAGCCGGTAATGGCCTTGCGATAATGCTCCGCGTGCTGGCGCAGGAAATGCGCGGCCAGCAGCGGGATGTCTTCGCGGCGCTCGCGCAGCGCGGGCAGGCGGATCTCGATGGTGTTGAGGCGGAACAGCAGGTCCTGGCGGAAGCGTCCTTCGGCGACAGCGGCGTGCAAATCGGCGTTGGTGGCGGAAAAAATCCGGACGTCGACCCGGCGAGTTTTGGAAGAGCCGACGCGCTCGAAGTCGCCGGTTTCGATGGTGCGGAGCAGCTTCGCCTGCAGGTTCATCGACAGGTTGGCGATCTCATCCAGAAACAGGGTTCCGCCTTCGGCCATTTCGAAGCGGCCGACGCGGTCGCTCCTGGCGTCCGTGAACGCGCCCTTGACGTGGCCGAACAGCTCGCTTTCGAAAATTCCTTCGGCCAGACCGCCGGTATTGACGGTGACCAGGGGCCGTGCCGAGCGCCGCGAAACCGAGTGCAGCGTCTGCGCCACCAGCCCCTTTCCGGTACCGTTTTCACCGGTGATCAGGACATTGGCGTCGGAGGGACCGATGCGCGCGATCACTTCCAACACCGGGCGCATGGCGGCCGATTCGGCGATCAACTGCGGAAAGCGCTCGGCGCGCAGCGCGCGGTTTTCGGCTTCCAGCCGCATGCCTTTTTTGAGCGCGTGGCCAAGTTCGATCTGCGTCTTCAGGATGGCGGTGAGCCGCGCATTATCCCAGGGCTTCTGAATGAAGTCGCGCGCCCCGCGCCGCATGGCCTCCACCGCCAGTTCTACGGACCCCCATGCGGTCATCACGATCACGGGCAGGGTGGAGTCCAGGCTCTGAATGCGGTTGAGCAACTCCAGTCCCTCTTCGCCCGAAGTCGTGTCGCGCGTGTAATTGAGATCCATCAGGACCGCGTCGAAATCGCGCGATTCCACCGCGTCGATGGCGGCCGCCGGCGAATTGACCGCTTCCGCCTGATACCCCTCTCCCTTTACCAGGAGCCGCAAGGCTTCCAGGACATCCGGCTGATCGTCAGCAATGAGAATGGTAGGCGCACGCATCGAAGCCTTATCGTAGCGCACGGCCCAGCCTTTGATGCGATGCCGGAAGTCTGGAGTCTATCTGAGCGGGGCGCCGGCGGAAGAGCGGCCGGTGGCCGGTCCCATGGTCTTCTGCAAATTGGCGCGACGCAGAAATTCGCTCAGCACGAGGAGCTTATGGTTGCGGTCGGGAGCGCAGCGAGCCCTGAAGCCCTGCGTCTTCCAGGTGACGTGCGGCTCCAGAATCGACGCGCCCAGGAACTCGGCGATGAACTGCATTTCATCGGCGGAAAGACCGCAGAGGAAGCGGTGCGCTACCGGCCGGTGAGGGCGGTCGGCGCAACTCGTGAGCGCGGTTACCAATTCCCGGCGCCGGGCAACCATATGATTCCGCTGACCTAAGGCGTATTATGGCCGAAAGATCAGCCGGCCGCAAGCGCCTCAGATGCGGCCAATCAGCAGCAGGATCACGATGATGAGCACCACCAGACTGATTCCACCGCTCGGGTAATATCCCCAGCCGCGGCTATACGGCCATGCAGGAACGGTGGCGAACAGCAGAACGATCAGAATCAAGAGAAGCAAAAGCATCATGTACCTCCACGCGCCTATGTGCAGGTGCGGAACCGTTGTATGCAGCCCGACAGAGCAGCTTTTGGCTCCGAAATAATGGATGGCCGGTTACTGTGCCTGTGCGGCCGGCTGTAGTAAGCGGCGCGCGGCCATGCGGCCCAGAATGGTGACTGCAGAAAGCACGGGAGAGTGCACGGCCCGCGTCTGATGTCCACGGCGGACGGTGGGTTCGTCCGCCGAAGGCAGCAGCCACGAATCCACCAGGCTCAGGATTTCGGACGTGAGTCCCGGGAACAGGCCGTGGAAGGCGGCCAGCAGGTTGGCCGGCGCGCTGAGAATTTTCTCCGCGCGGTTGCGGCGGACCGCGGCGACGATCTGGCGCGCGGCCCGCTCCGCGCTCATACTCACGCCGGGCAGCGAGGCGCCGAGGCTAAACCAGACGGCTTCCCGCTCCGGCGCGCCCTTGAATTGCGCGTTCAGGTGCGAGCCCGTGCGCATCAGGCCGGGCGCGATGGTGATGACGCGGACGCCGCTGCCGGCCAGTTCGGTCCGCAGCCCTTCGGAGAAGCCGACTGCCGCGAATTTGGCGCAGCCATAAGGCAGCAGGTGCGGCACCGCAACCTTGCCGCCGATCGAAGTGATGTTCACGATGCGGCCGCCCGCCTGACTCCGGAAATGCGGCAGCAGCGTCATGGTGGGGTAAACGGTGCCCCAAAACATGACGCGCATGGCCTGTTCGAAATCTTCCAGTTCGAGTGCTTCGAGCGGCGCCACCGTGATTTCGCCGGCATTGTTCACCAGCGTATCGATGCGGCCATAATGCTCCAGCACCTGGGCCACCATGCGCTCCACCTGGCCGGGGTCGCCGACATCGCAGGTCACGGTGAAGACTTCGGCGCCGCGGGCCTCCAAGTCCTGCCGAGCGGCGGCCAGTTCGGCTGCGTCTCGCGCGCAGAGCGCCAAACGGCACCCATGGCGCGCAAGTTCCCGCGCCAGGGCCAGGCCGAGCCCGCGGGATCCGCCCGTGATGAGCGTCACCATGCCGCGGAGATCCGTTGCCTTCTTTCCAAACACCTGGCTGGCCGCGACGCCCGCGCCGATGCCGGCGCCGACCATGGCCGCGACCGATGGCAGGATCCAGGAGTTTCCATTTTTGGCCGCTTCCCGCCGGTTGCGGCTGCGATTCACCCTCATAGGCACCTTCAAAATCAAGCGTATAACCCGCCTTGCCGGGGAGGCTGTGCCGATCCCGACAGAGCCGGCGGCGAATGTTCGCAACGGGATAAATCCGGCCGCGGACCCCTCCGTGCGCTATGCTGATTTTCAGCGATTTCGGTGATTTCGCGCCGCGGGCGCCCTAGCGCCGGTCGCTGAAAGCTGACCGCTCCTTGAAGCCAGAGACGATTTCCAGCGCCGCCAATCCGCTCGTGAAGGAGTTGCGGCGGGCCATCGCCCGCGGCTCGCTCACGCCGCAGGGGTTGTGGGTGGCTGAGACCTTTCACCTTCTGGAGGAGGCGCTGCGCAGCGATTGCGACGTGAAGACCGTGCTGGTGGCCGAATCCGTGCGTTCCGCGGCCGAGGCGCACGTGCGGCGGCTGGCGGGCATCAAGGTCGCCATTCTTCCCGATGGCCTGATGCAAAGCGTCTCCGGCACGGAAACGAGCCAGGGAGTGATGGCGCTGGTGAAGCCGCCCGAATGGACGATCGACCAGTTGTTTCGGGGACGCCCGCTGGTGGTGGTACTGGACGGTGTGCAGGACCCTGGAAATGCCGGCGCCATCGTGCGCGCCGCGGAGGCCTTCGGCGCGACAGGCGCCCTGTTTCTGAAGGGCGCGGCGACGCCGTACAATCCCAAGACGCTGCGCGCCTCGGCCGGTTCGCTGTTCCGGATGCCGTTTCTGGCCGGCGTGGAGCCGGCGCTGGCCCGCGCCGCGCTGCGGCAGCACCGCGTGGAACTCTATGCCGGCGTGCCTGCACGGCCCGGACGAGCGGTCCGCTCGCTTTCCGATCTCGACCTGACCACGCCCTGCGGCCTGATCATCGGCAACGAAGCGCGCGGCGTTTCCGCCGAACTGCGCGCGGCGGCTATGGACATTTCCATTCCGACGGTCGGTGTGGAGTCGCTCAACGCGGCAGTGGCTGCCGGCATCCTGCTTTACGAAGCGCGGCGGCAGAGGGCGATCCCCGACCGGCCTGGCCGGCCAGCCGCCCCGGCGGTGCGCGCATGAGCCTGTTCGACACGACGCCACCCGAACCCCAGGCGGAAGCGGCGGACGGCAAGCGGCCGCTGGCGGAACGCATGCGTCCGGAGCGGCTGGAGGATTACATCGGGCAGGAGCACATCCTCGGCCCCGGCAAACCGTTGCGCAGCCAGATCGAGCGCGACGAAATCGGCTCCATCATTCTTTGGGGGCCTCCCGGCACCGGCAAGACCACGCTGGCGCGGCTGATTGCGCGCATCACGCGCTGCGAATTCATCCCGTTTAGCGCGGTTCTCAGCGGCATCAAGGAGATCAAGGCAGTGATGGCCGATGCCGAACGACTCCGCCGCCTCGGGCGCCGTACGATCCTCTTTATCGACGAGATTCACCGCTTCAACAAAGCGCAGCAGGATGCGTTTCTGCCCTACGTGGAGCGCGGCGACATTATCCTGATCGGCGCCACTACCGAAAATCCTTCTTTCGAGGTGATCTCGGCGTTGCTTTCGCGCTCGCGCGTGTATGCATTGCGCGCGCTCGCGGTGCCGGAGATCGTAACTCTGCTGCAGCGCGCATTGCCGGCGGTAGGGTTGGCGGCGCCGGACGAACTGCTGGAACAGATTGCGATCTTCGCCAACGGCGATGCGCGCCAGGCCTATAACACCCTGGAAGCGGCGGCGGCTGCCTCCCCGGGAGGAGCGCTTAGCGAATCCGCCGTGCAGGATGCCATCCAGCGCAAGGTGCTGCTCTACGACAAGGGCGGCGAGGAGCATTTCAACCTGATCTCGGCGCTGCACAAATCGGTGCGGTCGAGCGACGTGGACGCGGCGCTGTACTGGCTGGCGCGCATGCTGGAGGCGGGCGAGGACAGGCTTTATATTGCCCGGCGCCTGATCCGCATGGCCATCGAGGACATCAGCCTGGCCGATCCGCGCGCGCTCGAGCAGGCGGTGGCGGCGATGCAGGCGGTGCACTTTTTGGGAATTCCGGAAGGCGACCTGGCGCTGGCGCAGGCAGCGATCTATCTTGCCGTCGCGCCGAAATCCGACGCGGCGTATCGCGCCCTCGGCGCCATTCGCCAGGATGTGCAGAACAGCATGGCCGAGCCCGTCCCCATGAACCTGCGCAACGCCGTGACGCGCTCCATGAAGGAATGGGGCTACGGGGAAGGCTACGAGCATGCGCACCAGCTTGACGATGCCGTGCCGGGCATGGAGTGCCTGCCGCCGTCGCTGGCCGGCCGGCAGTATTATTTCCCTACCGACCGCGGGGTGGAGAAGCGCATCGCGGAGCGGTTGGAAGAGATCCGGCGGCTGAAAGAGGCGAAGCGGCATTAGATCAGCGACCGCGGATTTCGTTTCTTGTTCAAGACGACCGCTCCTTTTAGTCGCGGCTCAGATCGGAATGGTCCTTGAGAGGAAACAAGCCGCGGTCGACGCGCTCGACCAGCGATTGATGGTAGAGCGGATCTCCTGATTACAGAACGCGTGGCAGCCAAGGTGCTCGTAATACTCTCAGAGACTTGTTGAAGAATCGAACCAAATCGAAACAACCGCTTGCTTACGCAGCGCGGCTTGTTTCGCGGCCTTCGTGTTTGCGACGGGGGCCGGGTTTTTCAATAAGTACTTAGAGGGAGATCATATGACCAGGTTCGGATTGCGGGCCGGATTGGTATTGGGCTCCGCGCTTTTGTTCGCAGCATGGGGCCAAACCAGCCCGAGCGGTGAAGTGAGCCAAGGCGGCAAGCAGATTGGCCACGGGACCACGCATGGCAGTGCGAAATCCGTGGAGAAAGGCGCGAGCAACGTGGGCAAGGGCGTGGCCAAGGGAACCGAAAACGGCGCCAAGAAGGTAGGCAACGAATTCAAGAAAATCCACTAAGCGAAACTAACGCGAATACCGCTCGAGCAGTTCTACTGCCTGGGGGTTCCCGTTAGCTTCCGCCAGCCTGGCGTGGCGCCAGGCGGCATCGATATCGCCGGCTATGGCATACATTTCCGCCAGCGCCACGTGAGCCTCGGCAAACCCTGCGTCCAGCCGGACGGCTTCAAGCAGCAGGCCGAGCGCATGCTCCGTGCGTCCGTTCATGCGGTAGAACTGTGCCAGATGGAAGTACGGCCGCGGGTTTTCCGGCTCGCGGCCGATCCAGGCGACCTGCTCCTCCATCTGCCGGCGCGTCTCGTAATCGAGCGCGAAATCGACCAGTTCTTTTCGCCAGAAGGACATAGGGGACAAGCCACAATTCAGAAGACAGGCGTCAGAAGTCAGAAGGAAAGCGTGCGGGCCGGCATTCTGACTTCTGAATTCCTTATCCGACCAATATTAACCTCACATCCATCACATTCGTGTTGGTTGGACCGGTTTTGATGAGGTCGCCGAGCGATTCGAAATAGTGATAGGAGTCGTTGGCATCGAGGAAGACGCGGGCATCGGGGTTGCGGGCGAGCGTTTTGCCATCGGCCAGAGCTCCGGCGGCATCCGTGGGGCCGTCACTGCCGTCGGTGCCGGCGCTGAAGATCACGGTATTGGGCAGGCCGGCGATATCTATGGCGGCAGCCAGCGCGAATTCCTGATTGCGGCCGCCCAATCCGCTGCCCTTCAGCGTGACGGTGGTTTCGCCGCCGGTGATGATGCAGGCCGGCGGGCGGACAGGCTCGCCCGTCTTGACGATCTGGCGGGCGATGGCGGCGTGCATCCGCGCGATCTCGCGGGTTTCGCCTTCGATCTCACTGGCCAGTACGAGTGTGCGGAAACCGAGCGCGCGGGCGCGGCGTGCGGCCGCATCGAGCGCCAGGCGGTTGCTGCCGATTACCGTATTGCGCACGCGGCGGAACAGCGGATCGCCGGCCTTGGGTGTCTCCGGGATATCGCCGCATAGCCCGGCGGCGATGCGCTCGCGGATCGAAGCGGGAGCGCGCTCGGCAATGCCGTATTTTTCGAGAATGGCGGCGGCATCGGCGAAGGTGGAATCGTCGGGTGCGGCAGGGCCGGAGCCGATCACGCCGGTATCGTCGCCGATTACGTCCGAAAGCAGCAGCGCTTCGACCGTGGCCGGTGCGGCCAGGCGCGCCAGTTGGCCGCCCTTCATGCGCGAAATATGCTTGCGGACGCAGTTGATCTCGTGAATATTGGCGCCGCAGGCCAGCAGCAGCCGCGTCACCGCCTGCTTTTCTTCCAGCGTAATGGGCGGAGCGGGGGCAGGCATCAGCGCGGAGGCGCCGCCCGAAATCAGGCACAGCACCAGGTCGCGCGGGCCGGCGGCTTCGGCCAGAGCGGCGATCCGCTCCGCGCCGGCCACGCCGCGCTCGTCCGGGACCGGATGGCCGGAGGGGTTCAACTCGATGCGGCGCAGACGGGCGGTATTGCTGTCCTTTACGTTGATCAGGCCGGCGGTGATGCGGCGGCCGAGGACACGTTCGGCGGCCTGTGCCATGGAGGCCCCGGCTTTGCCGGAGCCGAGCACGAAGATGTTTTCGTAGCGGTCAAAATTGCGGCGCTCCAGGTAACGGATGACGGCGCCGGCCGGACTGGCGGCTTCGAGCGCGGCCCGGAAAATAGAAAGCGCGTGGCGGCGGAGAAGGTTTGTGGTCATTGCAGGGCGGGGTGTTTCAGAATGGCGTCGACGGCGTGTTCGGGGTCGTCCGCGGCGTGGCAGATGTGCACGTCGGCAAGTTGATAGAGGGCGCGGCGGGATTCGAACAGAGCGGCGAATTTTTCCGGATCCCGCGCCAGTGGCCGCACCGCCGCATGCGGCTGCGCGGCTACGCGCCGCGCGACCACATCGAACGGGCAATCGAGCCAGATGCTGAGGCCGTTGCCGGCCAGCAGCGCGCGGTTCTCGCCAATCGTGAAAGCTCCGCCGCCCAGGGCCAGGATGGCCGGGCGTCCGCGCTCGATCCAGCGCAAGTGCTGCCGCAGAATTTCCCGTTCGATGCGGCGGAATTCGGCCTCGCCGCGGGATTCGAAAATTTCCGCGATGGCCATCTTTTCGGCGTTTTCGATTTCGGAGTCAAGGTCGAAGAAATTCCAGCCCATCCGCTGGGCCAGGTGGCGGCCGACCGTGGTTTTGCCCGAGGCCATGAACCCGACCAGGTAAATGCCGGGCGTCCGCTTCAATACCAGGTTCATGGCGTCGCCGCCATCTTAGCCATGCGGGACTGAGCAAACCCGGGAAACAGGCGGTATAAGGCCACCATTACCCACCCGATGGAGGGCGTGACCACCGTACGCTTGTCACGCTCCACGCCGCGCCGGACGGCACGGGCGCAATCTTCGGGGGTGATGGCGAATCGGCGGGAGCGCAGGATGTCGCCCGGCGGCGCGCCGCCGATCACGTTGTTCTGGAAGCGTGTTTTCACGTAGCCGGGGCAGACCAGCATGACCTGCACACCGGAGGCGGCCAGTTCCCCGCGCATGCCTTCGCTGAGCGCGCCCACGGCATATTTCGAGGCGCTATAGAGCGTCATCCAAGGCAGGGGAACCTTTCCGGCGATGGAGCCGATGTTGACGATCGTGCCTTGGGACCGCGCCTTCATATACGGCGCCACCAGCCGCACCATGTCCAGCAGGGCGAAGAAATTCAGCTCCATCATGCGCCGGGCATCTTCCAGCGGCGCCGACCACGAGGGCAGATAATAGCCGACACCGGCGTTGTTGATGAGAATATCGATGGCGCCGAAGCGCTCGATGGTTTGTGCGACCACGCGGCTGCGCGCCTCGGCATCGGTCAGATCGGCCGGCAGAATGAGCGCGTCCGGGGCCGCTCGCCGCAAACCTTCTTCGGACCGCGCCGTGAGTGCGAGCTTCGCCCCGGCGCGGGCGAACTCGGCCGCGCAGGCGGCGCCGATACCCTCTGACGCCCCCGTAATCAGCGCCACTTTATTCTCGATGCGCATCGGCTTCCGGGAAACGCCATAATATTAGCATGGCGTCCCGCCTTATCCCATTGTTTCCTTTGCAGGTTGTCGTCTTCCCCCGGACCCGGCTCCAACTCCACATTTTCGAGGAGCGCTACAAGGAAATGGTGGGCAATGCCATCCGCGACGAATCCGAATTCGGCATCGTGCTGGCCAAGGAGGAGGGTATTGTCAATGCGGGCTGCACGGTGTCGGTAGAAAAGGTGGTCCACATGTACCCGGACGGGCGCATGGACATCCTGACCAGCGGCCGCCGCCGTTTTGAAATCCGCGGCATCAGCGAGGACAAGGAGTGGCTGGAGGGCGACGTCAGCTATTTTGACGACGAAGATTTCGCGCCCACGCCCGAGGATTTGCGCGAGCAGGCGGTAGCCCAATACAACCAACTGAGCGAGCTGGATTCTTCACGCGAGCATCCGGAGCCGAACCTTCAGGACCCGCAACTGAGTTTTCAACTGGCGCAGGCCGTGCCGGATCTGGATTTTCTCAATGCCCTGCTGCGGCAGCGGTCGGAAGCCGGCCGGCTGAAGGCCCTGAGCACCTTCCTGGCCGCCTACATCCCCCGCCAGCGCACCATCGAGCGCATGAAGACGCTGGCGCCGCGCAACGGTTTCGGAAATAAGCCCCCCGGCCTCTAAGAATGGAGTTCCTGATCATCGATGCCGACGACACGCTCTGGGAGAATAACATCTATTTCGAGCGGGCCTTCGAGCAGTTTGTGGATTTTCTGGCGCATTCGTCGCTGACGCCGTGCCAGGTGCGCGACGTGCTGGACGAGATCGAATCCGTCAATGCCCGCGTGCACGGCTACGGCTCGCTGAATTTCGGCCGCAACCTGCGCCAGTGCTACCAGCGGTTGGCGGAGAGGGAAGTCTCCGAGGCCGACCTCGCCACGGTGATGAGCTTTGCCGCAAGAATCCTGGAGTGCCCGATGGAGCTGATCGAGGGAGTCGCGGAGACCCTGGAATACCTGGCGCCGCGCCACGATCTGACGCTGTTCACCAAGGGCCATCCGGAGGAGCAGAAGCTGAAGATCGACCGCTCCGGCCTGTGCCGCTATTTCGCACACACGGCCATCGTGAAGGAAAAGGACGCGGCCGCCTACCGCGCGCTGGTGGAAACACGCGGCATGGAGCCGGAACGGACGTGGATGATCGGCAACAGCCCGAAATCGGACATCAACCCGGCGATCGAAGCCGGTCTGAACGCGGTCTTTGTGCCGCACGAGCATACCTGGGTTTTGGAGCGCCAGGAGATCCGCTGGGGGACGGGCCGGCTGCTGGTGCTGGACAGTTTTCGCGATTTGCGGCGGCATTTTTGAGGGGTGCGGGCCGGGCGTGCCCGGCCCTTACGAACAGGCGGATGCGCGTTTCCATTCTCATCCCGGTGTATAACGAGCTGCGGACGCTGCCCGCGGTTCTCGAGCGAGTCATCGATGCGCCGTTCCCGCCGGGCTGCGAGAAGGAGATTGTGGTCATCGACGACGGCTCAACCGATGGCACCGCCGCCCTGCTCGACGGTCTCCGCGCGGACGAGCGCTATTCGCTCGTCCATGTCCACCATGCCGCCAGTCACTTCGGCAAGGGCGCGGCCCTCCGGCTCGGCATCGGCAAGGCCAGCGGCGACGTCATCCTCATTCAGGACGGCGACCTGGAGTACGATCCCCGCGACTATGTCCGCCTGCTCCGGCCCATTCTGGACGGCCGCGCCGACGTGGTGTACGGCTCCCGGTTCCCGGCGGGCGCGCGCGGCATGAAATGGCCGAACCGGCTGGCCAACCACATCCTCACCTTTACCGCGAACCTGCTGTTTTCCGCGCGTATTACGGATGAAGCCACGGCCTACAAGGCATTTCGCGCGCCGCTGCTGCGCTCGCTCGGAGTTCGTGCCGTGCGCTTCGAGTTCTGCCCGGAAGTGACTGCCAAACTCCGCCGGCTGGGCTACGCCATCCACGAAGTGCCGATCTCGTATAACCCGCGCGGCATCGCCGAGGGCAAGAAGATCCGCACGCGCGACGGTTTTCACGCGCTATGGACGCTGGTGAGATACCGGTTTGTGCGGCGGTCTTCATGCGGGGGAAGTTAATTTGGTGGGTCGGGCGTGGTACGGCCCACGTGCCGCTTATCAGGAGGCCGGGGCGGTGCGCGATTCGGAGTCTGGCGCCCCAAAGGTCGGCGAGGCACCCCCAGAGACGTGATAACCATATTTATATTCAGATAC
>DATJMP010000190.1:0-3093 GCA_035508655.1 Bryobacteraceae bacterium
TACAGCGCCAACGTTCCCACGCCGGCCCTGCGCGAAGGCATCATCCAGATTCCCAATGCGGCGGGCGTCTATATTCCGTACAACCTGAGCAACGCGCCGATCAATTTCAACGGTACGGTTCTGGCACCGGCTGCCTGCGCCAACTCGACGGGGTTGTGCGATCCCCGCGGTCTCGGCTTGAATCCCATCGTGAACGATATCTGGAGCAAGCAGATTCCGCTGCCCAATAATCCGCTGGGCGGCGACAACTACAACACGCAGGGCTTCCTCTCGACCATCCGCCTGCCGCTCACCACCAACAACTACGTGGGCCGCATCGATCACGATTTCGGCGAGAAAGAACACTTTTACGCCACTTATCGCGATTACAAACTGGTCAGCCTCACGAGCAACCAGGTGGATATTGGCGGCGTACTGCCCGGCGATCAGCTCGGCGTTCCTACCGCCCTGGCGCCGCGCCCGCAGCAGCCTTCGGTATGGACCGCGGGCTTGACCAGCACCCTCACGCCGACTACCACCAACACACTGGTTTTCAGCTACCTCCGCCAGTTCTGGCAGTGGGGCAGCGCCAACGGGCCGGCACAAGGATTCGGCTTGGGTGGAGCGCTCGAAATCAGCGGTGAAACCTCCAGTCCCGGCTACATTCCCTACAACGTCAATTCGCAGAACGTGCGCCAGCGTTTCTGGGACGGCCAGGATAAGATGCTGCGCGACGACCTGACGGCCCTTCGCGGCAATCACCTCTTCGCCTTCGGCGGCACCTACGAGCGGAACTTCGACTATCACTCCCGCACCGATAACGGCGCCGGCGTGAACGATCAGATCAGTTACCTGTCCACCAACTCGGGCATCAACTTTTCGCCGTCGGGCTCGTCTTACGTTCCCGCCGGCATCATCTCCTCCGAGGTCTCCGCGTACACGAATTACGCTTCCTACGTGATGGGGCTCCTCAGCTCCACGCAGGTGATGTATACTCGCGCTCTGCCTAGCTTGTCGCCGCTACCCGTCGGCACGCCGGCAACGGATCAATCGATCATTCCGTATTACAGCGTGTATTTCCAGGACACCTGGCACATGAAGCCCAGCTTCACGCTGACTTATGGCTTGGGTTGGAACCTCGAAATGCCGCCTTATGAACTACAAGGCAAGCAGGTCGCCCTGGTGGATTCGAACGGCAATCCGATTTCAACCAATGCGTTCATCGACCAGCGGAATTTGGCGTCCCTTCAGGGCGGCAGCTACACGCCGGAAATCGGCTACGAATTGGTCCGCAATGTGGGCAATGGGTTGAAATATCCCTACAACCCGTACTACGGAGAGTTCAGCCCGCGCGCATCGTTCGCCTGGAACCCGCATTATTCCGACGGCCTGATGGGCAAACTATTGGGCAATGGCAAGACGGTGATCCGCGGCGGCTATAGCCGTATCTTCGGCCGCCTCAACGGTGTCAACCTGGTGCTCGTCCCGCTGCTCGGCCCCGGCCTGCTGCAGGGCGTCACCTGCGTCAACCCGCTCATGAACGGAACCTGTGCGGCATCCGTCGGTTCAACGCCGGCCAACGCCTTCCGCATTGGAACGGATGGCTTGGTCGCTCCCCTGGCCGCGCCGAGCCCCACTCTGCCGCAGCCGTTCTTCCCCGGCGGCACGAATCCGGAATCGGTGGACGCCGCGTCTCTCGATCCCAATCTGAAGCCGGATCGCACCGATAACTTCACCTTCACCTTGCAGCGGGAACTGAATTCCCACATCAACCTCGAAGTGGGTTACATCGGAAAGATCATCCGCAACGAGTTCCAGGGCTTGAACCTCGACTCGGTGCCGATCAACGAAACCCTCGGCGGGCAGAGCTTCGCCAACGCTTTCGCGCAACTTTACGAGCAGTTGTATTTCAATGGCGTGAGCGCTGCTAACGTGACGGCGCAGCCGTTCTTCGAATCCGTCATGGGCGGCTCGACATCCGCTTTCTGCAAAGGCTACAGCAGTTGCACGGCGGCGGTGGCGGCGCAATACGGTTCGTACATCAAGGAGACTGCGGTTTCCGACCTCTGGAACCATATGGCCAGCAACGCTTCGAGTTGGATCCTGCCGCGCACCACGTACGGCCAGGCCTTCAACGGTGGGGCGGCGCAAGCCACCTCCATCGTGATGGAAACCAGCCTCGGCTGGGGGAACTACAACGCTCTGTTCGCCACGGTCCGCAGCAACACCTGGCACGGCCTCACCGCGACCTCCAACTTCACTTGGGGACGCGCGTTGGGCACCGCGACCCAAGTGCAGGCCTCCAGCAGCTTCACCTCTCTCAATCCCTTCAACGAAGCTGCCAATTACGGCCCGCAACCATATGACATCCGCTTCATCTACAACCTGAACATGTACTACGAAGTGCCTTTCTACAAGACCCAGAAGGGCGTCCTGGGACACGTTCTCGGCGGATGGACCATCTCTCCGCTCTTCACGGCGCAAAGCGGCACTCCCTTCGGCATCACTTACAGCGAAGGCAGTTGCACCGGTTGCCAGGCGTTCGGCGAAGTCACCACGCCCGGAACCAGCGCGGTCAGCCCGGATAACAACTCCCACGCCGAAAACGCCGTGGGCTTCGCACCCTACTCCGGCGGCATCGGCGGGAACTACGGTGTGGTCGGCGGATCGGGCACCAACCAGGTGTTCGGCGCAGCCTCGGTCGGCACGCAGACTCACAATGGGGCCAACTACGCTCTCAATATGTGGGCCAACCCGGCGGCGGTGTACAGCGAGTTCCGTCCCTGCGTTCTCGGACTCGATACCAACTGCGGCGGCGGCGCCGGTCCTTTGCGCGGCCTTCCGACGTGGAACCTGGATGCCCAGGTGGTGAAGAACATCGGGGTTTATCGGGAACGGGCGGGAGCTCAGCTCTTCTTCACGTTCACGAATATCCTGAACCACTTCCAGCCGAGCACTCCGGGCGGCAGCCTTACCAGCCCGCTCACCTTCGGCCAGATCACCGGCCAGTCGAACTCGCCTCGCTCCATGGAGTTCGGAATCCGCGTGTACTTCTAGACCCGGTACGGTATATCCTGGGGGGACCGGTCGCAAGATCGGCCCCCCTTTTCTATT
>DATJMP010000191.1:0-4168 GCA_035508655.1 Bryobacteraceae bacterium
GTCGGTGGGATGGGCGGGATCGGGCTTGGCGTAGCGCAGACAGCCATCGGCCACGTAAATGAGCTCGGCTTTGCCGTCGCCATCGATGTCCTGCAGGGCGATGATTTCGTTATTGATGCGCGGCACGACCTCGTATTTATCCCAGCGCCGCGATTCGCCCTTGGGGTTGACGTAGAGGTAAACCGGCGTGCCGAGGTTGGAGCAGACGACATCGGGCCAGCCGTCTCCGGTCATATCGGCCGCGCCCTGCACCATGCAGTCGCTGGCGTATTCGCGGGAGGGGCCGTGCGCCTGGGTGAGCAAGATCTCGCGCGAGGTTGTGTAGTCGGGGCCGTAGTAGATGTAGGGGCCGGCGACGATATCGAGGATTCCGTCGCGGTTGAAATCGGCGGCGCCCTCGGACCAGGCGTAGTAGAACTCGTTCAGGCGTTGCATGCGGAAGCGGCTGGAGACCTGCTCCTTGGGCATGTGACGCATGGCAACGTCCCTATAGGCGAGATCTTTGAACTGGACTTCGCCGGCGCCGACGTAAAGGGCGATGGGACCGTAGCGGCCATCCTGCTCCTCGGCTACACCGCCGGCGGTTTCGGGATCGTCATTGAGAAAAGCGCGGATAATGTTGGCGTCGAGGAAAATCTCGACGCGGTTCCATTCGCCGGCGCGCAGGCCGCGAGGCGGCGCCTGGATGGGCACGTGGGGATTGACGGCCGGAGCGTTGTTGCCGCGCCCGCCGCGGCCGCGACCGGCCGCATTCGGAGCCGGCGGCGGCGCGATGCGGACGGTGCCTTGGATATGGCGCAGCGGCTCACGGTCCGTGATTTGGCCATCGGCGCCGAGGGTGACGCGGTAGGAGGCGATATCGCCCTCATCGAGCGAGAGGAAGATGCCCTTCATGCCGGAAGCGGTTTTTTCGGCCCGCAGGAGAACGCCAGTGCGGCATCCATCAGTGCAGCGGAAAGAGGTGTAGAAGCCGACGTCCTGATAGGAATGGTCGAGGACCAGCCAGCCGCCGCCCGATTTCGCCCTCGCGGTGATTTCGCCGTTCTGGGCGTGCCAGTCGGCTTGGCCAAGAGTGTGCCAACCGGCGAGGCTCGAACCCTTGAACGTTTTGTCCGGAAAGAAGGTGGGGCCGGCAGCGAAGACCGGCGCCATCAGCAATGCGGCAAGCGCTGCAAATTCAATTCTTTGGACCATGGCTCGTTTTTCTCTCCTGCGAGTTTCAGATGGGCCTAGTATACACGGACGGCGGGACCAGGGGTCAGGGATCAGGGGGCGGGCTTTCGGGGCCTGTGGGCTGCGGCGGCGGGAAGCGGGCGCGGGCCGGGCATCCGGATACGGAAAGGCAGCGTGGCCCCTACTGGCGTTCATCCCCAATCCCCAATCCCTGTTAACATTTCTCCTTTCGATGAGCATCAGGCAACTACCAGGGGTGGCGGCGATCGCGGTGAGTGGAGCGCTGCTTTTCGCCATCGAACCGATGGCGGCCAAGACGCTGCTGCCGGCTTTCGGAGGGTCGGCGGGAGTGTGGGTGGCGTCGATGATGTTCTTTCAATTGGTATTGCTGCTCGGATATCTCTACGCATTCTGCCTGACGCGGTATGTGAGCGGGCGGGTACGGATGGCGATTCACTTCCTGCTGCTGGCCGGGAGCCTGGCGGTGCTGCCGGTGCGACCGGTTGTGAGCGCCGCGCTAGCGAATCCGACCCTGGCCGTGCTGGCGACGCTGGCGACATCGGTGGGCCTGCCGTTTTTCGTGCTCTCGACGGCCAACCCAATGGTGCAATCCTGGTGCGCGGCGCCGCGCGGGATGAAGCTGCCGTACTGGCTGTTTGCGGTGTCGAACCTGGCGTGCCTGGCGGCGCTGCTGGCGTATCCACTGGCAATCGAACCGGCGGCGGCGGTGAGCACGCAGTTGCGCTGGTGGTCAGGTGCATATGCGGCGGCGGTTGTTCTGGTGGCGTTGGCGGCGGTGCAGAACCACGCGTGGGCGGAGGAGGCCGCAAGCAAACCGGAGGAGGCGGGCTTCGAGGCGGCGGTCAACCGGCCGTGGCTCTGGTTCGTCCTGGCGGCAAGCCCTTCGGCGCTGTGGATGGCCGTGGCGAATTATCTCAGCCAGGAGGTGGCGCCGATTCCATTCTTGTGGGTGCTGCCGCTGGCGATCTATCTATTGAGTTTCGTCCTGTGCTTCGGCTGGGAGGGGTGCTACAAGCCGGTGGTATTCCGCTGGCTGTTGCCGGCGGCTTGGATCGCGATCGGCTGGCGGATCGGATGGGCGGGAACTGCGCGGGACCTGGCTGTGGACATACCGGTCATGTTGACAGGGCTGGCGGTGCTTTGCCTGTTCTGCCACGGCGAGTTAGTACACGCCAAACCAGTTGGGCGCCGCGACCTGGGGTTCTTTTATCTGATGGTGGCCGGCGGAGGCGCGGCGGGAGGTATCTTCGTGGGGGTCGTCGCGCCCTTGGTGTTTTCCACTTACCTTGAACTGCCTCTGGCGATTGTAAGTACAATTTTTCTAGCCCTGATCCTGATTTATGGAGTTACGGCACGGGCGCGGTTGATCCGGCTGGGGACCCTGGGGGTCGCGGCATTCGTGGTGGGCTCAAGCTTTCATGTTGGAACGACGCGCGTGGCGACGGCGCGGAATTTTTACGGTACGCTCGAAATCCGCGACGGGGGCGAGGGCGAGCGCGCGGTGCGGATGCTGTACAGCGGGCGGACGATGCACGGACTGCAGTTTCTGGCGGCCTCACGCCGACGGGTTCCGGGGGCATATTACGGTTTGGAATCGGGTGCCGGACGCGTGCTGGAGGCGGTGGAAGGTGCGAACCGGCGCGTGGCGATTGTGGGGCTGGGAGCGGGAACGCTGGCTGTGTATGGGAGAAAGGGCGACTTATTCCGTTTTTACGAAATCAATCCGGCGGTGATGGAATCGGCGCGGCGCAACTTTACCTTTCTGGCGGACTCGCAAGCGGCCATCGATGTGGTCAATGGAGACGGCAGGCTGCGGCTGGAGCGCGAACCGGAAGGTAGCCTCGACCTGATCGTGCTGGATGCTTTTTCGGGCGACGCCATTCCGGTACACTTACTCACACGCGAAGCCTTCCGGATGTATTTCGCGCGGCTGCGCGCGGGTTGCCTGCTTGCGATCCACATTACCAACCGGTATCTCGATCTCAACCCGGTGGTGGAGGCGCTGGCGAAAGCGACGGGCAAAGAGGTGCTGCGAATCCACAGCGCCGCGGATGCGGAACAGCAGACGCTGGCGGCGGACTGGGCAGTGGTGGGGGACGGGAACGGGGCGATGGAGAAGCTACGGCGGTACGCGGATGAAACTGCCGTTAGATCCGCGCCGATGTGGACAGACGAATACAGCAACCTGTTTCAGGTGTGGAGATAGGCACGAGTTACTGACTCATCTTGCTGTCGCATTCGGCGACGGCGGACTGAGCCGCCTGGAGACGGCGCGCGGTTTCTTCGGTCCGCGGCTTCCAGTTTTTCCAGCGGATCACGTTTTTCTGTAAGGTCATGCGGGCCCAGCCGTAATTGCGGTTGGACATGAGCATGCGGCCGTACAATTCGTCGCGGTCGGAGGCGGCTTCCATGGCCGGGAGTGTCGGCCGCGGGACGGAGAGCAGTCGGTTTTCGAGCGGCTCTGAATTCGTGATGACGGCGGAGGCCTGATCGGACTTTCCGGCGGCAAGCAGCGTGCGCGCCTGTTGGTTCAGGCCGGCCAATTCGTGCACGGATTGCGCGTACAAGGGATCCGCGGTGGGATCGGCCGGAGCGGGGGCGGTACTCTGCTGGACCGGCGCCGGCGCGGGCGGCGCCGCAGAGCAGGCCGTGAGGAGGGCCGCGGTGAGGAGGATAATGGGGCGCACGATTTCAGCATAACCGGAGACGGGGAACCGGCGGCACGGTGCGGTCATCGCACGCTGATCAAAAAGGTCGGGCGCGCCGATGAGCCTTCGATGCCCACAGCGACCCATGGAGATGAACCGGAACGCGCAGGGGGAGCTCTATCGGGCAAACCAGCGGCAGGGGCGGGTTGCCAACCTGCCGCAGGCTGCCAGCTTGCCCCACACGGCCCGGTAGTTGAGGTGGTTGGATGTTACAAGTGTTTCGCGGGAAGTCGAGTAAGTGAAGGTTCGAGTTGTAAAATCTGGCA
>DATJMP010000192.1:0-6066 GCA_035508655.1 Bryobacteraceae bacterium
TTGGCGGTATCGGCCACGTAAACGAGATTCAGAGGAGCTTCGGCAACGAAGGACTGTTGGCCGGCGGCGGCGCGGAAATCGCCGGGCGCCACAAGGTCGAGACGATGCTCGCGCGCCTTGTAAAGATAGGCGCCTTCCGGAAGGGTCACGTAGATGTCGACCGTTTGCTCATTCATGGCCGAGGGCGCGGTGCGGCGGCCGTCGGGGCGGTTCACACCATATGCGGCCCAGAGAAGATTCGAAAGCACCTGAGCGGGGAGCTTGTCCGCCGCGAATTCGCGCGCGCTTTTGCGCTCGGCAAGCGCGTGCATCAGCGGCATGCCGCCGGAGGTCTGCGGCTTGGGAAGGGGAATTACGGCGACGGCTTCACCGGCCGAGGCCGCGGCGGAGCACAACAAAGCGAGGAGGACGGCTTTCTGCATAAAGGACTCCTATATCCGAAATTCTAACGCCAGAAAAAGGGCGACAACGGCCCCTTTTTGATCGGTGATGAAAAATACAACATTCTGTGGAAATGAAAGAAAATAAAGGGGGAAATGGCTCTCTAAAATGCGCCAAATGGCCCAGGTTGAATTTGCGACCTGCGGCCCCCCTTTGAAAGAAAAGTACTTGGCACGTTGCGCCGAGCGGCAACACGTTTGCATCTAAATGGTGAGGATAACCAACAGCAATGCCCAAAACCATCGATGTAACCGAACTGATCCTGCGTGACGCCCACCAGAGCCTCATGGCGACGCGCATGGCTTTGGAAGATATGGTTCCCGCTTGTGCGGATTTGGATCAGGCCGGTTTCTGGTCGATCGAATGTTGGGGCGGCGCGACGTTCGATTCCTGCATCCGTTTCCTCAATGAGGATCCGTGGGAGAGGCTGCGCACGTTCCGCAAGCTGATGCCGAACAGCCGCTTGCAGATGCTGCTGCGCGGGCAAAACCTGCTGGGCTACCGGCACTACGAAGATACGGTTGTGGACCGTTTTGTGGAGAAGGCGGCGGAAAACGGCATGGATGTTTTCCGGGTGTTCGATGCCCTCAACGACATCCGCAACTTGCGCCGTTCGATTCATGCCGTCCGGCGCACCGGCAAGCACGCGCAGGGGACGATTTGTTACACCATCAGCCCGCTGCACACCACGGAAGGATTTGTGGAGATGGCGGAGCGGCTGGTGGACCTGGGGTGCGATTCCATTTGCATCAAGGACATGGCGGCGCTGCTAAAACCGCAACCGGCATTCGACCTTGTGAAGGGCATCAAAGAGGCCTGCGGAAGCGAAACGCGCGTACACGTGCACGTGCATTCGACCACCGGCGTGACCATGGTGAGCTTGATGAAGGCCATCGAGGCGGGCGCCGACTGCGTGGATACCGCGATCAGTTCGCTGAGCCTGGGGCCCGGACACAATCCTACCGAAAGCCTGGTGGAGATGCTGGAAGGAACCGGGTTCGAGGCGCGGTTGGACAAAGGGCGGCTGTCGAAGATCAAAGAACATTTTGATAAGGTCAGGCCGCGCTACCGGGAGTTCCTCTCCAACATCACGGGCGTGGAGACCGGTATTTTCACGAGCCAGATTCCGGGCGGGATGATTTCGAACATGGAGAGCCAGTTGAAGCAGCAGAAGGCTGCGGACCGGCTGAAGGAAGTGTTAGAAGAAGTCCCGAATGTACGAAAGGATGCCGGATATCCGCCGCTGGTAACGCCTACCAGCCAGATTGTGGGTACGCAGGCCGTGTTTAATGTGATCATGGGGCGCTACAAGGTGCTGACAGGCGAATTCGCCGATCTGATGCTGGGTTACTACGGCGAAACCATCGGGCGGCGCGACCGGCACGTGATCGAGTTGGCGAACAAGCAGACGAACAAGCCGATTATCGACCGGCGGCCGGCCGATCTGTTGAAGCCGGAGTGGTCGGAACTGCGCGCCGGAGCGCTGGGACTGGATGGCTGCAACGGCTCGGACGAGGATGTGCTGACCTATTCGATGTTTCCGCAGGTGGCACCGAAGTTCTTCCGCACGCGTGCGGAGGGGCCGAAGAATCTGGGCAAGGATCCCAGCGCCGCACCGGCTGCCGCGCCGCCGGCGCCGGCGCCGGCGGGCGGCGCCAAGGCGCCCGTCCGCGGCACGGCAGTTTACGACGTGAAATGGAACGGGCGGGCGCACCGCGTCACGGTAACGCAGGCGGAATAAGCGGCGGCGCAAACAAGCGGAAGGCAGGGACAACATGCAGACACTCGAACACGCGACGAATGCATCCATGCAGGAGAAGGTGGAAGACCTCAAAAAACGGCGCGAAGAAACGATGCTCGGCGGCGGCGCGGACCGGCTGGAGAAGCACCGGAAGTCGGGCAAGCTGACCGCGCGCGAGCGCGTCGAGGCACTGGTGGACCCGGACAGCTTCGATGAGAGCGGGATGTTCGCGCAGCATCGCGCCACTCTGTTCGGCATGGAAGGGAAGGTCATGCCGGCGGACGGCGTGGTGACCGGCGCGGCGACGGTAGGCGGACGGCTCATCCACCTGGCCAGCCAGGATTTCACGGTGGCGGGCGGCTCGGCGGGCGAGGTGCATTCGATCAAGGTGTCGGAGATCATGCAGCAGGCGCTCAAGACCGGGTCGCCTTTCGTGTTCATCAACGATTCGGGCGGGGCGCGTGTGCAGGAGGGCATCGATTCGCTTTCCGGCTACGGCAAGGTTTTTTATTCCAACGTGATGCTGAGCGGGGCAGTGCCGCAGGTTTCCCTGATCTGCGGGCCGTGCGCGGGCGGAGCGGCCTACAGCCCGGCGCTAACCGACTTCATCATTCAGACGCGGCAGGCGCAGATGTTCATCACCGGACCGCAGGTGATTAAGCAGGTTACGGGTGAGAGCGTGACTTCGGAACAGCTCGGCGGACCCGAAGCGCACATGCTGCGCAGCGGCGTGATCCACTTCGTGGCCGAAGACGACCGGCACGCCGTGGCGATCTGCCAGAAGCTGCTGAGTTTTCTGCCGTCGAACAACCTGGAAGATCCGCCGCAGGCGGAAGGGGACCCGAACGTGGATGCCAATCCAGCGCTGGATGACATCGTCCCGGTGGAAGGGAAGGTCGGCTACGATGTGCGGCGGGTCATTCTGAGTGTAGTGGATTTCGGAGATTTTCTGGAAGTACAGGCGGATTATGCGCCCAATATCGTGGTGGGGTTTGCGCGGGTGAACGGCCGGTCGGTGGGGGTGATTGCGAACCAGCCGGCGGCACAGGCGGGCGTACTGGATATCAATGCTTCGAACAAAGCATCGCGGTTCATCCGGTTCTGCAACGCCTTTAATATTTCGCTGCTGACATTCGCGGACGTGCCGGGCTTCATGCCTGGCGTGGAACAGGAGCACGGCGGCATTATCCGGCATGGCGCCAAGATGCTGTTTGCGTATTCGGCGGCAACGGTTCCGAAGATCACGGTGATCCTGCGCAAGTGCTACGGTGGGGCGTATCTGGCCATGTGCGGCAAAGACCTGGGTGCGGACCGCGTATTTGCGTGGCCGACCGCGGAAGTGGCGGTGATGGGTGCGGAAGGCGCGGCGGAGATCGTGTTCCGCAAGGAGATCCAGGAAGCGGAGAACAAGGAAGAGAAGCGCAAGGAGCTGGTAGCCCGCTACCGGGAGGTGTTTTCGAATCCTTACGTGGCGGCGGGCCGGCGGCTGGTGGATGCGGTGATCGAGCCGTCGCTGACGCGGCGACACGTAGCCCGGGCGCTCGAATACCTGCACACCAAGCGCGAGCTGCGGCCGCCCAAGAAGCACGGGCTGATTCCGCTCTAAACAGGGGAGGCCAGTATGCAAATCGCCACGGATTTGGAAGCTCTCATCCAGGACCTGAGAGACGAATTGCGCGCCATGGGGGAGCGCGTGGCGCGGCTGGAGGCCGAGCGCGCGCCGGCCGCGAAGCCTGCGGCGGAGCCCGCTGCTCCGGCCGCGGCGCCCGTACCGGAGCCCCGCTCCAGCCGGCCAACAACGGGCCAGCCGGGGACCCCGGCGCCCCACCCCAGCCGGCCAGCAACGGGCCAGCCGGGGACCCCGGCGCCGCAAGAGATTAGCGAAGAGGAATTGACGGCGATTTCGGCGGCGGTGGCGGCGTACCTGGGCGTGCGCGCGCACATCCGCCAGATCCGGCTGGTCAGTTCAAGGGCGTGGGCGCAGGAAGGACGCGTTACGGTTCAGGCGTCCCATCAACTGCACTGAGGAAATGCCGTGAAGCTGAAAATCACCATAGATCAGAAGACCTACGAAGTAGACGTGGAGGCGGTGGAACCGGAAACGGCGGCGGGTCCGGTGCGCGGGTACGCCGTAGAGCCGGCGCCGGTCCGGCTGTCGGCCGCGGCGCCGGTCCAGCCGGCCCAGCCCGAAGCGGTGGCCAACGAAGACAAGGTTTGCCGCAGCCCGATCGCGGGCATCGTGGTGCGGATTGTGGCGCAGCCGGGCCAGCGAATCCAGCCGGGCGATATTCTGATCGTTCTGGAAGCCATGAAAATGGAGACCAACATCACCGCGCCAATCGCTGGCAAACTGAAAGACATCAAGGTAAAGCAGGGTGACAGCGTGCAGTCGGGCCAGGTGGTGGCGGAGTTCGTGTAATGAATTTGGAACAGGTTCCGGGGTTTTTGTTTTTCGATCATGTAGCCGTCTCGGTGAAGCCGGGCGAGCTGGAAGCGCACGTCGACGCCTACCGCGCGATGGGATTTCGCGAAGTGCACCGGGAAGATGTGCTGGGCGGCGATCAGGTGCGGGAAGTGCTGCTGCAGGTTGGAGACGGGCCGAACCTGGTGCAGTTGCTGGAGCCGCTGACGGCGGAATCGCCGGTGGCGAAACAGATCGAGAAGAACGGCGGGCGTGGCGGGCTGGCGCACGTGGCGCTGCGGGTGCAGGACATCCACAGAGCATTCGACTACATGCAGCAGCACGGGTTCAAGCTGATCGATAAGGCGCCGCGGAAGGGGTCGCGGGGCACGACGGTGTTTTTCGTGCACCCGAAGACGACAGACCGGGCGGCGTTCGGATACCTGATCGAGGTGGTCGAGGAGCCCTTAGCAGGGCGGCATAGCACCTCCGGTGCACAGGCTGCGTCCAAAGAACCGGCAGCACAGTCAGGCCCGGTCACCGAGGAGGGCAAAAATGGCGGATGAGGCGGCCGGTACGGAGATTTTGAGCTTGAGCGAATTCCCTCCCACGCCGACGGCGGAATGGGAAGCGGCCATCCGGGCGGACCTCAAAGGCGCGGACTATGAGAAGAAGCTGGTGTGGCGGACCGAGGAGGGTCTGGCGGTCCGTCCCTATTACCGCCGCGAGGATGTGGGGTTTGCGGCGGATGAACCGGCTCCGGGCGAATTTCCGTTTGTAAGAGGAACGGCCAAGGCTGCGATTTCGGCACAGGCAATTGTGCTGCCGCAGAGTGCAATTCGCGCAGACGAGTGGCACGAGGCGGGCGCGCACGCTGTCCAGGAGCTGGCGTGGGCGATGGCAGCGGGAATCGAGCGGATCGACCAGCGGACGGCCGGACAAAGCGTGGACGACGCGGCGCGGGCGGTGGAGTTCGTGTTTGCGGCCGGCCCGCAATATTTCGTCGAGATCGCCAAGTTCCGGGCGGCACGGCTGTTGTGGGCGCGGGTGATGGAGGCGTTCGAACCCGGAAGCCCGGAGGCGGCGCGGATGCAGTTGTACGTGCGCACGTCGCGGCGGAACAAGAGCATCTACGATCCTTACAGCAACCTGTTGCGGGCCACTACCGAGGCGCTTTCGGCGGTGATCGGCGGATGTGACAGCCTGCAGGTGGAGGCGTTCGGGTTCGACCCGCACCTGGCAGACAACGTTCAGCACGTCCTGCGCGAGGAAGCGCACATGGGCGAGGTGGCGGACCCGTCGGGCGGCTCCTATTACATCGAAGCGCTGACGGATGCCCTGTCACGGGCAGCGTGGAAGGCGCTGCAGGAGATCGAAGCGGCGGGTGGATACAGCGCGGCGGTGAAATCGGGCGCGCTCGAAAAAGCGCTGGCCGAGACGCGGACGGCGCGCGAAAAGGCCGTGGCGCTGCGGCGGCGGACGC
>DATJMP010000193.1:0-4879 GCA_035508655.1 Bryobacteraceae bacterium
CGAGCGGAGGAAGACGCCACTATTGGTGCGGGCGCCGACGCGAAAATCGACCTGGAGCCGGAAGTCGGAGAAGGAGTCCGCGGTGCCGAGCCAGCCACGCGTCTTGTCTTCGCAGAAGATGGCGCCATCGGCTACGCCCCAGCGGGCAGCGGGATCGGTGGCGGAAGCCTCGTGTTCATCCCAGCCTTTGAGCGTGGAGCCGTCGAAGAGGAGCTTCCACCCGGCGGCGGCCTCCTGCCGGGTGAGAGTATTGGGAGCCTGTGCGCTCAACGTTCCGGAGGAGAGGATGCAGATGGCGGCAAGGCCGGCGATTGAGGCGGTTTTTGTCATGTTCATTACCTTGAATTGAGAATAAGCCCTTTCATTAAAATGCCCAAGCCGGATTCTTACCAGGAGGAAACGACGATTCCGTTCAGCGCGATCGCGCCGGCGGATGGCGCCGCGAGTTGGAGGACGTTCGGCTCGCCCCGGCCGCGGAGTTTGACGTAGAGGGCGAGGGCGCGCAGTTCGCCGGCGGTGGGAGGAAAGGCCAAGCCGGTGGTTTGAGCGCCGTTCACCGCCAGGCGTGCTACGACGGAACCGGCGGAGCGGCTGCGATAGAGAATGTGGATAAAGGCCGGAGCGGTGGAGGACTTGACGTTCTGGAATGTCACTTGCTCTTCCGCGCTGGAGTTGACGGTGCGGCCCGCGGGGTAGAGCGCGGCGGGCTTGTCCTTTCCTGAGACGACCAGCATGACCAGGTCTTGCGCCGGAACGGTGGCGGTGTAGCCGGAGTCGAATTGGCCCATGTCGCGGGCGGCGAACAGGTCGCGGACAAGGGCGGGGGAAGAAGCAAGACCGAGATGTGACCAATCGACGGCGATGGCGGCTGGGGATTCCGTGCGGTTGAGGAGGATGACGGCACGGCTGCCGGGCGCGGCGAGCGGTTTTGCCCAGACCTGGAGACCGGGCTTCGGCTCGGCGACCTGGATGGCCTGGAGGCCGAGGGCGTCATGGTGGACAGCGAGAACTTCCGGATTGGTGAGGAGGGCGAGGCTGGGCGGCTTCAACTTTGTGAGGTCGGCACCGACCATGAGGGGCGCGGAGGACAGAGCCCACAGGCCCATATGAATCCGCTCCCACGGAGCGGTCATGCCGCGGATTCCGATGACCATCATGTCGAGGTCGTTGTAGTAGCCGGAATGCTGGGCCTCGGGATGGATGCCGGCATCGAATGCCTTGAACACGTTTTGCAAGGTGACGATTCGCTTGAGATGGGCTTCGTCCTTCACCTGCTCGACGACGGGCGCGATGATATCGCCTCCGGTGCGCCAGATGGCGGCGGTGCTGCCGCCCACGCCGGGCGCCCAATCCCAGGGGTGCTGCGATCCCCACTCGCAGATGGAGAAATACAGGCGGCGGCCGGTGGCGGCCTCCGCTTTGGCGATGGCCCGCGCGACCTCCGCGTATTGAACCGAGCCGGTGAGCTTTTCCGCCGCGCCCCCGCACCAATCCACCTTGACGTAGTCGAAGCCCCATTTGGCGAACTGGAGGAAGTCCTGGTCATAGTGGCCTTCACTGCCGGTGCCGGGATATTTCGGGCCGCTATCGGGACCGGCGAAGCTGCAGCCGTTTTTGCCGGCGTCCGTATAGATGCCGGCCTTGAGGCCGAGGCTGTGAATATAGGCCGCGATGTTGGACATGTCGCCGGGCTTTTGTCCGGGCTTGAGGGCGGGCCACTGGCGTGGATCGACCAGGATGTTTCCGCCGGGGTCGCGCTCTCCCTTCCACCAGCCTTCGTCGATGACGACATACTCGTAGCCGGCGGCCTTGAGGCCCGAAGCGGCCATGGCGCGAACCTGCTCCATGGCGATCGGGGAATCGATCAGGTTGGCGAAACTGTTCCAGGAATTCCAGCCCATGGGCGGGGCGGGGATGGCGGCCGGTTTGACTTCCGGCGGGACAACGGGAGTTATGGATTGGCCGAACGAGGCGTATACGCCGAGAGTCAGGGCGAGAAAGAGGCCGGCCGAACAGGGGCGGCGCAGTTGCGAAGAAATTCGATGCGACGATGGGCTCCGCATTTCTATATCGTACGCCGGGATCTGAAATGCAGGGGTTGGGGGTTGGGGATCAGCGATTGGGGCGAACGGGCTCCGGCGGGGCTCGCTTCGCTCGCCGACGGAGCGGCGCGTGCGGTCCCCAAGTGCGTCTCATATGACGGAAAGTGAGGACCACGCGGGTGCAAGGCGCCAGGTCCTCGACCGCACGATTTCGTTTCTGATCCGGCAAGACCGCTCCTTTCAGTCGCGGCTCGGATCGGGGCCGCGACTGAGCTACTTGGCGCCGCGGATTTTGGCGATGAGGGCCAGGGTGTCTTTTACTTTGGCGGTGAGGCCGGCGTAATCGTTGGCTTTGAGCAGATCCTTGGTGATGAGGTTCGAGCCCATGCCGACGCAGGCAACGCCGGCATCGAACCAGGCTTTGAGCGAGGCTTCGGTGCTTTCCACGCCGCCGGTAGGCATGATGGAAACCCAGGGGCAAGGGCCTTTGACGGCCTTGACGAATTTGGGGCCGCCGACTTCGGCGCCCGGGAAGACCTTGACGATTTCACAGCCGAGCTCCTCGGCTTGCGAGATTTCGCTGGCGCTGCCGCAGCCGGGAGAGTAGGGGATTTTGCGGCGATTGCAGGCGCGGGCGACGTCGGGATTGAGGATGGGGCCGACGACGAAGTTGGCGCCGCAGTTGATGTAGAGGGAAGCCGTGCCGGGGTCCACCACCGAACCGACGCCGAGGATCATGCCCGGCAATTCGCGGGCAGAATAGCGCTCGAGTTCGTTGAATACCTCCCAGGCATGGTCGCCGCGGTTGGTGAATTCCAGGAAAGGGCAGCCGCCGGCGAAAACGGCGGCGGCGACGCGCCTGGCCACTTCCAGGTCGGCGCTATAGAAAACGGGCACCATGCCCGTCGCAATCATCTTCTGCAGGACTTCGAGTCTGGCGAATCGTGCCATGTTGGTTCCTTTGCTTTATGAAGTGCTTGAATTCCTCATGCGCGAGCGGGCGGCGAGGGCAAACAGCCGGCCGCCGTGGCGCCGGCCTGCAACGGGTTGCTGCGGGAAACGTCTCGCAGGACCGTTCCGGCTGAAGAGCGATTATATTCGATTTCGGAATCCTTTGGTCCTTACGACGAGAAAATCTCCCGGAGCCGTTCCCGTGCCCGCAGCGCGCGCCCGGCCGCATTCCATTGTGCTAGTGTAAACGGCGTGAAGCGCGTAGCCCTTCGGGCTGCGCGCCGCGATCTATGAAACGGAACCAGACGAGCATGCCGCACGCCCTCTTTGCGAAGCCGTTTGCCGGAGGCCTCCCGGCATGCGGGAAAGCAGCGTTCGTACTGCCCTTGCTCCTGCTGGCGCCGCTGGTGGCGCGAGCAGCGGAATTTCACGTGTCGGTGAACGGAGACGACGGGAACGCCGGTTCCGCGGCGAAGCCGTTTCGAACGATTTCCGCGGCGGCGCGCGTGGCGCAGCCCGGGGATGTCATCACGGTGCATGCCGGAACGTACAGGGAGAAGGTGACACCGCCGCGCGGCGGCACGTCCGACACCCGGCGGATTGTCTACCAGGCGGGGGACGGCGAGGAGGTGATCATCAAGGGATCGGAAGTGATCCGAAACTGGCAGCCGTTCGGAGGCGCGGTTTGGAAAGCGACGCTGCCGAATACCTTCTTCGGAGCTTATAACCCGTACAAGGATGTGATTGCCGGGGATTGGTTTGACGACCGGGGATGGGCGCATCACACGGGCGAAGTGTATCTCAACGGGAAATCCATGTACGAGAGCCCCGTGCTGGAAGGAGTGCTGAATCCGCGGCAGGGCGCGGCAGAAGAATCCACTTACGCCTGGTTTGCCGAGAGCGACGACCGGTCCACTTACATATACGCTAACTTCCACGATAAGAACCCAAACCAGGAGTTAGTCGAAATCAATGTTCGCGACAGTTGTTTCTATCCCGATCAGCCGGGACGCAACTATATCACCGTGCGGGGCTTCCGCATGAGCCAGGCGGCCACGCAATGGGCTCCGCCCACGGCAGAGCAGATCGGCCTGATCGGCACCAACTGGAGCAAAGGGTGGATCATCGAGAACAACGCCATCAGCGATTCGAAGTGCTCCTGCGTCACGCTGGGGAAGGATCGGAAGACCGGCCAGAACGTGTGGATGAAGGACCCGCGCAAGGACGGCTCGATCCATTACAACGAGGTTATCCTCCGGGCGCTGGAGGAGGGGTGGTCGCGCGAGAATATCGGATCGCACATCGTCCGGAACAACACGATCTTCCATTGCGAGCAGGCGGGGATCGCGGGCAGCCTGGGCGCCATTTACAGCAAAATTACGAATAACCACATCTACGACATCTGGACCAAGCGGCAGTTCGCGGGCGCCGAGATCGCGGGCATCAAACTCCACGGCGCGGTCGACGTGCTCATCCAGCATAACCGCATTCATAACGCCGGACGCGGAATGTGGATGGACTGGCTGGCGCAGGGCACGCGGATCAGCGGGAATCTGCTATACGGCAATACGACGGACGATTTATTTGTGGAGGTGGATCACGGGCCATTTCTGGTGGACAACAATCTCTTCCTCTCCGCGCTGAGCCTGCGCGATATGTCGGAGGGCGGAGCTTATGCTCACAACCTGATGGCCGGGCGGATTCTGAATGTGCCCGAGCCACGCCGCTCCACGCCTTATCTCAAAGCTCACTCGACGGCAGTGGCTGGATTGGACAGCGTCGCCGGGGGCGACGATCGCTTCTATAACAATATTTTCGGCGGTGACGGGGGACCGCCGGGCGACGGCAGCGCGGCGAGCGCGAACCCCGGTTCCTACGGCGGCTAC
>DATJMP010000194.1:0-2343 GCA_035508655.1 Bryobacteraceae bacterium
CCCGAGAGCTGACCCCGATAGAACGAATAGGCGCGGCCCGATTCCACCCGGTCCTGCATGCGGAGAAAGGCATCCCCGCCCAGCGCCTGGAGCGCCTCGTTTACGACACGTTTACCACGGTCCTGCGCCGTCTCGGCACCGTGCGCCACCGCACAGGCAGTCAGAACAACAAGCAGCCGGGAACCCGCCAAGCCCGGCCTAAACCTCCGCAATCCCGCCTCCCGCCTTCATGGACGCCTCAATAAATCCGTCAGTTTCAAGCCCCGATTGACTTTCCAGTCTGCGATCGTCACGGTTGCGACGTCCTGCCCATTTTCCAATATTTTCACCGCAAATGGGAGCTTCAGCCCTTGCACCTCGCGAAAGTCGAGCAGGTCCTCTTCGACGGCAATGGGCAAGCCTGCGGTGTTTTTCGCCTCGTAGAGAACTTTGCCAGGCAGACCCGTGCGCGAGTCGAAAATCACCTGCGCCGAAAATTCTGCTTCGTGGATCTCAATCGCGTTGCCATCCACGGCGGAGACCGTTCTGCCCTGGATTCCTCCACTCAGCAACAGGCGAGGGTAAAACTCGAAAAGGTCCCGGCGCATCCTCTCCAGATTCGTGGCCGCGAGCGGAGCCACGCTCTGTCCGTTTGACATCCAGCCCGATTTGCCGTCCGTATAACTGAAGATCTGCCCAGGCCCGCGATTCACGTCCTGGCGCAAGGAAGCGGGGGCGAGCCATTGGTCCGTCTGAATCACCAGCCCGCCGCCTGCACGCGGTGCGAACTCCCACAGCGCGGTGCGGGTCGCATCCCGGAGGGCAGAGAGCTTTTCGGCGCCACCGGCGGCCGCAATCGCCTTCGCGAGGATCTGCATCGCGGTTTCCGGATTGCCGCCAGAGGATGGCGCTGCGGACTTCTCTGCCGCGGGTGCCGCGAGTGTCGCCACCGGCCGACCCGTATCCGCCAGTTGCCGTGCTAAAGCCTCGGCATCGCCAATCGCGACAACCGTGAAGCGGCTCCATTGGAGGCGCTCTTTGGCCAGCCGTTCGATGTCCGCGCGTGTCACCGCGGCGATGGCCTTCTGATACAGCCCCGCAAACCCGGCGGGATAGCCGAAAAACTCGAAATCCAGATCTCGCCCGAGTCGCTTTTCCCGCGAATCGCCGGCCAGCGCCAGCCTCTCCAGCGCGGCTTCTCTAGCCGATCGCCATTCCTCTTCACTCACCGGTCCGGAACGCAGCCGCTCTATCTCCGCCCGCACCGTCTCAATCACGTGCGGGAAATCATAGGAGGCCGTGGAGCCGGAGATCTCCGCCAGACCAGCGGTTTCGAACGCCGGTTCCCAGAATGCGCCGATTTCCAACGAATTCGCTTCCGTCGACGGCAGTTCCCGGCGTAATCGGCTGCGGGGCCCGCCGAACAGTTCCATCAACACAGCCCACGCGGCCGAATCCGGATCGCGCCATGCGCCTCCCAGTTGCCCGATGGCGAATGACGTCCGCGTGAGGTCTTTGCCGTCACCGATGTAGATGCCGGGCGCAGGCGGGGCCTTCCGCGGCTGCTGTTCCGCCCGGTCCGCCGGCGGCGCAGTCCAGCCGGCGAACAATTTCTCGATTTCCGGTTGCAACCGTGCGGCGTCGAAATCGCCCTCCACGGCCAGCACCACACCTGTGGGAATGCACGTTCGCGCAAAGAATGCCCGCACGTCGCCATTATGGATACGGGCAATGGCAGATCGAGACTCCAGCCTTCCGTAGGGGGTTTGCGCGCCATAAAGCTGCGCCGCCAACCGGCGCCGCGCCTCCGCCAGTCCATCCGAGTTGGCCAACATCGCGGCCTTGGCCTGCGTCTTGGCGAGCTCGAGTTTTTCCAGACGGAAGCCCGGCGTCACCAGCAGGTCCCGAACCATCTGCAGCAGTTCCGGCGCGTTTTCCTTCAGGCCGTAAAACGAAATGCGGGCCGCGGTGGCGGAAGTTGCTGTAGTAACACGGCCGCCCATACGCTCCAGCGCAGCGTCGATTTCGCTGCCGGACTGCTCGTGCGATCCGCCTGTGCGCAGCACCGCCGCCGTAAGCCGGGCCAGACCCGGCTCATCCACCGGATCGAAGACGCTGCCTCCGGGCCACATGGCCGTGCCGAATATCACGGGCAGCTCGTGATCTTCAATCAGGTAGAGGCGCATTCCGTTCGGCAGCCGCAGGGCCTGGAGAGGCAGCCTCCGAATGGTCGGCATTGGCGTCACGGCGGAATCGTGGGCGGGCGCCTGATGCGGACCGGCAGCCGCGACCTTCCCGCCTTCTGCAGCTTTCCGCGGCTCAGTTCCCGCTTGCGAAGCCAGCAGCGGTAAACCCCAGGCCAAA
>DATJMP010000195.1:0-10029 GCA_035508655.1 Bryobacteraceae bacterium
GGGCAAGGACAAGGCCGAGCTGTTTGCAGGGGAAGTGAAGACGATTCACGATCACCTGGCAGCCTCGGGGCGGAAGATGTGGATGTGGGGCGACCGGCTGCTGGATGGCCAATCGACCGGATTCGGGAAGTGGGAAGCGAGCCAGAACGGGACGCAGGCGGCGATCCGGATGATCCCGAAAGACATCCTGCTTTGCGACTGGCACTACGACCGGGCTTTGCCCACGGCGGCGTATTTTGCGATCGAAGGCTTTCCGGTGGTGACGTCGCCATGGCGGAAGGCGGATGTGGCGATGAGCGAACTCGACCAGATCGAGACGGTTCGCGGCCAGGCGACGCCGGAGGTCGGGGAGCGGCTGCAGGGAATTCTGGCCACAAGCTGGACTCCGTTCGTGGCGTTCGCCAAGGCATATTTCGGCGAGCCGCTGGCGGAATCGACGATCAACGGGGTGGAATCGGCGGCGAGCTTCAAGGCGCTGTTCCGGCAGATCCGGCTGCGGCACCTGAATTAGGCTAACCCGGCGCGGCTTAGGCCTCCGCGCCGGCATGCGTCATAATATTTCTGTAATGCAGCCATCATCAAGTTTCCGATATGGAGTAGTATTGGCGGTTGCCGCGCTTTCGGCATACGCCCAAACACCGGCAGTGGGTACCCCCGAGCGTCCGGCAGGCGCCGCCAAACCCGCAACCTTAAGAGAGAATACGGGCGTTCCCCCGAGAGCAGGCCCGTCGGACTATGCCGTTCAAGCCAAAGTAGGCACGGTGATCATCGCCGCCGATTTCGATGAACATGGGATTCCCACGCCGGATGGCGCGCTGACTTCGGACTCTTACGTGGTGGTGGAACTCGCCATTTTCGGACCGTCGGGTACGCGGCTGCCGGTTTCTTTCAGCGATTTTTCGCTGCGCATCAATGGCAAGAAGAATGCGGTGCAGGCCGAGCCTTGGGAACGGGCGGGATCATCGGCAAAAGATCCCGAATGGGTTTCGCCGCAGAAGCAGGAAAAATCGTCATCCACAAGCTTCGGCGGTGGCGGCGGAAACGATACCAGCACCCCCCCGCCCGGACCGCCGGCGGAACTGCGCCGCGCATGGGCAAAGCGCGTGATGCGGGCGGCCCTGGCGGAAGGCGAGCCCCCTCTGCCGCGTGCCGGGTTACTGTACTTCCCATATGGCGGCAAGGGAAGCGGGATACGCTCCCTGCAGCTGATTTATTCCGGAGCGGCTGGAAAGGCCACGCTGGATCTGATGCCCTGAACGGTTACCGCCTCAATCTTTTCTCCGGAGCCAACCCAACCGACGCGACGGCACCAGCCCGCTGCGTGTGTCCCTTGTTCGAGCCCCGGCCCCTATGGCGCCGATCCCTACACTTGCCGCAGGCGTTCGGCCGCCGCTTCGGGAGTGATGTCGCGTTGGGGGGCGGCAAGCATTTCGTAGCCGACCAGGAATTTGCGGACGGTGGCGGAACGCAGAAGCGGCGGCAGGAAATGAGCGTGGAAGTGCCACTCGTCGTGAGGGGAGCCGTCCGTGGGGCGCTGGTGGAATCCCATGGAGTAGGGGAAGGAAACCTGAAAGAGACGGTCGTAGCGGGCTGTGATGCGGCGGAGGATGTCGGCGAGGGCGTCACGCTCTGAGGAGGATAGCCGGTCGATAGCGGTGACGTGGCGGTTGGCAAGAACGAGGGTTTCGAACGGCCAGACGGCCCAGAACGGAACAACGACGAGGAAGGAATCGTTAGCTTCGACGGTACGCTCGCCGGAAGAGCGCTCGAGGCGGGCGTAGTCGCAAAGAAGGCACGATCCGCGGGAGGCGCGCCAGGACTCGAGAGAGTGCTGCTCCTTCGAGACCTCGTTGGGGACGGTATGGTTGGCCCAGATCTGGCAATGGGGATGGGGATTGGAGGCGCCCATCATGGCGCCACGGTTTTCGAATATCTGGACGTGATTGATAAAAGGACGGGAACCGAGATCAGCATACTGCTCGACCCAGACGTCAACGACGCGGCGGAGGTCGCTGGGATCCATGTTGGCGATGGTGAGGTTGTGCTTCGGGGAAAAGCAGACGACGCGGCAGATGCCGGGCTCGCCTTCGGCGATCAGGAGGCCATCGCGCTCGAACCGGTCGGAGGGAGTGCCGGGCTTGAGGGCGGCGAAATCGTTGTCGAAGACGAAGGTAGAGGTGTAGGCGGGATTGCGGACGCCGCCGGCGCGAGAATTGCCGGGGCAAAGGTAACAATCGGGATCGTATTCGGGCTGGGAGGGTGCGGCAACCGGTTCCGTTTGCCCAAGCCAGGGACGGTCGGTGCGATGGGGCGAGACGAGCACCCATTCGCCGGTGAGTGGGTTGAAACGGCGGTGAGGATCCTGCTTCCAGTCGAACATCAGCTTCATGGTAGCTCCGGAAGGGGGAGCTGCCCGGCGGTGTCACTCACTGCGTAGGGAGTCGGCGGGGGATGCGCGCATGCCCCGGCGCGCGGGGCCGTAGCTTGCCGCCAGGGCAGTGATGAGCAGAACGAGTGCAACCAGGGCGAAGCTGGCGAGATCGCGGGGCCGAACACCGGCCAGAAACATACTGAGAACGGGCGCAACCGAGGCCGCCACGAGCAGTCCTACCGCCAGACCGGCGAAGGTAATGGCGAGCCCCTCCCGCAGCAGCAGGCGCATGATCCGCGATGGCGTAGCGCCCAGAGCCACTCTCACCCCGATCTCCGGGATGCGGCGCGCCACCGAATAGGCGACCACACCATAGAGACCGGCGACGATGAGCGCCCATACCACCAGGCCGAGCGCGCCGAGCAGCAGCGCGGACGCCTGCGCCGGAAACAGCGCCACCGAGAGGACGGAGCGTAACCGTTGCACCCGCGTGGAGACGCGCGGGTCAACGGCGCTCAAAACCTTGGGAAGCGAGCGCGCCAGGCCTGCGGGATCAGTGGCCGCTCGGACGTGGAGCGTCATACTGCCGGGGCTTGGGCCGAAGGGCCAGTAGACCATGGGACGGACCTCCTCGCCCAGGGTCAGGTAGTGGCTGTCCGCCACCACGCCTACAATCTCCGCCCACGGCTCGGGATCTCCCCGTGAAACCGGGCGGCGCACGCGGCCGCCCAGCGCGCTGCGGCCGGGAAACAGGCGGCGGGCGAAGGTTTCGTTGACGATGGCGAAGTGCGCCTTTGCCTGCCGGTCCGCGTCGATGAACTCGCGGCCGGTACGAAGCGGGATACCCATGACACGGAAATAGGCCGGCAAGATCCAGTTGGTGTTTACGGTTACTGCCTGGTCTTTGCTGCTGGTCGCAGATCCGCCGCGATCGACCAGTACGCTGGTGACCAAAGATTCCATGCTGAGCGGAACCACCATAGCGCCGGAGACGGCGGCAACGCCAGGCACTCCTTGCAGGCGAGCTTGCGCCGCGCGGTAGTATGCCGTGACCTCCGCGGGATCGAGTTGGTGCGAGCTGGTATCGGCCTCGACAGTGAGGACATGATCGAGATCGAAGCCGGGATCGATCCGGCTGGCTGCCCACAGGCTGCGCACGAAAAGCGTGGTAGATACCAGCAGAACGGTCGCAACCGCGACCTGCCCGGCGACGAGCACGGAGCGCAGCGACCAGCGCCGGAAACCGGACGCGGGCCTGGCCAGCGCCGTGCCTCCCACAACAGCAACACGGCATGCCTGCAACACGGGCGCGACGCCCGCCACCAGCGTAGCCAGGCCGGCCAGGCCGGCGAGAAAGGCCAGCAGGTGCGTATCCACCGGCACCTCGACCTCAAATGGCACAGGAAACGGCAGGGGCACGGCGACCAGAAGGCGTGCCAGCCAGACGCTGAGCACCGCCCCCAGCCCGACGCCGGCGACCGCGAGCAGAAAGCTTTCGACCAGCAGCAGGCGCGCCAGGCGCAGCCGTCCGCAGCCGATGCTGAGTCGAATAGCGATTTCGCGCCGGCGCGCTGCCGCCCGCGCCACCAGCAGCCCGGCGACGTTCAGGCAGGCCACCACGGCGAGCAGGACGACGAGCACCACGATCAGCGATGCGAACAGCAGGATTACGCGCATGGCAGGGTCGTCACTGCCGAGGAACAGGCCGAAGCGGTGGAACGGGAAGGTCTGCACGCGACCCAAGCCGCGGTTGTCCACGGGATACTCCGCTTCCAGCGCTTTGGCCCGCGCCAGGACGCGCGAGCGGAACTCGGCGAGGTTTTGCCCCGGAGCCAGGAGGCCCAGAATTTCATACTGGAGGTGCGACTCGGCGCGCGCGGCACTGGCGGGGCGGGCGAAAGAGCCCGCGGGGAGGTACAACGAGGGCGAGATCCCAAGCCCCCAGATGGAGCGGAATCCGCGGGGCAGAACGCCGATCACGGTGTACGGATGGCCGGAGAGGACGAGCTTGCGCCCGATGACGCCCGGGTCGGCGCCCAGCCGACGCTGCCAGAAGGCGTGGGTCACCACCACAGTATCCGGCGTCTCCCGCACCGTCTCCGGGGTAAACACACGGCCGCGCGCGACCTCGATGCCGAGCATCTGAAAATAGTGCGGGCTCACGATCTGGACGGACAGCCGCACGGGGTCGCCGCTTGGATTCCAGGTAAGTTGGTCGATGGTGTAGCCGGAGCAGGCCACGCCGGGCGTTGCCTCGCACAGATCGTGCAGGTTCGGCCCGGAAATCCGATTGCCATCGCCCACCCAGAGGCGGACCAAGGCGCCGGGGCGGCCGGCAGTGACCGGTTGAAGGATGACAGCGTTCACGACGCTGAACAGCGCGGTGCCGAAGCCCGTGCTCAGGCCGAGCGAGAGGCACGCGATGGCCAGCAGGCCCTTGCTGCGAATGAGGCCGCGCCAGGCATAGCGCACGTCCTGCAGTACGCCTTCCACGAAGGCGGGAAACCAGACGTAATGGGCCGCTTCCCGGGCCAAAGTGGTGTTGCCCATCCGCAGGCTGGCCGCGCGTTGCGTCGTCTCCTCCGGAAGACCGGATTCACGCTGCTCCCGCTCAACCAGCATGCGGTGAAACGCAAGCTCCTCCGCGAGTTCGTCCTCGCGCCGGTTGCGGTGCAGCAGATACTGAAGTCTCCGAAACAGCCTCATGACACCGGTTCCTTTTTTCTAGACGGCGCGCAGTACACGCTGAATGGCGCCGACCACCAGATCGAACTCGCGGGTCTCGGCCGCCAGATGTTTCCGGCCGGCGGACGTCAGCGTGTAATAACGGGCACGCCGGTTGTGCTCCGAGGCGCCCCATTCACCCGTGACCCAGCCGTTCAGAAGGAGCCGCTGCAGCGCCGTGTACAGAGAGCTCTCGCCAAGTTCGAGCACCTCGCCGGAAGAAGCGCGAATGTATTGGGCAATGGCGTAACCGTGCCGCCTTCCGCCGGCGAGAGATTTGAGGATGAGCAGGTCCACGGTGCCGCCGGGCAGCTCTGGTGGTATGCGCTCTTTCTGTCCCATCGTGGTATGAGGGGAGTATGACGCGGCGACGCGGCGGTGTCAAGCCCCCTCGCAGTACGAGGGGAGGCAGGCGGGCGCGTACGAGCAGTCCGCTATGCTGTAGGGTCATGCCCGAGGGCTCGTATCTCTACTGCGATGTCAGCCTGCCGGTTCCGCTGGATCAGCCGTTCACGTACGCTCTTCCGTTGACGTTGCGGCATCGCGCGGCGGCGGGATGCCGGATTGTGGTGCCGTTCGGGCCGCGCAGGCTGACGGGCGTGATTCTGCGCTGCCATAACGAAGCGCCGAGCGTGGCGACGCGAGAAGCGCTGCGGCTGATCGACCGCGATCCGGTGCTGGGTGAGGAGCTGCTGGCGCTGGGGCGATGGATCGCGGGATATTATTGCGCGCCGCTGGGGGAAGTGCTGCGCGGCATGCTGCCGCTGGCGGCGGAGATCCGGCGGGGGAAGGTTTATTCGCTGACGGACGCGGGTCGGGACGCGGCGCGGCAACTGCTGCTGGATGCAGCGCCGGACGACGCCGTGGCGCAAGTGCTGCGGATGCTGGAGAAGCGGCCGCTTTCGGCGGCGTACCTGGCGCGGGCGCTCCCGCTGGCGGATCGGGCGGTCCGGGCACTGGAGCGGAAGGGATTTGTTTTCGCGGAGGAGGTGCAGACGGAGCGGGATCCGCTGCGGGCGCCGGCGGAACGGCTGCGGGTGGAGCTGGGGGCCGGGGACCCGGCTTGGGGACCGGGGGCCAGGGGCCGGGGGCCGGGGACCGGCAACGGGGGATCAGCGGTCGGGGATCGGGGATCGGGGGGCGAGGGTGGCGTGGCCGCTAAAGCGGCTTGGAAGTTTACGAAGTCGGAGCGGGAGTTGAAGGCGTTTTTGGAGCTGCATCCGGGGTCGCACAATTTGAAAGAGCTGGAGGATGCGGTGAAGGGGGCGAGCGGGGCGGCGCGGGCGCTGGCGCGGAAGGGCGTGGTTACGCTGCGGCCGGAGCCGGTGGCGATTGCGGCTGGGGCGATACGGGCGCGGCACGAGTTGAATGCGGCGCAGGCGGCGGCGTTCGGGGAGATTCAGGCGGCAATTCGGGCTGGCGCGTTTCAAACATTCTTACTTCATGGTGTTACCGGGTCGGGGAAGACGGAAGTTTATTTGAACGCGATCGAGGCAGTGATCGAACAGGGGCGGGGCGCGCTGCTGCTGGTGCCGGAGATCGCGCTGACGCCGGCGGTGGCGGGACAATTCTTTGCGCGGTTCGGGGACCGGGTGGCGATTCTGCACAGCGCGTTCACGGACGTGGAACGATCGGAACAGTGGCGGAGGATCCGGTCGGGGGCGGCGTCGGTGGTGGTGGGGACTCGATCGGGAGTGTTCGCGCCGGTCCAGAAACTGGGGCTGATCGTGGTGGACGAAGAACACGACGGCAGCTATAAGCAGGAGGAGACGCCGCGGTACAACGGGCGGGATGTGGCGATCGTGCGGGCGCAGGCTGCGGGGGCGTGCGTGATTCTGGGATCGGCGACGCCGAGCCTGGAGAGCCGGTACAACGCCGAGCGAGGAAAGTACCGGCTGCTGGAATTGCCGGGACGGATCGAGGCGCGGCCGCTGCCGACAGTCGAACTGATCGATATGCGGCAGGAGTTTCTGGAGACGCGCAAACAGGCGACGTTTTCACGCAAGCTGGTGGAGGCAATCGGAGAGCGGCTCCAAAACGGCGAGCAGACGATCATCCTGCTGAACCGGCGTGGATTTTCGAGCTTCGTGGCGTGCCGGTCCTGCGGGGAGCGCGTCCAGTGCATGAACTGCTCGCTGACGCTGACATATCACAAGCGCGACCGGCGGCTGCTGTGCCACTACTGCGGATACGCGGAGAAGGTGCCGCAAGCGTGCCCGAAGTGCGGGAGCGAGCATGTTTACTTTCTGGGAGTGGGGTCAGAGCGGGTGGAGGAGGAACTCCACCAGATGTTTCCGACGGCGCGGATTGCGCGGCTGGACCGGGACACGGTAACGGGGAAGCGGCAGTACGAGACGATTTTGCAGGGTTTCCGCGAAGGGAACTACGACATTCTGGCGGGGACGCAGATGATCGCAAAAGGCCACGATATTCCGAACGTGACGCTGGTGGGGGTGGTATCGGCGGATATCGGGCTGGGAATGCCTGATTTCCGGGCGGCGGAGCGGACCTTTCAACTGCTCACGCAGGTGGCGGGACGGGCAGGACGGGGCAGCATACCGGGGATGGTGCTGATGCAGACGATCAATCCGGACCATTACGCGGTGCGGATGGCGGCGGCGCAGGACTATGCGGCGTTTTACGAGAAAGAGCTGAATTTCCGGAGGATGATGCACTATCCGCCCTTCAGTGCGATGGCAAATGTGCTGGTGCGCAGCGAGAAGAAGGAGATGGCGATGCGGATGAGCACGGAGCTGAGCCTGAAACTGCTGCCGGCGCCGGAGAAGCTGCGGGTCATGGGACCCGCCGAGGCTCCCGTGCCGCGGCTGAAAAACGAATACCGGTATCAGTTTTTGATCAAATCGGCGAGCAGGAAAGCGTTGAACGAGCTGCTGCAGAAAGTGCGGGCGTTTGCGGCGGAGCGCAAATGGGGCGCGACGGCGCTGGTGGTGGACGTGGATCCGCTGACGCTTATGTAAGCGGCGGGTTGGTGCCGCCGGGGCGCGAGGGGCCGGATTCCATCCTGCGCAAAGTCTGAGCCACGTCTTCGACGCCCGTAGCGATGCGGTTCAATGCCGTGATCACCAGGTAGATCACGAGGACAAGCAGGGCAACGTAAATGAGAGAAAACAGTACTCCGATGGTCGCGAACATGACAAATTCAAGCTAGCGCAATTGAAGGCGAAGCGGAAGCGCGCGGGCGATTTGCTTTTTCCCTCTTGCTTTTCACTTTTTATTCGCCCAAAATAGACGCAAGGAGTTGCCTATGGCTCTTACCAAGCGTCAGAAGCAGGTGCTCGATTTCATTGCGGGGTTCGTGGACGACAACGGGTATTGCCCGAGCTACGAGGAGATCGCGCGGGGACTGGAGCTGGCATCGCTGGCGACAGTGCACAAACATATCTCGGTGCTGGAGTCGAAGGGGTATTTGAAACGCGGTTTTAACCAAAGCCGGTCGCTGGAGCTGGCGCCGAAATATTTGCAGGAGCGAGGACGTCCCAAGACGGCGCTGGAGGTGCCGCTGGTGGGACGGATTGCGGCAGGCGCGCCGATGGAAGCGGTGGAACAGCGCGAGGTGTTGAACTTCGCCGATTTCGCGGGCGCGCGGGACACATTCGCGCTGGAAGTGCGCGGCGATTCGATGATCGAAGATCACATCTGCGACGGCGATATGATTCTGGCGGAGCGGGCCACGGATGTGCGAGACGGCGATATCGTGGTGGCGCTGGTGGCGGGGAGCGAAGCCACGCTGAAACGGTATTACCGCGAAAACGAGGAGACGGTAAGGCTGCAGCCGGCGAATGCGGCGCTCAGTCCGATTATGGTGCCGGCACGGGACGTGCAAATCCAGGGGCGGCTGCTGGCAGTGTTACGGAAGTATAAATAGCGGCCAGGCACAATAAGAGCGGGCGCTCCAGAAGCTCCGCCCCCGCATGCCGGCTCGAAAGCCGGCATCGCAAGCTGAGAGCTTGCGCGACGGAGACGGGTCGCGTCCACGCGATCACACACGCGAACAAAGATGTCGATGAGGGCCGCACAGCGGCGGCACTTAGTGATTGCGGGGCGCCTGGTTACGCGGTGGCGATGGCGGCGCGGAGCTTCAATTCCTGCTCGGCGCGGAGCCAGTCTTCTTCGGAGGACCCGCCCTGGTAACCGCGATCAACCCAATACGAGTAAGCCAGTTGCGCAATTTCCTCGTGCGAGGGCGAGAGGAGCGGAGCGGCGATCTCGGGTTGCGGTTCAGCGCCGGATTCGGGTCGCACGGTTTCGGGGGCCGTAGTTTCGATGGTCGCAGCGGGGCGCTTGGCGCGTGTCCGGGGGGCCGTTTTGCGGCGCACCGGAGCAGCCGGGGATGCGGATAGCTCGTTCTCGGTTTTACGCTTGGTCACTCTTTTGGAATCTCCCTTTGTAAAGTAATATTTCCCCTTATTTTATCCGATTGCTGCACGATGCAGCATCAAAAGTTTGGATTTGTGCGATCACGCGCGCGTCATAAGCGTGATCTTTCGGACTGTCTTATCTTAGAATCGTAGTAGAAGGCGAGGTGCGGAAGTATGGCGCGGCGGGCATTCCGGCCGTTTTATGCGGCGGCGCTCGTATGGCTGGTTTCGAGCGCGCGGGCAGGCGCACCGGCGGCACCTGCCGCTGAAGTGGTGGACGTGGATGGCATGATCCATCCGATCACCACCGACATTGTTTCTTCGGCGATCGCACAAGCGGAAGCGAAACATGCGACCGTGCTGGTGCTGCGGCTGAACACGCCGGGCGGGCTCATGGATGCGATGCGCGATACGATCCAGAAGATCATCGCGTCGCCTATTCCCGTGGTAACTTACGTTGCACCGAGCGGCGGGCGGGCGGCGTCCGCGGGATTTTTCATTCTGGAATCGGGCGATCTGGCAGCGATGGCGCCGGGAACGGAAACGGGAGCGGCG
>DATJMP010000196.1:0-10645 GCA_035508655.1 Bryobacteraceae bacterium
AAGACGCGGTGGCATCCGCGCGGCAAAGGTCCGGGCAGCACGGTGAAACATGGCCTGGGCATCGGCATCTCGGCGTGGGGCGGCGGCGGGCACAACAGCCAGTGCCGCACGACAATCAATCCCGATGGTTCGGTACTGGTGGAAATCGGCACGCAAGACCTCGGCACCGGGACCCGCACCATCATCACCCAGGTGGCGGCCGAAACCTTCGCCTTGCCCATGAGCCGCATCAAGCTCGTCATCGGCAGTAACGACCTGCCGCCAGATGGCGCTTCCGGCGGTTCCACCACCATCGGCGGAGTCTCCGCTTCCACTCGCAAGGCCACCGTCAACGCGCTGGCCAAGCTGTTCGAAGTGGCAGCCCCCGCCCTCGGCGCCCAACCTGAAGATCTGGAAGCCATCGACGGTCACATCCGCGTCAAGGGTAATCCCAATAAGAGCCTCAGCTGGGATGCCGCCTGCCGCAAGATGGGCACCAGCAAGATCTCCGAGATGGGCGAGAACAACCAGCGTCTCGGAGCGCGCGAAGGCTTGCAAACCTCCGGCGCGGCCGGAGTGCAGATCGCCGACGTCTCGGTGGACACCGAAACCGGCCTGGTCAAAATGAACCGCTTCGTCGCGGTGCAGGATTGCGGCATGGTGGTCAATCCCCGCCTCGCCGAAAGCCAGGTCTACGGCGCCATCATCATGGGCATCGGCACGGCGCTGCTCGAAGAGCGGATCATGGATGCGACCACCGGCCGCGTCATGAATCCCGAGATGGAGTACTACAAGCTGGCCGGCATTAACGATATCGGCAACATCGTTGTCCACATGGACATTCGCGAAGAAAACGATAAGCGGGGCATCATCGGACTCGGTGAGCCGCCTGCCGTCGGCATCTGCGCCGCCGTGGGCAACGCCGTCGCCAACGCCATCGGCGTCCGGGTCACCCACATGCCCATGACCCCCATGCACGTGCTCAATGCGCTGGAAGGGAGGAACGCGTAGCCATGCAGTCCTTTGAATATGCCAATCCCACAACCGTGCAGGAAGCCGCTGCTCTGCTCGGTCCGCATTGGGGCCAGGCCGACGTCCTGGCCGGCGGAACCGATCTGGTCAGCCTCATGAAGGACCACCTGCACACGCCCCGGCGCGTCGTGAACATCAAGAACATCAAGGAGCTCGGCGGCATCTCCAAATCCGGCGATAGCCTCCGCATCGGCGCTACCGTCACCATCGACGAGCTGGCCAACCACGCCGATGTCCGCGCCTCTTACGCCTCGCTCGCCGAAGCTGCCGCCGGCATTCCCAGCCCGCAGATCCGGCACATGGGAACCGTGGGCGGCGACCTTTGCCAGCGTCCCCGATGCTGGTATTTCCGCCAGGGCATGGGCCTGTTTGGTTTGAAAGACGGCAAATCGCTGATCCCCGATGGCGAGAATCGTTTTCACTCGATTTTCGGCGAAGGCCCGGCGTATTTCGTCAGCGCCTCCAGCCTTGGCCCGGCGCTCATCGCACTCAACGCTAAGGTGAAGCTGGTCTCCGCCAAGGGCTCGCGCGAGATCGCGGTTTCCAAGTTCTTCGTCGCACCGCAGAACGAGGATACCCGCGAGATCGCAATGCGCCCTGACGAGATCCTCACGGAGATCATTGTCCCCGGCGCCGCCGTCAAAAGCGCCACCTACGAGGTGCGGCAGAAGGAGGCACTCGATTGGCCTCTGGTCGCCGCCGCCGTGGCGCTCGAAATGAACGGTGCCACTGTCAAATCCGCCCGCGTGGTTCTCGGCCACGTTGCGCCGACTCCGGTGGAATCCGCCGCGGCCGCCAAGGCTCTGGTGGGCAAATCCGTCACCACGGCAACCGCCGAAGCCGCCGGCAAAGCCGCCGTCGCCGGGGCGAAGCCCCTTAGCCAGAACGCCTACAAGGTCACGCTGGCCAAGGTCGCCGTCAAGCGCGCCCTGCTCGAAGCGGTAAAGAAAGCCTGATCCCAGGCATAACCTTCCGAGCCGCGACTGAAAGGAGCGGTCCTCCTGAGGTCGCGGCTCAACCCCGAAAAGGAAGCACCTATGGAACGTCCCGGTCTCACCAAAGTCAGCATGAACCGCTGTGGCATGCTGCGCTGGAAGGGCATGTTCATCGAAGCCGAATGGGATCCCACCATCCAGCACTCGAACGACCGTGCCTTCTGGTGCCAGCACACCTTCAAACCGGTCGGTCCGGACGGCAAAATCGTGGACGAATTCGAGTGCCACGCCGCCCGCCCCTGCTACGAGAAGCTCTAATCCGCGAAGCGGCCGCGCCCATTCCCGTAGCGCAAGCCTCCGGCTTGCCATGCCGGCTTCCGAGCCGGCATATCCGCTTCGTGCCGTAACCTCGAAATTTCTTTTTCCTCTGTTTTCTAATAACTCCCGCCCTTCCCCGCCAATCTCCCCAGCCTCCCGTGCTACTTTCTCCACCGAAAAGGCTGCTCGTTCAGGCGAGGGCATCTGGTCGGAGCGACGTCCGATGCCGTCCGCGGCGGCAAACTAAGTTCGGGCCTTTACGTCGTGCAACGTTCCGGGCGCCTGCAGGACTGATTCTCTTCTGCGATCGCGGCCGTATTGCCGTTTGCGCACGAAAGAGAGGGAGCTCCCACACAGTCCGGCCCGCCGACGGGCCGAAAAACGAAGAAATAGCTCGAAAGAGCCGCAAAACTCCGAGGAACTCGTGGAAAACTAATCCCCAATCCCCGATCCCCAATCCCTGACCTCCGCGGTATAATTCTCCCCAGGGAGAAATCTGGGATGCTGAACGTTCTGCGCACCGCCGTGCTTGTGTCCGCGGCCGCGTCCATTTCTTTCGCTGCGTCACTTCCTTCCCGCAGCGTAACCGGCAACTATATTGAAGCCCGCACTGCTGACGTTTATACCGGCCCCTGCTTCGCCAACGGAGAAATCGAAATGGCCGGCAAGGAAGCGGTGATGGGGTGGAAAATTAATCGCGGCGTGTGGCAGGGCGTCGATATCGCCGGCCTCGGCGTAGTCGCCGTCATTCGCTCCGAGCACACCCTCGGCAATGCCTACGAAGATTCCAACCCTGCCAAAGCCGTTCTCATCATCGATGAGCGTGCCGATGCCGCGCAGCGCCAGGCGCTCGCCGACTTCGCCAAACACCAGGCCGGCAGCCTGCTGGCCGACGTGGTCAAAGTTCACTACGCACCCATTGAGTTGACCATCGACAACAACAACATTCATGGCGGCGCGGCGCATCTCACCGCCGGCTCTCTGGCAGCCATTCACACCCGCGCCATGGCGTCCACCGATCACATCTGCGGCAACGAAGAAGTCTGGTATCCGCCGCTCACCGCGCTCACCCATTCCATGCCGGCCTACGCCCTGGAAAATTCCTATTCCGGCGACGGCCTCGGCGAGACCTGGAATAATCGCCTGAAGCGCAGCGGCTTCCTCGGCACCTTCCAGGTAGCCGAATAACAATTCAGCCGCCGATAACGCCGATCAGCCGAAGGACCCTATCCGCGTTGATCGGTGTTCATCGGCGGCATTGATTTCTCAATTCTTCCTAGATCTTTTTTTCAGGCCGCGATTTCCTTTCCGACTTTTGGAAGCCGGTCTGCGTCTATTCGGATGTATCCTTCCCTTGTTTGGGCCGGGCATCCCCGGCCCGTGCTTTTGCTTGCCCAGTGACCTACCTTCCCCGGAGTGCCGCCTTGTAATATAGTGTGGTGCGATTTTTCCCTGTTCTCGCCCTTCTAACCGCCGCTGCTGCAGGCGCCCAGGCCGCCGATTACCTGGTTTACGCCGGCACCTATACCCGGGGTCAAAGCCGCGGCATTTATGCCTTCCATTTCGATTCGTCGAAAGGCAAACTCACTTCGGCCGGCCTGGCGGCGGAAACTCTGAATCCGTCCTTCCTGGCCGAACACCCGAACCATCGCTTCCTCTACGCCGTGAATGAAGGCGGCCGCGGCGGCAACACCGTCAGCGCCTTTGCCATCGACGCCAAAACCGGCAAGCTCGCCCCACTCAATGCCGTTTCCTCTCAGGGCTCCGGCCCATGCCATCTAGCCGTCGACGCCACCGGCAGGTGGCTCGTCGCCGCCAATTACAACAACGGCACCATGGCCCTCATCCCGGTCCACGAAGACGGCCGCCTCGGCGAAGCCACCCAGGTCGAGCACCATGAAGGCTCCAGCGTCAATTCCGCCCGCCAGAAAGGCCCTCACGCTCATTGCGTGGTCTTCTCGCCGGACAATCATTTCCTCTTCTTGGCCGATCTCGGCCTCGACAAGATCTGGATCTACAAGTTCGATGCCGCCGCCGGAACCCTCGTGGCGAATTCGCCCGATTCCGCTTCCGTTCCGCCCGGCGCCGGCGTCCGTCACCTCGCCTTCCATCCCAACGGCCGCGTGCTCTATTCCATCAATGAACTCGGCAGCACCGTCAGCGCCTTCCACTATTTCCCGCCCACCGGCACGCTCGAACGTTTCCAGGACATCAGTTCGCTGCCCGAGGATTTCCACGGCAACAACGCTCCCGCCGAGGTAGCGGTCAACGCCGCCGGCACGCGCCTCTACGGTTCCAACCGAGGCGCCGACAGTATCGCCGTCTTCACCATCGATCCGCAAAGCCAGGCGCTCAAGTTCCTCGATTCCACCTCCACCCTGGGCAGGTCTCCGCGCCACTTCGCCCTTGATCCCACCGGCAAATTCCTGCTCGTCGCCAACCAGGACGCCGGGGGCATCACCGTGTTCCGCGTCGCCAAGAGCGGCCAGCTCGCGCCCGCCGGCCCCGCGTCCAAGGAAGCCGATTTCCCGGTCTGCATCCTCTTCTATAAGGGGAAGTAGCGGCTGCGTTAGACTGGTGAGGCTTCCCGGTCATCCCGTTACCGCTCCCTTACGGTCGCGGCTCGGATCGGAGCCGCGACTGAAAGGAGCGGTCCTGTTGGAAGCTTGCCGGGACCCGAAATCGCGTGATCATCGCTACGTGGAATATCAATTCGATTCGCCGCCGCCTCGACCTCGTGCTCGACTGGCTGGCGCGCCGCCAGCCCGACGTCCTCTGCCTGCAGGAGACCAAGGTGCAGGATGCCGATTTTCCCGCCGCCGCTTTTGAGCAGGCCGGCTATCACGCCACTTTCCGCGGCATGAAGGGATACAACGGCGTAGCCACACTGAGCCGCCGCCCGCCCACGTACGTTCTCCACGGCCTGCACGAAGGCCCCGATAACGAGGACTGCCGCATCCTGCAAACCGTCGTCGACGGCATCCCGATTCTCAACACCTACGTGCCGCAAGGCCAGCGCGTGCCGTCCGACAAGTACGCCTTCAAGCTGGAATGGTTTCTGCGCATCCGCCGCTATTTCCATGAGCGGCTCGATCCCACCAAACCCGCCATTTGGACCGGCGACCTCAACGTCGCCCCCGAACCCATCGACGTCTACCACCCCGACCGCCGCGTCAACGACCCCGATTTCCACATCGACGCCCGCAACGCGTACCGCGACGTCGTCTCCTGGGGCTTCGTCGATGTCTTCCGCCGCCTCCATCCCGACCGCGTCCAGTACACCTACTGGGATTACTTCCGCAACGCCTTCGAACACAACTGGGGCTGGCGCATCGATCACATTCTCGCCACCGCGCCGCTGGCCGAACTCTGCACTGCGGCCGACGTCGATCTCGATCCGCGCCGCGCCCCCGGCGCCAGCGATCACACCGTCCTCTGGGCCGAGTTCACGTGGCCTCCCAAATCCGAGCCTCAACCCAAATCCGAGCCGCGACCGTAGGGAGCGGTCCCCCCACTCAACGCAGACGCGGAGAAGCGCGAAGGAGTCGCGGAGTAAGCTTTGGAGCATATTCTCCGCGTGATCTCCGCGTTCTCTGCGCCTCCGCGTTGAAGGGAAGTCTCTTCCATCTCGCACGTGGCGTTATCCTGGGGCTGATGGGCAATCCTCTCTCTTACCTCCACGATCAGCTCGAGCAATGGCGCACGGAAGGCACCTACCAGCGGCTGCGCATCCTGCAATCGGAGAGCGCGGCCGAGTCGCGCTTCGACGGCAAAGAGGTGATCAATCTTGCCTCCAACAACTATCTCGGCCTCACCACGCACCCCAAGCTGCGCGAAGCCGCCATCCGGGCCGTCGAGCGTTTCGGCGTCGGTTCCGGCGCCGTCCGCACCATCTCCGGCACCATGAGTCTGCACATGGAACTGGAGGAGCGCATCGCGGCGTTCAAGAACGTGGAAGCCTGCGTCGTCTTCCAATCCGGTTTCGCCGCCAATGCCGGGACGGTCTCCGCCATCCTCACCCCCGAAGATCACATCATCTCGGACGAGCTCAATCACGCCAGCATCATCGACGGCTGCCGCCTCTCACGCGCCAAAATTCACGTCTTCCCGCACAAGGATGTCGCCGCCGCGGAGAAGATCCTGGCCGAGCTCGATTCCGCTTCCGGCCGCAAGCTGCTCATCTCTGACGGCGTCTTCTCCATGGATGGCGATATCGGTCCGCTACCCGGCCTGGTGGAAGCCGCCGAGCGTCACGGCGCCATCATGATGGTGGATGACGCGCACGCTTCCGGCGTGCTCGGCCGCAACGGCCGCGGCACCGTCGATCATTTCGGCCTTCACGGCCATGTCCACGTACAGGTGGGAACGCTGTCGAAAGCCATCGGCGTGCTCGGCGGCTATGTCTGCGGCAGCCGCGACCTGATCGAGTTCCTGTACCACCGTGCGCGCCCCTTCCTGTTTTCGACTTCGCACCCGCCCGCCGTCGCCGCCGCCTGCCTGGCCGCCTTCGACGTGCTGGAACAGGAGCCCGAGCGCATCGAGCACCTGTGGGAGAACACCCGCTACTTCAAACAGGGCCTGGCTTCGGCCGGCTTCGATACCGGCATCAGCGAAACGCCCATCACGCCCGTGATGGTGGGCGAAGCCGCCCAGGCGCACGAGTTTTCGCGCGAGCTGTTCAATCACGGTGTGCTCGCCACCGGTATCGGATTCCCCACCGTACCCCGCGGCAAAGCCCGCGTCCGCACCATCGTCACCTCCGAGCACACGCGCGCTGAACTCGACCGCGCCCTCGACGTGTTCCAAAAGGCTGGGAAGAAGCTGGGATTGATTTAGGGTACCCTCGTGTTTTCAGGGAGCCAACGGACTCGCGACCGTGAGGGAGCGCTGGTCTCGATCTTTCGCCGGCCTCCACTATACTGCCGCCGCATCCCGGGCGCAGTAGTCGAACAGCAGTTGCCATTCCGCTCGCTGCAATTCCTGGCAGCGGCGCTCTAGCGCCGAACCCGGCTGACTGCACGCCGACTCGCACATCTGGATGAACGCGCGCGGATTCCAGGGCTTCAGCGCGGGATCGTTGGCGATTTCCTCCAGCTCCGCGAAAATGGGATGCCGGCCCACCTGTCCGAACCAGTACGACGCATTGCCGGCATCCGGCTCCTGGCGGTGGGCGATGGCGTGCCAGTAGCTGCCTTCCCTCGTGTTCACGGCCTGCGCCGCTTCGTGCGCATCCGTCCAGCACCCGAAATAAAGATACAGTCCCGCGCGCAGCGTCAACGATAGCGGGGCCAGCGCGATGCGGGCGCGCGCATCCTCGGAAACGCAGGTTGGCTCGGCGAGCGCCATGAGGCGCTCGCCGTTCCCCTCCATCGCCAGAATGGCGGCAATCTCCGGCCCGTAGGCTTGGGGATCGAAGCGCATGACCATTGTTTACCATGAAAGCGTGGCCACCGCGTTGGTGCTTTCGGCCGGAGCTCTGTTTGCCGCCTGGGAAGTGGGCGTGTGGAAGTGGCTGGAGCCGCGCTTCCGGCCGGACTTGGTGGTGGGCGCATCGGCGGGCGCCTGGAACGCGTGGGCCATCGCCGGCGGTGCCACCGCCGAAGAACTCTGCCGCATCTGGCGCGACCCGCAAATCTCCAGGATCTTGCAGTTCGGACCGCACAACACCGGCCTGCTGCGGCCCGATGCCCTGCATATCGCGGCGCAGGAGATGTTCGAAAGTTTCCGTCCGCGCCTTCCCTTCGCCTGCACGTTGGTGGAGCTTCCCAGCCTGCGGCTGCGCTTATTTCGCGGAAGCGAGATCACATGGCGCCACCTGGCAGCCGCCTGCTCCATTCCGTTCGGATTTCCGCCGGTCACAATCGACGGACGGCGTTACGTGGATGGCGGATTGCGCGGCGCGCTGCCATTGTGGGCGGCCGAAGAGATGGGCGCAACCCGCGCCATCGCGGTGAATTGCCTGACGTCGCCGATGCTGGCTGCTGTGCGCCTGCTGTTCCGCGCGCCGCAAGCAAGCCGGCGCCTGGAGGTGGTGCGGCTCGAGCCGGCCACGAATCTCGGGCCGCTTCGCGACGCCCTGGTATGGTCCGCCGCCAACATCGACCGTTGGATCGCGCAGGGCGAGCGCGATGCGGCCGCGCTTCTTGGAAAGGACCTTTCGGGCTGTGGCCTCACGGCCTGACCTCGATTTGAGATCGGTTAGAATGGAGTCACCTATGCCGCTCTTTCGGATCTACCGCATGAAGGATTCGCCTCGGCAGCACTTCAAGTGGGCGCCGCACGTTACCGGCTGCGCCTCGTTGAAGCCGAAGGATTACGAACTCCGCGGAGAGGTGGAAGCGCAGCACGAGTACGACGCGTGGCGCAGGCTGCGCGAATCGGGAGAGCCGCTGGCGGTGGGCGATCTGCTCGAGGCCTTGCCCCAATCGGCCAACGGGCCGGCCGGGGATCCCACCGGCGGGCCCGGCCAGTTGCGGATCTGCAAGTACGTCGGCTTTGAGCCGGCCGAATGGCTTCTGCCGGAGCCGGCCGCCAGAATTCCGCATCCCGATGCCGAACCGGCCGCCCAGGCCGTGGGCCCGGCGGGCAATTAGGAGATCCTTTTATGCGCGAAGTGCGTTTGGGCGACGACATTGATGACTTCTGCGTTCGTTGCAAGCGAATCATGAATCATGCCGTGGTGTCCGTGATGAATGGCGAGCCGGCTAAGGTTCGCTGCCGGACCTGCCACAGCGATCACGACTACCGCCACGAGCAGGCCCCGCCGCCCAAGGTCGACGCCCGCAAAGCCGCGCTGTTCAACGAGGTGCTGAAGACGGTGGATCCGGGCGAAGCCGCCGCGGCAGATCCGGTGGCTGAAACTCCCGACGGCAATGCCGCTCCGCCCAAAGCGAAGGCCAAGACGCGCGGCAAGAAATAGCCGCTGAAGTTTCGCCGGTTCCAGCCGAAGTGTAATTCAGGCGGTGCTGCCGCCAGGACAGGCGGCCGCGGCGTGGTTTCGGAGGACTGCTGCCGCCCACCGCCGCCAACTCGCGTTATTCTTGGAGTTTCTATGGACCTCCATCTCGTCCCGCTGGAAATTCCCGAAAACGGCAACCTGATCCTCGGACAGACGCACTTCATCAAGTCCGTCGAGGATCTTTATGAGGCGCTCGTCAACACCGTGCCGCAGATGAAGTTCGGCATCGCCTTCAACGAAGCCTCCGGCCCCTGCCTCACCCGCGCCGACGGCAACGACGACGGCCTCAAGGCGCTTGCCATCCGCAACGCTTCGGCGCTCGCGGCCGGCCACATCTTCGTCATCGTGATGCGCGACGCTTATCCGATCAACGTCCTCGGCCGCATCAAGGATGTGCCGGAAGTCTGCTCGATCTTCTGCGCCACGGCGAACCCGGTCCAGGCCGTCGTGGCGCAATCCGAGCAAGGCCGCGGCATCATCGGTGTGATTGACGGTGTCCCGCCCAAAGGCGTCGAAACCGCCGAGGACGCCGAGAAGCGCCGAGGGTTCCTGCGGATGATCGGATATAAGAGATAAGTTCGATTGGATATTTAACAGGGACACAGAGACAGGGAGAAATGCAATGGCTTGGTTTTCTCCGTGCCTCTGTCTCTCTGTTGTGAATTCGTTTCCTGCGATCGTGAGCCCGGGCGAGTTCCTCTGGTGCCTGGGTAGCACTGGTGGGTCGGGGCGCAGGCGGGGCCATACAATTGGCCGCGGATGAACGCAGATAAGGCTAAGATCTATCGGCGTTCATCCGCATTCATCTGCGGCCGGTATCGTTTTAGTCCCGCACGTTGACCAGCGTGCTCCCAGACGGCAGTTCATGGTGAATGGCGCGCCACGAAAATTCGCCGGTGACGCCGGGCGGCAGCACGATATGCACCGAGAAACTATTGGCGCCGGCCGGTTCAATCCTCACCTCCACGCTGCCCTTCGGGTGCGGCACAGATGCCTGTACGCGCGTCAGTTTGCCCAGGTGCGGGTGGATGGTCACGCGCTTGAATCCGGGCCCGGCGGAATCGACGCCGAGCACGGTCCGGAAGATTTCGATGTTGGGGCTGGCGCTCCAGGCGTGGCAATCCGAACGCGAGGCCTGGCCAGGGCGGTCGACCACTTCGGCGAACGTGGTCAGGCCCTTGGACAGCATGTCGCGCCAGTCGCCGAGGCGGTCGAGATAGCTGTCGCCTTCCCCCACTTTCGCCAGCGCGCAGTGCACGTAGAATTTGAAGAACAGGCCGGGAACAGCCAGGCCGGGAGCCGTCAGCGCACGGTCCATCAGCCGCCGCGCCGGCTCGCCCGCGATCACTTCGCTCAGCACCGCCATGGTCTGCGCGTGCTGCGAATAGCTTTTTTTCGATTCGGTATCGGCGTACAACTCGCG
>DATJMP010000197.1:0-47629 GCA_035508655.1 Bryobacteraceae bacterium
CCCAGCTGGATAAGACCATCGCCGACCTGAAATCCGTGCGCGGCGACATGGGCGTGCAGAGCGGCCTGATCGCGACTAACGCCAATGAGCTGAACGCCCTGAAGCTGAAGGGCGAGCGCAACTACATCGATATCAAGCTCGGCAAAACCAAGAAGCCGCAGAAGTTCGGCGATATTGCCTTGCAGCTCAAGAAGACCGATATCAAAAAGGGCCAGTTCAGCTTGACCGTGCTGGCCGACGACAAAACCACGGAAAAAGACAACCGGACCATCAATGAGCCCGTCCAGTTCTACGTCGCCCGTGGCGGCCACACGCCCTACGAGCTCGTGATCAACAAGGTCGCCAAGAACGAAATCGTCGGCTACCTCGCCACCCCCAAGGACCAGGCCACCCGTTAATTTCGCGTTGTGCTGAAAAACCAGACGTAGGATAGCCCTTTCGGGCTGTCGTGCTGGGCTTCTGCCCGTCAGGCGGCGGGCGAAAGCCCGCCGCAACCATTCCTCACCTCCGCGGCCGGCAGCGCCGCCGACCTACCTGTCCGCGTCCGTCTTCGCCACCAGTTCGTCCACGTGCACGTCGTAAATGGCGGGTTTGCCATCCCGGTCGCTTTGGAAAAACACGCGCTGGCTGTCCGGCGAAAATCGCGGCGCGGTTTCCGCCGGCTGGCTGCTCTTGTGCTCGCACAGCGTCATCTCCCGGCGCGTCACCCGCAGCAGAAGCAGAATGTCCGGCGAGCCCTTGTTGCGGCTGGCGCCGACGAACACGGAGCCGTCCCGGTTGAACCCGAAATGCGCATACTGGCTGGTCTTCGCGATCAACCGGTCTGTATTCGTGTCCGGCGTGTATTCGCGGATATTGTTTAGCTGCGCCCGGTCTTCCGGAAGGTTCAGATAGAGAATCGTGCGGCCGTCCGTCGACCAGTTGGCCGGCCCCACCAGCCCGGGTGCGAGTTTGAGCTGGCGTTTCTGCCGGCCGCCCGAATCCACCAGCCACAGCCCCTGGTCCGCCTGCCGGAACAGGATTTGCGCCCGCATGGGCCGGGCAATCGGATGGCTGATGGCGAATGGCGCCTCCGTCACCGTGGCCGCTTCGCCGCGCGCCAGCGGTATCATCCGCAGCCGCGACCCCTCGCCCCTGCGCTCGGCGAAAAGCGCGTGCGTGCCGTCCGGCCCGATGCTCATTCCCGGTGTGCGCTCCCACCCCTCCGCCACTTCGTGCAGCCTGCGCTCGTGCAGCGAGGAAAGCGGAGAAAGCGACAGCGAGCGCCCCGCGAAATAGGCGAAGGAGCGGTTGTCCGGCGTGAACGTCAGGGACGCGGCATCCAGTTCCTCGGTGTCGGTCAATTGCCGCCACTCCGCGGTCTTCAAATCCATGCGAAACGCCTGCGCCGTCCCCTCCCGCTCGGAAGCAAACAACAGCGTGGTGCTGTTTCGCGTGAAGGCGCGGTTGTAATGGGCCGGCAGCGTGCTGACGTAGGAAGGCTCCGTCAGGCGGAAGACGTCAAGCTCGGTGGTGGGGTCGGAATAGCGGCGGGACGTCAGCGGCAGGGTCGCGCCTTTGACCGATTCGGCGGCAAGCCGCGCGGCCATTGCTCCAAAAGGCGCCGCCAGCAGCGACCGCCGCGTCAAGAGGGCCCCGGGTCCCATATGGATATCATAGGTGCAAATGGCAGAGGAATGCTTGTTTTGCCGGATCGCGGCCGGTCAGGCGCCGGCCGACATCATCTTCGAAGACGACCTGTCGCTGGCGTTTCTCGATCATCGCCCCCTGTTTGCCGGCCACTCCCTGCTCATTCCCCGCCTTCACCGCGAGACGCTGGCCGATCTGCCGGAGGCCGAAATTGGACCGTTCTTCCACAACGCGCAACGCCTCTGCCGGGCGGTGGAACGGACGATGGCCGCCGAGGGCTCGTTCATGGCCATCAACAATCGCGTCAGCCAGAGCGTCGCGCATCTCCACGTTCACGTGGTCCCGCGCCGCAAAAAAGATGGCCTCCGGGGTTTCTTCTGGCCCCGCGGCAAGTACAAAGACGCCGCCGAATTAGAATCCGTCCGCGTCGCCCTCGAACAGGCCATGAGAGCAGCATAGGCGTCCCTGGGCCGGCCCCATGCCGACGGCGCAAGACCAATCGGGCAGGCCGGCACGCAGCCCTACGCCGCCGCCGTAGCGGCCTTCGGCTTTCTCCACCACCGTGCGATCCATCCTCCCAGTGCGGTCAAGCCCACACCGGCTATCGACCACATCGCATCGCCCGCCTTCTCCCCCAGCTTGTCCAGAACTTTTTCCAGGAGTCCGGAGGCATTGATCTCCGGCAGAGCAAGTCCGCTCACGTGGATGATCTCGGTCTTCTCGGCTACCGGCACCAGCGTGTCGGAGCCGTCCACCTTGGAGAGCGCCCAGGCCTGCACCAGTAGCGAGGCGGAGCCATCCTTCTTCGGCGTCACGTTCCACATCCAGGTGGCGGCCGATACGTTCGTCACTCCTTGCTGCTCGTCCGGGGGCGATACCGGCACGATGTCGAACGCGTCCGGCGGATTGCCCGAGAGGTGAACGCGCATGCGCAGGCCAAGCGGAACCGAATCGATACTGTACTCTTTGGCGTCGATTCCCGTCTCCAAGTCGGGGCTCGCGCCGGCATCCATGCGGATCATGACCACCTGCGGCATCCGCAGGTGCATGGTCATCTCCGGCTGGAAGAGAATTCGCCCCGCATAGAGCTGCGGCGCGGGCGCAGCAGCCGGAGGGGCAGCCGCTTCTTTCACGTGTTTCGGCGCGGGCGTCGCAGCGGCCGGCGGCGCGGGCATCTCCTTCGGCGCAGGCTGAGCCGGCGGTGGCGGCGGGGAAGGCATAGGCCTGCTGGCGCCCGAACCCGTGGGAAAGCTCTCCACGTGTCTTTGAACGCCTTTAACAATCTCAAGGGGCAGTTCCGGCTTTGGAGCGGGATGTGTGGAAGCAGAGACCGGTACCCGCACCTTGTATCCCGCTTCCGTCCAAGCCGATCCGGCGGGCCGCTCGGATGCCGCCGCGGGGGCCGGTTTGGCCGCGCGGTTGGTTGGAGCCACGGCGATGGTTACAACCATGGCGATGCCGATGACGCTGGTTACGGTTCCGGCGAGCACCCTTAGATTCATGGCGGGTCCTCTACGGAGACTCTAGCACAGGCCGGGTGTGGGAGCCTTGGCCGCGAGCTACGCCAGCGTTTCTTTCAGAATTTTTTGCTTCTGCCGCTCCCGGAATTGCCACAGCTTCTCTCGCAGGTCCGGTCGGCCGGTGCCGAGAATGGCGACGGCCAGCAGAGCCGCATTCCGTGCCCCCGCCGGTCCGATCGCCAGCGTGCCCACCGGAATGCCCGCCGGCATCTGCACCGTAGAGAGCAGTGAATCCAGCCCCTTGAGCGACGCGCTCTCCATCGGCACGCCCAGCACGGGCAGAACGGTGTGGGCGGCGCACACACCCGCCAGGTGCGCCGCGCCGCCCGCCGCCGCAATCACCACTTCCACGCCGCGCGCCTCCGCTCCCGCCACGTACTCCGCCGTTTCCGCCGGCGTACGGTGCGCGGAAAGTACGCGGCACTCGTGCGGAATGCCAAATTCCTTCAGCGTTTCGTCCGCCTGCCGCATCACTTCCCAGTCGGACTTGCTGCCCATGAGGACAATCACCAGTGGAGATGTCCCTCCCTCGGCGCCGCGGCCCGATTCCGAGCCGCGACCGTAAGGGAGCGGTTGGTTCTGTTCTGTCATTGTCATTGTCCCTGTGCCAGAGTGAAGCCTGCCTGCCCGTTGAAGGTGCGCAGCGTTTCGGTCATGGCGATTTCGATGCCGGCGTCGGCGATACGTCTTTGAAGATCGATCAACGCGCCCATCGTTCCGCTCTGCGAGATAAACCGGCAGCGAAAGCTGTCCGTGCAGAAGGTCTCGGCAGCGGCCAGGCCGGCCGGCCACACCTTTACGCCGCGGTTGTCGATCATCTGCAGTTGCTGTCCTTGGCCCGCTAGTTTACCCATCGCAGCCGCCAGTTCCCCGGCATCGCGGGAAGGCCAATAGACGAACACGTCCAGCCCCTGAATCTTCATCTCCGCGCTGCTTCCCCCGCTCGTTCCAGCGCCCGCTACCGCCCCCTCGTGTTTCTCATAGCGCACCGGTTTGAGCGTGTTCGGCTTCTGCCCCAGCCGCGCGACCACCGCGCAGGCGAATTCCTTGGTCCCGACCTTCTGCGTACTGATGCCCTCGTTGAACACATCGTATGTGTGAATCCCATCTTCGATGGTCCGTAGCCACGCGTTTTGCACGCGCTCGGCCACATCCGCCTGGTTGATGTGCACCAGCATCAGCACCGCGCCCATCAGCAGCCCGGATGGATTCGCCAGGTTCTGCCCCGCCCGCCGCGGCGCCGAGCCGTGAATCGCTTCGAACATGGCGCATTTATCGCCGATGTTCGCCGACCCTGCCAGCCCCACCGAGCCCGCGATCTGCGCCGCCACGTCGGACAGAATGTCGCCGTACAGGTTCGGCATCACGATCACGTCGAAGGCTTCCGGCGTGTCCGCCATCTTGGCCGCGCCGATGTCCACAATCCAGGCTTCCTTCTGAATGTCCGGATACCCCGCCGCGATCTCGTCGAACGTCTTGTGGAACAGACCGTCCGTCATCTTCATGATGTTGTCTTTCATGAAGCAGGTGACCTTCTTGCGGTTGTGCCGCCGCGCGTATTCGAAGGCGTAGCGAATGATCTTCTCGCTGCCCGGTCGCGAAATCAGCTTGAGGCACGAGGTCACTTCCGGCGTCAGTTGGTATTCGATGCCGGCGTACAAATCCTCCTCGTTTTCGCGCACAATCACCACGTCCATGCCGGGATGCTTGGTCTCGATGAAGGGATCGTACGCTACGCACGGGCGGACGTTCGCATACTGCCCCAGCGTCTTGCGGGTGGTGACATTCAGGCTCTTGAAACCGCCGCCCTGCGGGGTGGTAATGGGAGCTTTGAGGAAGACTTTGGTTCGCAGGAGGGACTTCCACGAACTCGGTTCGATGCCTGCGGTGTTGCCGCGCAGGTAAACCTTCTCCCCAATTTCAATAGTCTCGATTTCGAGAGCCGCGCCCGCCTCTTCCAAAATTTGGAGCGTGGCGCTCATGATTTCCGGGCCGACGCCGTCTCCATAGGCGACGGTGATTGGTGTCTTCGTGGGCATCCTCTCTGAACATTCTACGGGTTTTTTGCGTATGGAAGCGAGTCCGGGGATCGGGAATCGGAGCGCGCCTGACCGTTCTTTATGGTCGCGGTTCCGCAAGCCGTTTCCGAGCCGCGACCGCAGGGAGCGGTCCCATACACGGTTTTTGCAAACCTGGCGGTAACTCTGTTCCCCGCCGCTCTTAATGCGTCGTGGCTGCGCAGGCGCCGCTCAGGCGCTCGATGATCGCGTTCAGGGTGACGCTCGGCCGCATCGCTGCATCGCACATCGTGTCGTCGGGGTGATAGTAGCCGCCGATGTCCACCGGCCGGCCCTGTGCCGCCAGCAACTCCCCGGTAATCTGGCCCTCGTTCTCCGCCAGCGCGGCTGCCACGGGCGCGAAGCGCTGCTGCAACTCCGCATCCTCGTCCTGCGCCGCCAAAGCCTTGGCCCACGCCAACGCGAGATAGTACGTCGCGCCGCGGTTGTCGATCTCGTTTACCTTGCGCGAGGGAGCGCGCTCGTCTTCCAGGTACTGGCCGATGGCCTGATCCAGCGTTTTCGCAAGCAGCCCCGCCCGCCCGTTTCCCGTCTTCGCCGCGATCAGTTCCAGCGACGGCACCAGCGCGCAATACTCGCCCAGCGAATCCCAACGCAGATGACCTTCTCCAAGGAACTGCTGCACATGTTTCGGCGCCGATCCGCCGGCGCCGGTCTCGAACAGTTGACCGCCCCGGAGCAGCGGCACGATCGAAAGCATACGGGCGCTCGTCCCCAGTTCCAGAATCGGGAACAGGTCTGTGAGATAGTCGCGCAGGACGTTGCCGGTGACGGCTATGGTGTCCTCGCCGCGGCGGATCCGCTCGAGCGAGAACCGCATCGCGTCCACCGGTTTCATGATCTTGATTTCCAATCCGGAAATGTCGTGTTCGGGCAAGTAGGCTCTCACCTTCTCAATGATCTGTGCATCGTGGGCGCGATCCGGGTCGAGCCAGAACACCGCCGGTGCGCCGGTTGCCCGCGCGCGGGTCACGCCCAGCTTTACCCAATCCCGGATGGACTCGTCTTTCGTCTGGCAGGCGCGGAAGATGTCGCCGCGCTCGACGGTCTGTTCGATGAGCGTTCTGCCGCTCGCCTCCACGATACGAATCGTGCCGTTGCCGGGCGCGAGAAACGTCTTGTCGTGCGAACCGTACTCCTCGGCCTTCTTGGCCATCAGCCCGACGTTCGATACGCTACCCATGGTCGCGGGGTCGAACTGCCCGTGCTTTTTGCAGTCCTCGATCACCACCTGATAGATGGTGGCGTAGCAGCGATCCGGGATCATGGCGACGGTGTCCTCGAGCGCGTCGTGTTTGTTCCACATCCTGCCGCCATCGCGCACCACCACCGGCATCGACGCATCGACGATCACATCGTTGGGGACGTGAAGATTGGTCTTGCCCATGCGCGAATCCACCATCGCCAGCGCGGGCCCCTTGTCGTAACAGGCCGCGATGTCGGCCTCGATCTCGGCCTTCTTCCCGGCCGGAAGCCGGTCGAGTTTGGCCAGGACGTCGGCTAGTCCGTTGTTGACGTTGGCGCCGGTCTCCGCAATGGCGCCGGCGTGCTTCTCCAGGGCGTCGGCAAAATAAACCGAGACGCAGTGCCCGAACATGACCGGATCGGAGACCTTCATCATCGTGCACTTCAGGTGCAGCGACAACAGCGCCTGGTCCGCTTTGGCGGCAGCCATCTGCTCCGCGTAGAATCTCCGCAGCGCCGCCACGTTCATCACCGCGCAGTCGATCACTTCGCCTTCCAGGAGCGGGAGTTTCTGCTTCAGCACCTTCACCGCGCCTGTGGCGTCCACGAATTCGATGCGTACGTCGGTGGCAGTGCTGACTGTCACGGATTTCTCGCTGCCATAGAAGTCCTTGTCCCCCATGTGGGCGACGCGCGTAACCGAACCCGACACCGGCCAGGGTTTCATCATCTTGTGCGGATGCTTCCGGGCGAACGCTTTCACCGACGCCGCCGCCCGGCGGTCCGAATTGCCTTCCCGCAATACGGGGTTCACCGCCGAGCCCAGGACCGCGGCGAACCGCGCCTGCACCGCCCGCTCCTCGTCCGTCGACGGCTTCTCGGGATAGTCCGGTACGTCGTAGCCCTTTGCCCGGAGTTCCGCGATCGCCGCCCGCAATTGCGGAATGGAAGCGCTGATGTTGGGAAGCTTGATGATGTTGGCGTCCGGCGTCTCCGCGAGTGCTCCCAGCCGGGTCAGCTCATCGGGAATCTTCTGGTCGTCGCGAAGCCGCTCGGGGAAGTTGGCGACAATCCGTCCGGAGAGCGAGATGTCGGCCGTTTCCACCTCCACCCCCGTGCCTTTGAGAAACGCTCGTACGATGGGCAGCAGTGCGTGGGAGGCGAGTGCGGGCGCCTCGTCGGTCTTGGTCCACGTGATTTTATGGATTTTATGGGACATTAATACACCTTTAAAAAACCGGAACGTTCAGAATATTGGAATGCTCAACACCTTGCAAGTGCGATGGGCAACCTAACCCCTCCCGGCAGGGCCGTATCACCGTAGCGATAGAATAATAGGTTCATGCTCAAGGTGGCTGTCGAGCCCCGCGTAGGGCAAGCCGGAAGACTATCCCGATTCGCCGGCTACGCCTGGGGCGTGCTCGCCTATAACGTGGCGGTGGCGCTGTGGGGGGCCTACGTACGGGCCACCGGCTCGGGCGCGGGCTGCGGCAATCATTGGCCCCTCTGCAACGGCCAGATCGCTCTCCAGTCGCCCACCACCCACACGCTGATCGAGTTCTGGCATCGCGCCATGACCGGAATCGATACGCCGCTGGTGCTGCTGCTGGTGATTTGGGCGTTCCGTGCTTTTCCCAAGGCTCACCCGGCCCGGCTGGGTGCGGCTCTCTCCGGAACATTTCTAGTCACTGAAGCCCTGCTCGGCGCGGCATTGGTCAAGCTCGGGCACGTCGCCAACAACACCTCGCCCATGCGCGCCTGGTCGGATTCCGCCCATCTGGTCAATACCCTTACCCTGCTCGCCTGCCTCGCGCTCACGGCATGGTGGGGCGCGGGGCGCCCGGTAGTGCGCCTACGCGGGCGGGAAGGTTGGCTGGCGGGCATCACCGTGGCGGTGATGGTGGTGCTGGGGATCAGCGGCGCGATCACGGCGCTCGGCGACACTCTCTTTCCGGCCCGCAGCCTGGCCGCCGGCTTCGCCCAGGATCTCGATTCCGCTTCCAGCATTTTCCTGCGCCTGCGGATCTTCCATCCCATGATCGCGGCCGGCGCCGCGGCGTGGCTGGCCTTTTACGCCATGACCGCGGCTCAAGCGCGACCGGCGTCCCGGCCGTTCGCTTGGGCCGTTGGAGGCGTTCTCGTCGCGCAGCTTGCGGCCGGAGCAGTCAATCTGGTGCTGCTGGCGCCGGTCTGGATGCAAATGGTCCACCTCCTCCTGGCCTACCTGCTCTGGATCGCGCTGGTGCTCCTGTGCGCCACCAATCTGGCGGAGAGCGTGCCGGAGGTGTCCGGCCCCTGCAAAGCCGTACCCGGCGCGACAATCCCGGAGCACGCCGCATGATCGTCGTCCCATGTGGAGCAGGCGATTCCGCCTGCCAACCCAAAGCCGCATGATCATCGAATCCAACATCGTCCGCTTCGATTCGCTCTCCCTCGATTGCGGCGTGACGCTCGCGCCGGTGGACGTGGCTTACGAAACTTACGGCCGCCTGAATGCCGCCAGATCGAACGCCATCCTCGTGCTCCACGCCTTCTCCGGCGATGCCCACGCAGCCGGCATCAGCCACGAGGGCGGCAAGCCCGGCTGGTGGGACAACATGATCGGCCCGGGCAAGGGCTTCGATACCAACAAATATTTCGTTATCTGTTCCAACGTGCTGGGCGGATGCCGTGGCACCACCGGACCCTCCTCCATCAATCCGGCCACCGGCTGCCCGTATGCCATGTCATTCCCCGTCATCACCGTCGCCGACATGGTACGGCTGCAGAAAATGCTGATCGATTCCATGGGCATCCCGCGCCTGCTGGCGGTTTCGGGCGGATCCATGGGCGGGATGCAGGCGCTGGAATGGGCGGTCTCCTATCCCGAGCAAGTGCTCGCCGCCATTCCCATTGCCGCCACCGTGCGGCACAGCGCGCAGCAGATCGCGTTCAACGAGGTCGGCCGCCAGGCCATTATGGCCGATCCCGACTGGAACGGCGGCAATTATTATGGCAAGCGGCCGCCCGCGCGCGGCCTGGCCGTGGCCCGCATGGTCGGCCACATCACTTACATGAGCGACGATTCCATGCGCGAAAAATTCGGCCGCCGCCTGCGCGACAAAGACACTGTTGGCTTCGGTTTCGATGTGGATTTCGAAGTGGAGAGCTATCTGCGCTATCGCGGCAGCCAGTTCGTCAACCGTTTCGACGCCAATTCGTACCTCTACATCACCAAGGCCATGGATTATTTCGATCTCACCAGCGGCCACGGCTCCATCGCCGCCGCGCTGGAACCAGCCGAGGCGCGCTTTCTGGTCATCAGCTTCAGCTCGGACTGGCTCTACCCCAGCTACCAGTCGCAGGAGGTGGTTCGGGCGCTGCGCTCGCGCAACCGCGATGTGGCTTACGTGGAACTCGAAGCCAATTACGGCCACGATTCCTTCCTGGTGGACGTGGCCGAGCAGAGCACGATGGTGAGCGGATTCCTGGCCAGCGCGTTCGAGAAATCGGCATGAGCGCAGCAGCCAAAGAGCAACCGGCACGCAAGGCGGCCTTCGTGCGCGAGATCCTGGGGCGCAGCGATTACGCCATCATCGGCGAAATCGTGGAGCCGAAAACGCGCGTGCTGGATCTCGGCTGCGGCGAAGGCGAACTGCTGGAATGGCTGGCGGCCAATAAGGACGTGGACGGGCGCGGCGTGGAGATCGCGCGCGCCAAGGTGCGAAGCGCGATTGCACGGGGCGTTTCGGTTTTCCAGTGCGATATCGATCAGGCGCTGGCCGATTATCCCGACCAGACCTTCGATTACGTCATCCTCAGCCAGACCCTGCAGGAGACGCGCTATCCGCTCAACGTTCTGCGTGACATGCTGCGTGTGGGGAAACGCGCCATCGTGGCGTTTCCTAATTTCGGCCATTGGCGAGTGCGGCTTTCCATGCTCGTGAGCGGCGGCGCGCCGCGCACCAAGCTGTTCCCGTATGCGTGGTACGAATCGCCCAACATTCATTTTCTGACCGTGTACGATTTCGAGGCCCTGGCCGCGCAGGAAAAGCTGGTGGTGGAGCGGCGCTACTTTCTTTCAGGCCACCGCAAAGTTACGGTCCTGCCCAACCTGCTGGCGGAAGTGGCGGTGTTCCTGGTGCGGCGCGCTGGCACCTGATCCGCCGGACGAGACAGCAATGTCTCGTCGCCTCTAGCAGTTTCAACAACTTACGAACAAATTTGAGACATTGCTGTCTCGTCGGGGCGCTATTCGCACCGCAGTGCCGCCATCGGATCCACCGACATGGCCCGCCGCGCGGGAACCCAGGCCGCGACGACGGAAGTAGCGAAAACCACGGCCGAGACGGCTGCATACGTCGTCGCATCCACCGGTTGCACGCCGTAAAGAAGGCTTGCAAGCGCGCGCGTCGCCGCCAGGGCCAGGGGAATCCCGACAGCCAGCCCGGCAAGCGGCGGCATCAGTCCGCGGCGCAACACCATGCGCACCACGTCGCCCGGCCGCGCGCCAAGCGCCACACGAATGCCGATTTCGCGCGTCCGCAGGCTGACAGAGTAGGCGATCACGCCATAGATTCCCACCGCCGCCAGCAGCAGGGCGAGCGCCGCGAACGTACCCACCAGGGTGGCGTCGAACTTCGGCATGGCGACGCTGTTGGAGAGAACCTTCTCCATGCGTCCGACAGGCCCTAAAGGCAGATTGCGGTCGACCGCGGCCAGTTCCACCCGCAGTGCCTTGGCCACCTGTCCCGGATCGGCCGCGGTTCGAATGGCCAGGTCCTGAAACGACCAGGGTTGGGAGGCGAAGGCTACATAGAACTCGCTCTGCGCCTGCACTTGCAGCTTCAGGTCTCGGGTATCCGGCACCACTCCGACAACCTCCACCTCATGCTGCTTGCCGCGGATGCTGAACTGCATGCGGCGTCCCACCGGACTGGAGTCGCCGAAATAGCGCGATGCGAAGGTCCGGTTCACCACCACCGCGCCGCCGTTATCGTCCCGCGGTTCCAGGTATCGGCCCGCCAAAAGGCCAATGCCGAGAGTTTGAAAGTAGCCGGGGGTAACGGCGCGCACGAACGGGGCGTTCTCGCCGGAAGCGCTGGCCGGCCCGCCGGGCACCTTCACGTCGACGCCCACCAGGATATGCATCACGATGGGCAGGCAATTGGTGATCGCGGCCGATTGCACGGCCGGAAGGGAACGGACGCGATCCAGCAGTTCGGAGGCGAAGCGTGCCTGCCGCTCCGGCGTGTTGTAAACCTTGTCTGGAAGCCACAGCTGCGCGATCAGCAGGTTGCTGCGGCTGTAGCCCGGGTCGATCGCGTGTTGCAGTTGGAAACTGCGCAACAGCAGGCCGGCGCCGGTGAGCAGCACCACGGCCGCCGCCACCTGCGCTACCACCAGCAGGCCGCGAAAGGCCGAGCCGTGCCGCGCTTCCCGGAGGGTTCCTGAGATCGCAGGCCGGGAGAACCGCCAGGCTGGAAACGCGCCGAACAGAATGGCGGTGACGGCGGCTACGAGCAGGGTGAAGGTGAAGACCGCCGGCTCGGCGCCCGACGCGGCGAGGCGTGGGATGCGCTGCGGATAGAGTGCGACGAAGGCCTTCACCATCCAATGCGAGAAGGCAATGCCGAGAGCTGCTCCGAGCGCCGCCAGGGCGAAGCACTCGGCCAGCAGGTGGCGTGCCAGACGCGCGCGGCTGGCGCCAAGCGCAGCGCGGATAGCCAGTTCCTGCCTGCGTGCAGCGGCCTGGGCGAGCATCAGATTGGCCAGATTGGCGCAGGCAATCAGCAGCACGCAGCCAGCCGCCGCAAACAACACAACAAGAGCCGGCCGCAGACCGCTGGCCACTTCGTCCGCCAGCGGCACGAGGTTGATGCCGCGGCGTACGCGCTCGTGTTGGGTTCGGAGGGCGAGCGCCTCCATGGCAGATGTTGCGGCGGCCAGCGTGACACCAGGCTTCAAGCGGCCGATCACGTAACCGGATTCAGGCCGCAGTGCCCCGCTCCCGGCGGAGGCGTACGGTGTGTAGATGTCCGGGTCTTCGGGCAGGCTGGCAGCTTGCAGGCGGAGGCCCGCCGGCATGACGCCCACAACCGCGTATGGGTATCCATCCAGAGTGATGCTTCGGCCCAGGATAGAGGAGTCGGCGGCGAAACGGCGGCGCCAGAGATGATCGCTCAGAATTACCGCGTGTTCTTTGCCGGTGACGTATTCCTGGTCGGTAAACGCGCGGCCAAGAGACGGCTGAATCCGCAGCACGGGAAGTACGCCCGGCGAAACCACGACGGCCGTGAGCCGCTCCGGCTCGCCGTCTCCGCTCAGGGTGTATTCCCAGGAATTATAAGAGCCCATTTCCGCAAACGGATTCGACAGCTTGCGCCATTCGTCGATTGTGGCGGCGCGGGTCAGCCGCTTGTTGGGATTGGAAAGCGTGCGCGGCGCGTTGGGGTCGCGGTCGGCGGACCAGACCTGGACCAGGCGCTGCGATTCGGCATAAGGCAGAGGTTTGAGCACGACCGCGTAGATCACGCGGAAGATGGCGGTGTTGGCGCCGGTTCCGAGCGCCAGGGTGAGCACCGCCGCGGCTGCGACCAGCGGGCGGCGCCGCCAGATGCGGGCAGCGAAGCGGAGATCGGAATACATCGGTACGGATTGTAGCGCCTGGTGAACGCTCCCGCAGGGCAGGTCGCTAACCTGCGGCCGATTGGCAACCGGCCGTGGCGGCGATTGCCAATCGCCCGCAGGATGCCATCCTGCCCCACAGTGGCGGTCCGCACGCTCGGGCCGGCCCGGGAGATGTGCCCTGGGTTGCCGCGGCCCGCAAACTGCACTGGGGAGATCGGATTCGGGACTCGAATCGAAAGAGGAGTTATGAAGACCGCATTCGCATTCCTGCTCTCTTTTGCGGCTACGTTATTTGCCGCGGATACCAAAACGCCCAACGATTCCGGAACCAACCCCCCTACGCAGTCCGAAGAAGTGCGCAGATTGAAATCCATTACCTGGGATCTGAATTCGCACCAGCTGGTCTGGGTGGTTCAGAAGGGAACGATGGCTAACGGTAATTTCGTGATGGGATCGGAGCAGCAGTACGCCATCACGCCCGACAACGCCGCCATGGCGTTTTCGGGAGAGCAACGTGGATTTGATAACGAAGAGGCCGCGTCCCTGCAGCACCTGCTGGACGTGCTCAGCGTCTACTGCGCGGAAAGCGTGGTGTGGTGGGAGGAAGGGCAGGGAAAGCCGGCCCCCGGCCACAATTCCGACAAGCCAAAGTCGGATACCGACGGCGCCCCCAACGGCAAGCCGGTGAAGGTCGATCAGCCCGAACAGCAGAAGAAGCCGGCGTACAAGAAGCCGGACGCGGACTTTATTGCGGCGGCGGCGCATTAGTGGAGCCGGAAGACAGGAGTCAGAAGGTGGAATTCAGCGGTACGTGACTGTTCTGGCTTCAGACTCCCGACTTCTCAAACACCATATCGGTAGGTTTCACCCGATTCTCCCTACACCAGTCGAGATAGAGACGTCCGTAACTGGCGGTGATGTAATCTTCCTCGCGGAAGCCGAGACGGCGTGCGGAGCGGTCGATCCACGCCGGCGTTCCTTCCAACTCCAGGTAAATGCCGATCGGCGTTTCGTCCAGCGTGGCGATACCGGAATTTCCGTGTTGTTTGTACTCGGTGCGATATTTCTGGTAGCGGAACACGGGGCGAAATCCGAGGCGCTGGACGATTTCTGCCATCGCGCCAGATGCGGAAAGACGCACTTCCAATTCTTCCCGGATTTTGTGGCGGGCGCCGGCGCTCGGCCGGCCCTTGTAAGTCAGCGTGGCATGGGTTCCGGCCTGGCGGATGCGGAGTAGCGCGCCGGCCTTGCGGAGTGCGAGGCCGCGGGTGTCGAACAGCGTATTGTCTTCGAAGACACGGCGGCGGTGGATGCGGAAGCCGGCGGCGCGGAGGAGACGGCGCGCGGCCGCGGCTCCAGGCGCGGGCAGCTTGATTTCGGTTTCAGTCGGCTGGGTCGCCTTCATGATGGTCGAGGAAGTCCTGGTCGATCGGCTTGCGGCCGCGGAAGCCTTCGTCCACTCCGTGCCAGTATTCGATTTGCGTTTCGCCCAGCTTCCAGCAAAGGTAAACTTCGACGCCGCGCAGCGTGGTGGGGAAATCCACCAGCCCGATGGAGAGATCCTTGATGATGCAGCCCATCTGCTGCACGGTCTCGACAGCGTTGCGCAGGCGGGTGGCGGCGTTATCGCGGCGCTGGCGCGCTTGCAGCGCGCGCTCACGGTCCAGGGTCACGCCACCCATCAGCATGACGCGCTTTTGAAAAGCTTCGAGCTCGCCGCCGGCCTCGTCGTACTCGGATTTGAGGGCGATGGCTTCCTCGATCAGCCGCTGAACCCGGGGAACCAGGCCCTGCGCTTCGGCGAGCGTGAACCGCCTCGACATTACACGCTTCCGGCAGTTTCTAAGGCCGCGTAATGCGTGTCGACGTACTCGTTCAGGATGTCGAGGAACTCGGCCACGATGCGGTCGCCCTTGAGTGTGCAAAGCAGCCGGCCATCCACGTACACGGGCGCTTTCGGCTCCTCGAAGGTGCCGGGCAGCGAGATGCCGATATGGGAATGCTTGGATTCGCCGGGTCCGTTGACCACGCAGCCCATCACCGCAACCTTGAGTTCCTCGACGCCCGGATGAGTGGCCTTCCACTTGGGCATCTGCTCGCGCAAATAGGTCTGGATCTGGTCCGCCATTTCCTGGAAGAAGGTACTCGTGGTGCGGCCGCAGCCGGGGCAGGCGGTCACCTGCGGGGTGAAGCTGCGGATGCCCAGCGATTGCAGAATCTGTTGGGAGACGATGACCTCTTCGGTGCGGTCGCCGTTGGGAAGGGGCGTGAGGGAAGTGCGGATGGTGTCGCCGACACCTTCGAGCAGCAGCGGAGCGAGCGCGGCGGTGGTGGCGACGATGCCCTTGCTGCCGAGCCCGGCTTCGGTGAGGCCCAGGTGCAGGGCGTAATCGCATTCGGCGGCCAGCGCGCGATAGACGTCGATGAGGTCCTGCACGCCGCTAACCTTGGCGCTGAGGATGATCTTATCGCGCCCGAGACCGTAGGATTCAGCCGCGCGGGCGGATTCGACAGCGCTCACAACCATGGCGCGCAGCGTGACCGTGCGCGCGTCCTTGGGCTCGGCCAGCTTCGAGTTTTCGTCCATCAGGCGGGTGAGCAGGGTGGAATCGAGCGAGCCCCAGTTGACGCCGATGCGCACAGGCTTGCCGTTCTCGATGGCCACCTCGATCATGGTGCGGAAGTTGTCGTCCGTCTTGCGGCCGATGTTCACGTTGCCAGGATTGATGCGGTACTTGGCCAGAGCGCGAGCGCAGGCCGGATACTTCTTGAGGAGGATGTGGCCGTTGTAATGAAAATCGCCGATGATGGGGACGCGAACGCCAAACTGGGACACTGTGTCCACGATTTTGGGGACAGCGGCTGCCGCGGCATCCGTGTTGACTGTGACGCGGACCAGTTCCGAGCCGGCGCGCGAGAGCGCCATGACCTGATTGACAGTGGAAGGGACATCGGCGGTGTCGGTGTTGGTCATGGACTGCACGACGATGGGGTAGCTGCCCCCGACTTTCACCCCGCCCACATCCACCGCCACCGACCGGCGACGCGCTTCGACAGCCATCGATTTTCCTCCGCTGGAAATTCAATTTTAACAAGTAAGCCGTAGGGGCCGCATACATGCGGACCGGCATCCAGGCTGGCGGCGCGGGCCGGGCATGCCGGGCCCCTACAGTGCTCAACGGCCTTCGCTCGAGGGAGGCACGACGCCCTTGAGCCGCATGTAGACCGAGATGTAGCCGTACATCTCGCTGTCATGGTTGGTATTGCCGATGAGGGTGCCGAGCTTGGTGCGTTGGCCGCCGCGGCCGGCGATCATTTCGTGGGCGGTGGCGTCGTTCATCGAGTCCCAGGCGGCATCGCAGGCATCAAAGGACGCCTTGAGCGCGGAGACCACATCGGCTTTAGCCGTCTTGCTGTTATCGACCGATCCGGGCTTGCCGGCGATCATGCCGCACGTGCGGATCTGGTTGGCGATGTGCATCATGCGCTGGGCGAAGTTCTGCTGGGCGTCGGTGGGTTTGAATTGATAGGCGTCGTCCGGCATCTTGTCGGCGGCCTTGAGCAGGTTGTTTTTGACGCTGGTGTATTGCTGTTTCGCCTCGGTGATGAGAGGGTTCTGCGCGGCGAGCGAGCCCGCGAACGAGGCGGCGAGAATTACGAAAACGGTTCGTTGCATAAGACTCTCCTGAATCGGAATTCGGGATAGACCAATGCTATTTTACTGCAACGCGACGGTCTTACCGGAGCGGACGGATTCGCGCGCGGCCTGGAGAATCTCGGTGACGATCAGGTTGTTTTCGAGCGAGCTAAGGCCGGAGGGCTGGATGCGGTGGCGGGCCACGGCGGTGAGATAAGCGATGGAATCGTGCTCGTCCGGCGGCATTTCGGGAAGTTCGCGGACCTGCTCGGCGCCGTCGCTGGAGAGGCGCACGCGGAGGTTGTCGCCGCCCGTGGCGATAGCGTAACCGGTCTGGCCGTAGACCTCGAAATCTTTGCGGTTGAACGGCCAGTCCCAGGAGGCTTCGATGACGCCTTCGGTAGAGGGATATTGGACGAGGATGGTGGCATCGTCATCGACGTTCGGATAGATGGCGGGCTTGTGAGTCTGGGCGAGCGCGGTGACTTTCAGCGGACGCTGGTTATCCATCAGCCAAGTCATGAGGTTTGCGCCGTAGCAGCCGAAATCGAACATGGCGCCGGCGCCGTTTTTGGCGGGGTCGGTGAGCCAGGCGAAGAACTCGGGCTGGACGTGGATCTCCTTGGGCCCCTGGTGGCCGTCCATGGCGACCATGCGGCGGATGGCGCCGGCGGCTTTTCGATCCTTGAAAAGCGTCCAGATTTCGTGGTGGCTGCGGTACCAGGTGGTTTCGTAATTGACGATGACGGGGATGCCGGTCCGGGCGGAGGCGCTCTGAATGCGGTGGGCGGCGGTCATGTCGACGGCCAGCGGCTTCTCCATCATGACGGGGATATGGCGCGCAGCGGCGGCTTCGACGACGGTGGGGTGGTCGACGGTGGCGGTAAAGGTGGCGATGGCTTCGGGCTTGACGGTGTCGAGCATGCGGGCGAGGTCGGTGAAGCGGCCGGATTGGGGGATGTGGTAGCGCTCGCCGTAACTGGCGACGAGGGCTGGATCGGGATCGAAGATGGCGGTGATCTGGATATCGGAGCGTTTGACGGCGTTATTCAGAAATCCGGCGACGTGCCCGTGCACCAGGCCCGCAATGGCCACCCGTAGCGGCGCAGTCTGGGCGGGGCAGAGGACGGCAAGAGACAGCAGCCAGGCGAATCGCATAAAGGACACGCTAACAGAATTCGGAGCGTGTGTGTTTGCGGGCGCTGGCCGTGGGCTTGCAGGCCATGCGTCTATGAGCGAAAAAACCTATACCAGCGCCGATGTGGCCTGGATTGCGGGCGCGCGCGGGCTGGCCGGAGCCGGACTCGGCTTGCTGCTGGCCGGCTGGATCGGCCGGGGCCAGCGGAAGGGCGCCGGGTGGGCGCTGCTCATTGCCGGTCTGCTGATGTCGGTTCCGGCGTTCGTGGATGTGCCGAAGAGGCCACGGGAGAGGCGGGAAGAAGACAGACCGGTACTGGTGGCGTGAGCGAATGTCGTTTCAACGACCTTCGTCGAGTCTGACCGCGGGATGTCTTCTGGAGGGTACTGCTCGGTTTAGGGTCATGCTGGACGGGTATTCTGGCTGATCGGGTATGCCGGCACGGATGCCGGCATGGCCGGCCGGGGGGCGGCGCTACGTGTGTTACGGTGGCGGCTCGGAACGGAGCCGCCGGGCTTTTTGCGGTAAGCTAAATCCACTATGAAGGCGGGCCTTCTCTGGCTTTTGGCGGCCGCTGTGGCGGCGGCGCAGCCGATCGTGATCCGGACGACGACGCTCATCGACGGCAAGGGGCACGTGCTGCACGGCCGGGAGATCGTGGTGGAGAACGGGCGGATCGCGCGGATTGCCGAGGCCAAAGATAAGCCGACGATCGATCTGAGCGGGCTGACGGTGATGCCGGGCTGGATCGACACGCATACGCATCCCGCCTGGTACTTCAACCAGGAAGGGAGATTCGAGCAGGGTGGCCGGGGGGCGAAGGCCACGCCGCAGCAGCAGGCCCTGTACGCCGAAGCCAATCTATATGCGACGCTGATGGGCGGCTTCACCACGGTGCAGAGCGTGGGAGCGGAGCTGGACAAGATGCTGCGCGATATGATCGCGGCGGGGGCGATTCCGGGGCCGAGGCTGATCACGTCGCTCACGCCGGTGACCGAGAATACTGGCACGCCGGAGCAGATTCGGGCGTTCGTCGATAAAAAGAAGGCCGATGGCGCGGACCTGATCAAGCTGTTCGCCACGGCCAGCATCCGCGACGGCGGCAAGATGACGATGACGGTGGAGCAGATCCGGGCTACGTGCGATGAAGCCAACAAGCTGGGGCTGCGTACGCTGGTGCACGCGCACGCATCGGAGGGGGCGCGGGCGGCGGTGGAGGCGGGATGCACGACCATCGAGCACGGCGCGTTTCTGGACGACGCCACGCTGAAGCTGATGAAGGACCGGGGCGTGTACTTCGACCCGAATTTCCTGGTGTGGCACAACTATCTGGAGAACAAGCCGAGGTTTCTGGGCATCGGCAACTACACGGAAGCGGGCTTCGCGTACATGGAAAAAGGGCCGCCGCTGAGCGGCGACGTGCTGCGGCGGGCGCGGCGGCTGGGGCTCAAAATCGTGCTGGGAACGGACGCAGTGGCGGGGTCGCACGGGCGGAACGCGGAGGAATTCATTTACCGCGTGCAGGAAGGCGGGGACACGCCGATGGATGCGCTGGCGAGCGGCACATCGGTGGCGGCGGAGTCGATTCGTATGGGGGACCAGATCGGCGCAATCGCCGAGGGGATGCAGGCGGACCTGGTGGCCACCGCCGGCAATCCGCTGGACGACATCACGGCCGTGCGACGGGTGGCGTTCGTGATGAAGGGCGGGAAGGTATATAAGGAAGCGGCGCGATAGCAAGAAAAGCAATTTGGACCACGGATTTGATAAATACTGATCTGCGTGAACTCGTGTTTATCCGTGGCTAACTCTTTTCCTGGATTATCTGAGTTACGCTAGCCCTGTGACCCCAGTATTGAGCGGCGTTCCGCGATTTACAGTGGAAGATGCCGCGCGCATTGCGGCTGAGTTATATGGCATCGAGGGCGCGGCGATACCGCTTCCGAGCGAGCGCGATCAGAATTTCCGTGTCGGCGATTTCGTTCTGAAAATTGCCAATGCGGGTGAATCGCGCGCGGTGCTGGAATTGCAGAACGCGGCGATGGCGCGCGTGCGACGCGGCCCCGTGGGAGCCGAGGGGCTGGAATGGCCGCGCGTGATTCCGGCAAGTTCGGGAGCGGAAATCTCCGAGGCCGGCGGGCACCTGGTGCGGCTGCTCTCCTGGATTCCCGGCCAATGCATGGGGGACGCCGCGCCGCATTCACCGGAATTGCTGGCTTCGCTGGGACGGGCGCTGGCGCGAATCGACCTGGCGCTGGCGGGCTTCGACCATCCGGCCGCGCATCGTACACTGCATTGGGATTTGCGGCAGGCGGAACAGGCGCGGCTGCACATGGGGCTGCTGGAGGAATGGCAGCGGCGGCTGGTCGAGCCGATTTTCGAGGAGTGGCGGAAGATCGACTGGGCCCGGCTGCCACAGAGCGTCATCCATGCGGACGCCAACGATTACAACGTGGTTGTGCGGGATGGGCGCGTGGTCTCCATTCTGGATTTCGGCGACGTGGTCTATACGGCAACGGTGTGCGACCTGGCGGTGGCACTGGCGTACGCGATGCTCGGGAAGGCCGATCCGCTTCAGGCGGCGGAGCAGGTGACGGCGGGATACGAAGAGGTGCGGCCGCTTTCGAACGCCGAGCGAGAGGTGCTGGGCCCGCTGGCCGCGGCACGGTTAGCGATGTCGGTATGCTATTGCGCGTGGCACACGCGGCAGGCGCCGGAAAATGAATACCTGAGAATCAGCAACCGGCCGGCTTGGGAACTGCTGGCGAGGCTGGACCGGCAAAAGTTGCTGGCGCGACGGCAGCGGCATCTGGGGCCCTCGCTTAGCATCTCGTACCGCGAGCCGCTGCACATGGTGCGGGGCGAAGGTGCTTATTTATATGATGCGGCCGGGCGGGCGTACCTGGATTGTGTGAACAACGTGGCGCATGTGGGCCACTGCCATCCGCGCGTGGTGCGGGCGGCGGCGGAACAGATGGCCCGGCTGAATACCAACACGCGCTATCTGGACGAGAACCTGGTCGAATATATCGAGCGGCTGGCGGCCACGCTGCCGGAGCCGCTGCGCGTGGTGTACCTGGTGTGCAGCGGGAGCGAGGCGAATGAGCTGGCGCTGCGGCTGGCGCGGGCGCACACGGGGCGCGAGGGTGTGCTGGTGATGGACACGGCGTACCACGGGAACACCAATGCGCTGATCGATATTTCGCCCTACAAATTCAACGGGCCGGGAGGGCGCGGGCGGCCGGCGCACGTGACCGTGCTGCCAGTCCCGGGAGCGGCGGAGCGTCCGGAAATTCCGGATGGGCTGGCGGCGTTTTTCTGCGAATCGGCACTGAGCTGCGCGGGACAGGTGATTCTGCCGCCGGGCTATCTGCGCGAGATGTATGGCAAAGCGCGGGAGGCGGGCGGGGTGTGCGTGGCGGACGAGGTGCAGACGGGCTTCGGCCGGGCCGGGTCGCATTTCTGGATGTTCGAAACGCAGGGCGTGGTGCCGGACATCGTGACGATGGGAAAGCCGATCGGCAACGGGCATCCGATGGGCGCGGTGGTGACGACACCGGAAATCGCGGCTTCGTTCGCCAACGGCATGGAGTACTTCAATACCTTCGGCGGCAACCCGGTCTCCTGCGCGGTGGGGCTGGCGGTGCTGGACGTGATCCGCGACGAAGGGCTGCAGGAGAACGCGCGGGCGACGGGCGAGTATCTGATAGCGGGGCTGCGGGAACTGCAGCAGCGGCATGGCTCGATCACGGACGTGCGCGGGCTGGGATTGTTCCTGGGGTTCGAGATGAAGACGGAGCGCGAAGCGACCAGCCTGGTGAACCGGATGAAAGACCGGGGCGTGCTGCTGAGCACGGACGGACCGCGGCACAACGTGATCAAGATCAAGCCCCCGATCGTGTTCGGGCTGCGCGAGGCGGATGTGCTGCTGGGGAATTTAGGGGCTGGGGGCCTGGGGCCAGGGGCCGGGGAGGCACATGAATAGGCGCGGCTTTATCCTGCTCGTGTTCGTCGCGGCGGGGCTGGCTTTGGCGCAGCCGGTGGCGGACCTGCGGAGCGGGTTTGAGAATCCGCCGGACGATGCGCGGATCATGATGCGGTGGTGGTGGTTCGGACCGGCGGTGACCAAGGCGGAACTGGAGCACGAAATGCGGCTCATGAAGGAGGGCGGCATCGGCGGCTTCGAAGTGCAGCCGGTGTATCCGCTGGAAACCAACGGCAATTTTCCCTATCTGTCACCGGAGTTCTTGGATGATCTGCGCTTCACCGCGGCCAAGGCGCGGGAACTGGGATTGCGCTTCGATCTGACGCTGGCGAGCGGGTGGCCGTACGGCGGGCCTCATATTCCGATCACACAGGCGGCGGGGAGGCTGCGGGTGGAGCGCGGCGGGGCGCCTAAGTTGGGCGAGGGCGAAAAGCTGGTCGGACAGGCGGAGGCGAGCGGGACCACCTACTATTTCATTTCCGGCCGGACAAGGCAAAAAGTGAAGCGCGCGGCGGTCGGCGCGGAAGGGTTTGTGCTCGACCACTACGATCCGGCGGCCATTGCGAACCATTTAAAGAACGTCGCGGACAAGCTGCTGGCGGCAGCCGGGCCGAACCCGCCGTACGCCGTGTTCAGCGACAGCCTGGAAGTGTACGGGTCAGACTGGACACCCAATTTCCTGGAGGAGTTCCAGCGGCGGCGCGGCTACGATTTGAGGCCGTACCTGGCGGCGCTGGTAACGGACATCGGGCCGAAGACCATGGCCATCCGGCACGATTGGGGGAAGACGCTGAGCGAACTGGCGGACGCGAACTACCTGACGCCGATTCGCGAGTGGGCGGCGCGGCACGGGACGCGGTTTCGCTCGCAGACATACGGCACTCCGCCGGTGACGCTCTCGAGCAACGCGCTGGTAGACCTGCCGGAAGGCGAAGGCTGGCAGTGGCGGCGGTTTTCGGCGACGCGGTGGGCGGCGTCGGCCAGCCATTTGTACGGGCGGCCGGTAACGTCTTCGGAAACGTGGACGTGGCTGCATTCGCCGGTGTTTCGCGCCACGCCGCTCGATATGAAGGCGGAAGCCGATTTGCATTTTTTGCAGGGGATCAATCAATTGATCGGCCATGGGTGGCCGTATTCGCCGCCGGAAGCCGGCGAGCCGGGCCAGCGATTTTATGCGGCGGCGGTGTTCAACAATCACAATCCGTGGTGGATCGTGATGCCGGATATTGCGAAATATCTGCAGCGTATCAGCTATCTGCTGCGGCAGGGGCAGCCGGTTCAGGATGTGGCGGTTTACCTGCCAACGGACGATGCGTTCGCGAGTTTCACGCTGGGGCATGTTTCGGTGAACCAGGCGATGGACGGGCTGATCGGACCGAACGTGATTCCGCAGATTTTGAATGCGGGATACAACTTCGATTTCATCGACGATGCGGCGATTGCGAAGGTGGGCGTGCCGTACAAGATTCTGGTGCTGCCAGGCGTGGAGCGGATGCCGCTGGCGACGCTGCAAAAGATTCTGGCGTCGGGCGCGACGGTGATCGCGACGCGGCGCGCGCCGTCGTTGGCGCCGGGATTGATGGAGGAAGGGGACACGGCGAAGATTCGGGAATTGGCCGGCAGGCTCCGGGTGGTGGCGGATGAGACAAAGCTCGGTGACGCGCTGCACAGGGCGGAAAAGCCGGATGTGATCGCCGCGCCGGAGATCGGCTTCGTGCACCGGCACCTGCCGGAGGCCGACATTTATTTTCTGGTGAACACGAGCAACCACGCGGTCGAGACGTCGGCGTATTTTCGCGTTGCGGGGAGGTCGGCGGCATGGTGGGATCCGTTCACGGGCGCGATGACGCGCGCCGAAGTGAATCCCACCGGGTTGGGATTGGCGCCGTATGAATCGCGGGTGCTGGTGTTTTCTGGGCTGGGGGCGCCGGCTCCGACGGCGCACACCGCGCGCGCCTCGATCGACCTGAATCAAGGATGGCAGGTCACGTTTGCCGGCTCCGCTCAGCCGATTCGCAGCGGAGAGCTGCGCTCCTGGACGGAGGAAGAGGGCCGGAGATATTATTCCGGCACGGCCATTTATGAGCGCACGGTGACGATTGCGGATGCAAGCCGCCGCATGGTCCTCAATTTCGGCGACGGCACCCCGGTGGGCGCGGCGGAGCACAATGCCGGGAGCGGGATGCGCGCCATGCTGGATGGACCCGTGCGGGAAGTGGCGATTGTGTATGTGAACGGCAGACGCGCGGGTGCGATATGGTGCCCGCCGTACGAGGTGGACGTGAGCGGCCTGGTGCATGCGGGCCAGAATTCCATTCGCATCGTGGTGGCGAATTCCGCGCTGAATGTGCTGGCCAGGGGGCCGCTGCCGGATTACAAGGCGCTGAATGCGAAATACGGCGAGCGGTTCCAGCCGCAGGATATGGACGAGGTGAAGCCGCAGCCTTCGGGATTGCTGGGGCGGGTAAGGTTGATTGTGCGGTAGGGTGGGCAGGCGAAAACGCCTGCCCCACACCGGGCGATGGGGTTGGCAGGCCAGCGGGAGGCGGGTTTCCAACCCGCCGCAGGCTACCAGCCTGCCCTACTGCGGGTGCGGCACGGTAAGCTAGGTGGGTGCTTCGCTTCCGACCGAATTACCGCTCCCTTACGGTCGCGGCTCTGTTTGCGACCTCGCTTTTCGCCGCCGATTATGCCGCTGAAGGCAAACTCTGGTTGGCGCACGTGCAGTTTCTGGCCTCCGACAAGCTGCAGGGGCGCAACACGGGCTCGCCCGAGTTTCTGGAGGCGGCGAGATACGTGGAGACCGCGTTCGAGCGCATCGGGCTGAAGCCGGCGGGCACGTCGGGTTACAGGCAGCCGGTGCGGTTCGAATCCCGCACGTTGACGGATCCATCGATCGAGCTGATCCGCGATGGGAAAGCGGAAGCGGTGGCCGTAGGACAGGAGGCGAGCCTGAACAGCCGCGCGGAAATGCCGGCGGTGGTGGAAGCGCCGTTGGTGTTCACTGGCTATGGCATGTCGATTCCGGAGGCGCACTACGACGATCTGGCCGGGCTCGACCTGCACGGGAAGATCGCGGTGTATGTGAACGCGGCGGGACCGGTGGAGGCCTCGGCGAACGTGAAATCGCATTTCTCGTCGGCGGGCGAGCGGTGGGCGGTGTTCCGCAAGGCGGGCGCGATCGGGATGGCGTCGCTGCCCAATCCGCGGCCAAACGCGCCGGGGGCAACAGGCGGGGGGCGGGGCGGGAATTCCACGCCGCCGCCTTCGGTGGTGCTGGCGGAGCGGGAATTGCAGGAAACGGTGGGGCAGCAGATTTCCATGACAATTACGCGGCGCGGAGCGGAGAAGTTCTTCGCGGGGAGCGGCCACACGTTCGAAGAGATTGAAGCGCTGGTGAAAGACAACAAGCCGCTGCCGCGTTTCCCGCTGCCGGCGACGCTGCGTGCCAAGGCCACGCTGCACCGGGAACCGATGGAAGCGCCCAATGTGGCCGCGATTCTGCCGGGCTCTGACGCGAATCTGAAGGGCGAATACGTCATCATGTCGGCCCACCTGGACCACGTGGGCGTGGGACGGCCGGTCAACGGCGATGCGATTTATAACGGCGCCATGGACAATGCCTCGGGCATTGCGTCACTGCTGGAGGTGGCGCGGCTAGTGCGGCAATCGGGCGCGGCGCCGAAGCGCTCGATCGTCTTCGTGGCGGTGACGGCGGAAGAAAAAGGAGAGCTGGGGTCGCAGTACTTTGCGGCGCATCCGACGGTGCCGGCGAAGCAGATTGTGGCGGACGTAAACCTGGATATGTTCCTGCCGCTATACCCGCTGAAGGTGATCGAGGTGCAGGGGCTGGCGGAATCGTCGCTGGGTGAGCAGATCCGCGCGGCGGCGAAGGATCTGGGAGTAGACGTGCAGACAGACCGCGAGCCAGAGCAGAACCGCTTCATCCGCAGCGACCAGTACAGCTTCATCCGGCGGGGCATTCCGTCGCTGGCATTCAAGTTCGGGTACGAATTCGGCTCGCCGGAGGAGAAGATCCGGCAGACGTGGGTGCGGGACCGGTACCACAAGCCCTCGGACGATCTGACGCAGCCGATCGATGCGGCGGCGGCCGCGCTGTTCGACCACGTGATCGCGGACCTGCTCGAGCGCGTGGCGGACGAGGCGGCGCGGCCGCGGTGGAACGCGGACAGCTTTTTCCGGCGATTCGCTCAATAGGGGCCGGGGGCCAGGGACCGGGGGCTAGGGAGGCTTCCCGGTATGCAGGTCGCGCCCGTTATACAGACCCGGCCGAATTCTCCCGCTCGTGCAACCTCCTGAATGACCGCACCCTTCCCTGGCCCCTGGTCCCCGGCTCCCGGCCCCTTCTGTTTGGTACAATTCGGCTGCCATGCAACCGCCGGCGGAAAAGCAGGATACACGACTGATGCGCGATATGTTTCATACGGTCGCGCCCCGCTATAACTTCATCACGCGGGCATTTTCGTATGGGATGGATCGCGGGTGGAAGCGGCGGCTGGTGGAGCGGGTGGAACTGGCGAAAGGCGCGCGAGTTCTCGACCTGGCTAGCGGGACGGGCGATTTTTCGCGGCTGGTGGAGGCGCGGTTTCCCGGCTGCCGCGCGGTGGCGGTGGACCTGACCGAGCGCATGCTGCGGCTGGCGCGGGCGCAGGGCGTGCGGCAGGCGGTTTGCGGTGATGCCTGCCGTTTGCCGTTCGCGGACGCGGCCTTCGACTGCGTGTGCATCGGTTATGGATTGCGCAATTTCCCGGACCTGGAAAAGGCGCTGCGGGAGATCGAGCGGGTCACAATGCCGGGCGGCGTGCTGGTGACGCTCGATTTCTTTCTGCCGGCGAACACGGTGATGCGGAGGCTTTACCTCGCGTATTTGTACGCGCAGGGCGTTTTCTGGGGATTCGTGCTGCACGGCCGGCCGCGGGTCTATACCTATATCCCCGATTCGCTGCGGGACTTTGTTTCCATCGACGATTTTTCCCGGCGCTTGCAGCGGGTTGGGTACGGCGAGGTGCGGGCGCAGAAATGTATTCTCGGAGGGATCGGGCTGCACTGGGCGGCCAAGCGTTCGTGTGCGGCCAAGGGTGAGGAGTAGTCATGAAGGAGCGATTCCAGGCCTCCGACTTCCGGTTTCTGGCGATCTGCGCGGTCTTGCTGGCGGGGGCCACATGGTTTTCCGTCCGCAATTTCTACCGGGCGTTTCCGGAGGCCTCCATCGATTTCCGCGTGAGCCGGGCGGAGGGGGAAACGCTGGCGGCGCGGTTTCTCGGCGGACAGGGATACAAGCTCGGCGGGTACCGCGAAGCCTCGAGCTTCAACTTCGATAACGGCGCCAAGACGTTTCTGGAGCGCGAGCTGGGTCTGGAAAAAGCGAACCAGATTATGGGCGCGCGGATGCGGCTGTGGAGATGGTCATACCGCTGGTTCCGGCCGCTGCAGAAGGAGGAATTCCGCGCCGATTTAACGCCGGCGGGCGCGCTGGCCGGATTCGAGCACGATTTGCCGGAGGATGCGGCGCGGCCCGCAATGGACGAGCCGGAAGCGCGGGCGCGGGCGGAAGCGTTCCTGCGCGGCACCATGCATCGGGATCCGGCGTCGCTCGATTTTGTCGAGGTGGAAGAGACCGTGCGGCCGCACCGCACCGACCGCGCTTACACCTGGAAGGAGCGCGATTTCAACTTGCACGAGGCCACCTACCGCCTGGAGGTTTCGCTGGCGGGCGGCGAGGTGGCGGGGTATCGCGAATACCTGAAAATTCCGGAGCAGTGGACGCGCGATTTCGAAGCGCTGCGCTCCAAGAACGACGCTTCGGCCATGGTGGACGCGGCATTCATGGTAGCGCTGTTCGCGGGGCTGATAGTGATCATCGTGATGCGGGTGCGGCGGCAGGATGTGCGCTGGCGGCGGGCCATGGTGGTGGGCGGAATCGGGATGGTGCTGACGTTTCTTTCGCAGCTCAACGGCCTGCCGCTCTCCGAGTTTCATTACGCCACCACCGATTCGTATGAGAGCTTTATCATCCGGCAGGTGCTGAGCGCGCTGATGGCGGGACTGGGGGCGGGCGGGCTGCTGTTCGTGCTGACGGCGGGCGCGGAAACGGTCTACCGGGAAATGTTCCCGGAGAAGATTTCGCTGGGCAGCCTGTTCGTGCTGCGCGGGCTGCGGACCAAGCGCTTCTTTATGGGCGCGGCGCTGGGGATCGCGCTCACGGCGCTGTTCTTCGCCTACCAGACGGCGTTCTACATTGTGGCTTCGCATCTGGGTGCGTGGTCGCCGGCGGACGTGCCGTACGACGACATGCTGAACACGCGGTTCCCGTGGCTGTTCGTGCTGTTCGGCGGGTTCTTCCCGGCGGTTTCCGAAGAATTCATGTTCCGGATGTTCGGCATTCCGTTTCTGCGCAAGCTGGCGCGGTCGACGGTGGTGGCGGTGGTGGTGGCGGGGCTGATCTGGGGATTCGGCCACACGAATTATCCGAACGAACCGTTCTACATTCGCGGCGTCGAGGTGGGGATCGGCGGGATCGCCCTGGGCTTCGTGATGCTGCGCTGGGGGATTCTGCCGACGCTGGTGTGGCATTACTCGATCGACGCCATGTACACGGCGATGCTGCTGATGCGGTCGCATAGCTGGTATTTCCGGCTATCGGGCGCGGCGAGCGCGGGGATTATCGTGCTGCCGGTGGTGGTGTCTCTGGCGGCGTACTGGCGCAAGGGCGGGTTCGAACCGGAGGCTGGATTACTCAACGCCGACGAGCCGCCGCCGGCGGAGGCGCCGGCGGTCGAGGCTGCGCCGTCGGCCGAAATGGCGCAGGCCTGGCAGCCGCTTTCGGGGCGAATGCGGATGGCTGCGCTGGCGCTGGCGGCAGCAGGTGCGGTGGCCCTGGCGGTTCCGGCGGTGCACTTCGGCGATCAGCCGCACTACCGGCTTTCGGCGGAGCAGGTCCGAGCCGTGGCTGCCCGATTCCTGGGCGGGCAGGGCATGAACCTGGCGGGATTCCAGGACGTGACCGTTCCCGAGATCCACTGGGGCGACAACCCGGCGCACGACGGGCTGGCGGGCAAGTATTTTCTGGAGCGCGAAGATGTGCCGGCGGCGTCGCGGATGTTTGCGCGATACCGCCCGGTGCATTTCTGGATGGTGCGGTATTTCCAGTCGCTGAATCAGGAAGAGGCGCGGGTGACGGTGCACCCGGAAACGGGGCAGGTACTGGGCTTCGAGCACGTGTTTCCGGAGGACAAACCGGGCGCCGATATTGGGGATGAAGCCGCGCGGGGAATTGCCGCCGCGTTTGCGGCTTCGCTGGGGCAGGATACGGGCGCGATGGATCTGAAGGAGAGCCAGTCGGAGAAGAAGCCGAAGCGGCGCGATCACACGCTGGTTTGGGAGGCGCGGGCGGGCGACGCGCGCAACCTGGGCGAAGCGCATTTCCGCGTGGAGGTGGGAGTGGCGGGGGACCGGCCGGCGACGCTGGCGGCGTACTGGAAGCTGCCGGAGGATTACCTGCGTGCGCGCGAGCGGCAGAACTTCATTTCGATCGGCGTGATCGCGCTGCGTTTCGGCGTGATCGGCGGGCTGGCGGTGTACGGGTTATGGCTGGTGATCCGGCAGATCCGGCAGGGGTCGGTGCGGTGGAGGATCACGCTGACACTGGCGGGCGCGGGCGCGCTGCTGACGGCCACGGGCACGCTGCTGACGCTGCCGCTGCTCGCCGAAAACTATCCCACCGCGGTGCCGTTGGGGACGTTTCGCGCCATGACCGATGTGAGCCTTCTGATTTCGGTGATGTTCGCGTTCCTGGTGTTCGGCGCGGCAGCGGCGCTGGTAACTTCGTGTTATCCGGATGTGCTGGCGGCGATGGGGCGCAAGGGCCGGGGGGCGCTCGGGTTGGATGCGCTATTCGCGCTGGCGGCGGCGGCCGGGCTGGCGCTCGTGGTGCGGCAGGCGGAAATGGCGCTGGCGGCGCGGTTCCATGCGCAGGCTCTGTTCGATGTGGATTCGGAAAGGCTGGCGGCGACCGCGCTGCCGTCGCTGAGCGCGCTGGCGAGCCTCCGCGAAGTGCTCATAAACGGCGCGACGCTGGCATTGGCGGCGGTGATCTTCGGGCGGCTGGCGCGGCGCTGGATGCCGCTTGCGGCGGGCCTGCTGGCGGCGTTCGTGGCGCTGCCGCTGGACATACGGACGCCGGGCGAATTCGCGCTCGAATACGGCATGGGGCTGGCGGGCATCGCGGCGGTTGCCGCATTTTGCGTGTTTTTCGGCCGGAACAACTACGTGGCATACGCGCTGGTGCTGGCGGTATGGGCGGTGCGGGCACCGCTGGCGGAACTGTTCGGCAACCCGATGCCGGGCCTGGCGCTGCAAGGATGGATTGCAGCGGCAGGTCTGGGGGCGATTGTGGTCTGGGCGGTGGCGCCGGCGATGGGCCGAGCGGCCAGAGGCGCGGGCGCGGGATCGTAGGCTCTTCGACGGCCGGCGAATGCCGGCAAGGATGCCGGCATGGCAAGCCGGAGGCTTGCGCTACGGGCAGCGGGCCTACGTGCGCGGCGCTGCACGGAGGTGATGCAGGCTCCGCGCCAGTTCAGCCGCAATTCCAACAGTACCGTACAGTGCGCCATTCAGGAGGATAAACCATGTGATGCCGAGTGGCGCCCTCCTCCCGAGTAGGGACGCAGGAGCAGTCATTGCGGCGATTGTCGAACGCCCGGGGTTGTAGGCAGGCCCGGCGAGAAAACCAACTACGACCCAGCAACAGGCGACCGCGATCCCGATCAGCGCCCACAAGCTAATTCTGCGCTTCATGTGCTCTCCTCTCTAAAAGACTATACAGCTTGTTGGGGACCAGTGTCCGCGGGCGAGTGGACCGCATGTGTGCGGCCCCTGCAAAGAACGGGCTGTTACAATGGCCTACCGTGGCTTCCTCGGCGGCTTCTTCGGTTCCCAGCGATCACCGCGCGGCGCTGCTAGCCGGATATCTCGGCTGGACGCTCGACGCGTTCGATTTCTTCCTGGTAGTTTCCTGCCTGACGGCCATCGGGCGCGAGTTCCATAAATCCGATGCCGAAATGGCGCTGACGCTCACGGCGACGCTGGCGCTGCGGCCCATCGGGGCGTTTCTGTTCGGGCTGCTGGCGGACCGCTACGGGCGTCGCGGGCCGCTGATGGCCGACCTGGTTTTCTATTCGGTGATGGAGGTGCTCTCGGGCCTGGCGCCGAACTACACGACTTTCCTCATTCTGCGCGCGCTGTTCGGCGTGGGCATGGGCGGGGAATGGGGTGTGGGCGCGTCGCTGGCGATGGAGAAGGTGCCGGCGCGGCTGCGCGGGCTGCTTTCCGGCTTCCTGCAGCAGGGGTATGCGATGGGCTTTTTGCTTGCCTCGGTGTGCAACCTGCTGCTGTTCAACCGGCTCGGCTGGCGGCCTCTGTTCTTCATCGGCGGGCTGCCGGCGCTGCTGGCGCTGTTCGTATTCCGGCACGTGCGGGAGTCGGAGGTGTGGGAGAGGACGAAGCACGAAAGCTGGGGGCAACTGGGGCGCGCCATCGCCTCGCATTGGAAGCTGTTCCTCTACATGATGGTGCTGATGACGGCCATGAACCTGACCTCGCACGGTACGCAGGATCTGTATCCCACGTTCCTGGAAAGGCAGCGGGGACTTTCGGTGGCCGCCAAGAACGCCGTCAGCGCATTTTCCATGGTGGGCGCAATTCTGGGCGGCACGCTGTGCGGATACCTCAGCGACCGCTACGGGCGAAGGCGTGCGATGATCTGGGCCTTGCTGGGCGGGGTGGTGGCGATTCCGCTGTGGGCGTGGGCGCCTTCGATTCCGCTGCTGTTTGCGGGCGGGTTCATCATGCAGGCGATGGTGCAAGGGGCGTGGGGCGTGGTGCCGGCGCATTTATCCGAGCTTTCGCCGGATTCGGTGCGCGGTTTCCTTCCCGGTTTCGGCTACCAGATGGGCGTGCTGTTTTCGAGCGCCATTCCGGGCATCGAGGCCGAATTCGCGCACCGCACCAGTTACGCCACGGCGATGTCCGCGACGGCGCTGGTGGTGTTCCTGTTCGCGGCCATCGCTACGGCGCTGGGAACGGAACGAAAAGCGGCCAAGTTCGGGGAGTAAGGATCAGCTCGCAGGCGGCTTCTTTCGCAGTTGGGCGATGACCACCCCGCCCAGCCCCATATAGAACAGGCCAACCACGTAGATGGCTGCGAGGCATGAGGGCACGACAATCCACTGCTGGTGCGCGGGGAACATCCCCTTGCCGGCCCAATACAGGAACAAAGGCGCGAAGCTTACCGAGACGCCCTGCAAAGCCACGACGATCCAATATAACGGCGAACGGACAATAGCGACCCAGCGGGAGTCTATTTCCACCGAGACTTTGGCCATGTGAACTCTCCCAACCGGCAGTATAGCCCTGTTCGCTGCGGCGGGTGGGCCCGTTGCTATAATCCTGGTTCCATGCCTCCCGCATTCCGGGGTTCCGGTTCGGGCAGCTCCGGCCAGCCAAGGGCCCCGCGCAGCGCCGGAGAGACTCTTGCGGCGATCGAGGAGTTTTTGCAGCGCGCACGCGAGCCGGCGCTGCTCGAACCCGGGGAAGAGCTGTTGCCGATCGGCGGCGATAATTTCGCGCTGGAAGTCCGCGGCGAGCGTCTGACGCTGCAGGCATGGGACCGCGCGCGCAACCTGACGCGGCGGGTGCTCGACGCGCAGGAGGTCTCCGCCGGGCGGCTGGAGCTGACGGTGGAGCGGTTCGCGCGGCGGGTGGGGCAGGTGTTCCTGCTGGACATGGCGCGGCGGGCAGGAGCGGACCTGGGCCGGCGCGGCGCGCGGCTGGTCTTCCGCGAGCGCTTCCGGCTTTTTCTGCGGCGTCAGTTTCCGCAATGGAATCTGGCGGAGCTGAGCGTGGAGCCGAACCTGGAGCACAGCCTTTCTCCAGCATTTCCGCGCGCGTTTCTGCGCCACGGCCAGCACGGATGGGCGGCGTTGGCGTGTCCGCCGGAGGGAGACACCTCGGCCGCGCTTTCCTTCGCGCTGATCTGGCTGGATTACCTGCGCGAGCGGGAGCGGCGGCTCACCATCGAGGGGCTGGCGTTGTATCTGCCGGCGGGGCGCGAGGGCGGGACGGCGCTGCGGCTGCTGGCGCTTGACCCGAACGCGGTGCGGTTCGAGCTGTTCACCTATTCGCCCGAGGATTACGTGATGCGCGTTGACCCGGGCGACCACGGGAATGTGGACACGCGCCTCGACCCGTGCCGGCGCCCGGAGCCGAACCATCGTCAGACGTGGGAAGAAGTGGGAGCCCTGCCGGGTGTGGAGCGGATTCTCAAGCACGACGGGCGAGCCAGCCTGCGCGTACGGGGCATCGAGTTCGCGGAGCTGGCGGAGGGCGAGCTCGAATTCGGATTGGCCGAGCGGCGCCATGCACGGCCGCACCATTTGCCGGAAATCGCGGCCATCGCGCGCGAGCTCGACCATTTCCGCTCACCGGATGCGGACCGGGATCACCCGTTGTTCCGGCAGTTTCCGGAGGCGTGGCTGGAATCGCAGGTGCGCGCGGAGATCGGAACGGTAGATGCCTCGCTCCTGCCCGAACCGGTTTACGGGCAGGTGCCGGCGTTCGCGGGTGGGGAACGCGGCGTCATCGACCTGCTGGCGGCGGACCGGTTCGGGCGGCTTGCGGTCATCGAGCTCAAAGCGTCCGCGGATTTGCATCTGCCGCTGCAGGCGCTGGACTATTGGGTCCGGGTGAAATGGCACCTGGACCGCGGCGAGTTTTCGAGCCGCGGATATTTCCCGGGAGTGGAGCTGCGGGCCGATCCGCCGCGGCTGCTGCTGGTTTCGCCGGCGCTGGAATTTCATCCGACCACCGAGACCCTATTGAGCTATTTCTCACCCGCGATCGAAGTGGAGCGAATCGGGCTCGGGGTAGAATGGCGTAAGGGACTGCACGTGATGTTCCGCCTCTCGGGCGCGCAGCCGCCGCAGTGATTCCACTATGATGAAAGCCTTGAAACAGGCGCGTGCCGCATTCGGCCTGCTGAATCCGGAAGAGATGCGGAAACGCGCCGCGCGCGAGATCCATATCGGGTTGGTGGCGGCAAGCGACTCCGGCTACAGCACGCTCGAACACTTTCTGGCCCCGCGGGATTTGCCACACGAGACACGAATGGAGGTGCTGCAGCGCGCCCACCGCATGACGGACCCGCATGCGCCGGAACGGGTCGACCTGATTCTCCACGAGCCCGGCCAGCGGATAGACTACCCTGGCGCGCATGCGCTCGACCGGCACGATCCGGATGCGACGATTCGCGAGATTCTGCGGGCGCACGACGATGTGACGCTCGCGCTGGCGCGTAGTTTTCCGGGTTTCCGCCAACCGGTGATCGACCGCACCATCCACGCGGTGGCGCGGGAGAACGCGTTTTTCGCCATTGCGGCGGCGCTGCCGGACGTAGTGCCGAGCCTGGTGGAACTGCCTTGGGTATTCGGCGAATTCGCTTCGGACACGGTTTTCCTGACGGCCAACCAGGTGCGCATGGCGTTTCTGATTGCGGCGGCGTGCGGGGACGAGGTCGGATTCGCGCATCAGAAGGGATCGATTGCAACCATCGTGGCGGCGGCCTTCGGCTGGCGGGCGCTGGCGCGGGAACTGGTTGGCAAGATTCCGTTCGGCGGGGGGCTCATTCCCAAGGGCGCGATCGCCTTTGCCGCGACCTATGCCATCGGCAAGGGATTGGTACGGCTGCACGCCAACCATCCGTTCACGGCGGGTGAGAGGCGCGAGGCATACGAACAGGCTTACCAGCAGGGATTGGATGTCGCCCGCTCCTTCCGCGAACGTGCGTGAATGCGCACGTGTAAACTGAAGGAATGCGCCTATTCTGTTTGGCCGCTGTGCTGGCGGTGGTGCCTGCCGGCTGGGCCGACACCATCACGTTGAAAAGCGGTCGCGTGGTCCAGGGCACCTATTTGGGCGGTTCACCGCGCCAGGTTCGGGTAGAGGTCGGCGACCAGATCCAGAATATTGACGTTTCCGACATCGTGCGCATCGAATTTGGCGGAGCGGCGGCGCCACCGCCGGCCGAAACAGCGCCACCACCGGCCGAAGCAGCGCCACCACCGCCATCCGCGCCTGTTCAGCCTCCGCCACCACCACCGCCTCCGGCAGCGCCGGTCGCGGCCACGGATCAGCCGGGGACCGTGCTGCCGGCCGGAACCAACCTTCTGGTGCGCACGATCGACGGCATCGATTCGCAAAGCGCCCGTCCGGGGCAGACCTTCGCCGCCAGCCTGGATGAGGCGGTGGTGGATGCTTACGGGCAGCAAGTGATCCCGCGAGGCGCGGACGTGGTGCTCAAGCTGGTGGACGCCCAGGACTCCGGCACGTTTACGGGCCGTGCCAGCCTGACCCTCAGCCTGCAATCGGTAAAGATGAACGGGCAGATGGTGGCCATCAACAGCCGCAGCGTGAGCCAGACCAGCGATTCGCGAGGTAAAAAGACGGCCGAGCGCGGAGGCGTAGGGTTGGCCGCGGGCGCGGCGTTGGGCGCCATTTTCGGCGGCGGCAAGGGCGCCGCGGAAGGCGCCGCGGTAGGAGCGGCCGCGGGTGCGGGCAGCCAGATCGTGACCAAGGGCGAGCGCGTGCGCATCCCCTCGGAAACGCGCCTCACCTTCGTTCTGGATTCGCCCGTCCGGATATGAATGCAAGCTCACCCGAGCCGGCCGAACTGCAGGCTGGACGGGGGTCCCGAAGCGCAATTGTAACGGGCGCCAGCCGGGGCATCGGCCGCGCCATCGCCACGGAGTTAGCCAAAGACCACAGGGTGATCGCCACCTATCGCGGACGCCGCGATGCGGCCGCGGCGTTACGCGCCGAGACCGGCTGCGAAATTTTCCAGTGCGATGTGGCTTCGGGCGCCGACCGCGCCGCGGTCATGGCGTTCGCCCGAGAACGCTTCGGGCGGCTGGACCTGCTGGTCAATAATGCCGGCATTGCCCCGCGGGAGCGGCGGGATCTGCTGGAGGCCACCGAGGAGAGCTTCGACGAACTGATTGCGACGAACCTGAAGGGCCCCCATTTTCTGACGCAGGAAGCGGCACGATGGATGGCGGCCGAGGGCAGCGGGCGAATCGTGTTCGTGACCTCCATTTCCGCCTACACGGTCTCGGTCAATCGCGGCGAATACTGCATTTCGAAAGCGGGACTCAGCATGTCCGCGGCGCTGTACGCGCAGAGGCTGGCGGGCTGCGGAGTGAAGGTGTTCGAGATCCGGCCTGGGATCATCCGCACGGACATGATCGCCAAAGTGGAAAAGACGTACGAGGAAAAGATCGCGGCCGGCCTGCTGCCGCAGCGGCGCATGGGCGAGGGCGCCGACGTCGCCAAAGCCGTGCGCGCGATTACCGACGGCCTACTGGATTACTGCGCCGGGCAGGTGCTGGACGTGGACGGCGGATTCCACCTGCGGAGTTTATAACTTTATGGCCGCGGCGGTTCTGCTCCTGGTGCATCCGGGGCGGATTGCGCTGGCGGTGTTCGCGGTCCTGGCGCTGGTGACGGCGGGGCTGGCGTGGACGGTGCATGCGGCGGGGCGGCGGCGCGTACGCGACATCTACCGCGCCCATTTCGCGAGGCGGCATCGCGAGCGGCAACTGGTGGCGGCGATCTCCTTCTATCTCACTTTCGCGAGCGTGCGTGTGCTGACGCACGCGATTCGCGCGGGGCGTGGGCCGTTTCACAACATCGAAGCCGGCGGGTTGCACATTCACCACATGGTGTGGGGCATCCTGCTGCTGCTGATTGTCGGCTACGGCTGGCTGCTGCAGATCGGCACGGACGTAGGCACGCCTTCGCCCTGGCCCGGCAGGATCATGGCGCTCCTATACGGCGTGGGCGCGGCGCTGACGCTGGACGAATTCGCGCTCTGGCTCAATTTGAGCGATGTGTATTGGGAGCGGCAGGGGCGGGAAAGCATCGACGCGGTAGTCCTGTTTGGAGGGTTGCTGGCGATCGGCGCGGCGGGCGGTCCGTTCGTGCGCGCGCTGGCGCGGGAGGCCTTCGGGCGGCGTGCTTGACAGCAGTGGTGGGATCCGCAAGTCTGAAATTATGGAGTCCGCTGTCCTGATTCTGGTGCTCACGAACGTTTGTATCGGTGTCATGATGCTGCTGGTGCCGCACATGTCTCCGCGGCGCTATCTTTTTGCGATTACCGTGACGCCGGAGTTCCGCGCGGGCGAGACGGCGCGGGCGGCCGTGCGGCGGTATCACGCATGGGTGGGCGCGGCGGTTCTCCTGGCATGCGCGGTTCCGATTTCGCTGGAACAGGCGCATTCGGATTTGGCAATTGGGCTTTCGCCGCTACTGCCGGTGGTGGTGGGGCTGGGAGCATTCCTGCACGAGCGCAGCCGGATGCACGCGTACGCGGCTATCGCGCCGGAGGCCGCGGATGCGGCCCGGCGGCCGCCCGCAGACGGGCCTTTGCCACGCTGGATCACGTTAGCGTCGGTGCCTTTCGCGTTTCCGCTGGCGGCGGCACTCTATCTGAACGCACACTGGAGCGAGATACCGGCGCGCTATGCGATTCACTGGGATCTCAACGGCCATGCGAACGGGTGGGCGACGAAGAGTGTGCTCAGCGTCTACGGGCCATTCATGTTCGCCGGCGGGCTGATGCTGTTGCTGCTGTTAATGGGCCTGGTGGTCTACTACGGCTCGCGAAGCGGACCGCTGCGGCGGCCGGTGCTGGCGCTCATGGTGGCCACGATGTACCTGCCGGGGCTGATCTTCACAGGCGTCGGGCTGATGCCGCTGATTCATTTTCCGCTGGCGTTGTTCATCGTTCCGGTTCTGGTGGTGGTCCTCGTCGCGCTGGCTTTGGTGTACCGGACGGGTGTGGCCGAACAGCCGGCGGAGGCGACGCCGGACGAGTGCTGGAGGCTGGGCGGCATCTATTACAACCCCGCCGATCCGGCTCTATTTGTACAAAAGCGCTTTGGCATCGGCTACACGTTCAACTTCGCGCATCCCTTGAGCTGGGTGATTCTGGTGGTGTTTCTGGGGGGAATGGCCGCGTTGATCCTGCTGTTGCCGCGAAAGTGAAACGAGGCTTCCTGATTCGCCACGGATGTCCAGAAGGAAACGTTGCTACATGTGGTACAGCATCAGGTAGACGATCACGCCGGTGACGCTGACGTAGAGCCAGATGGGGAGAGTCCAGCGGGCGAGGCGGCGGTGCTTGTCGTAGCGGGCGCCGAGGCCGCGGCGGAGGGTCACAATCGCCAGGAAGGGGACGGTGGCGGCGAGCGCAGTGTGGGTGCCGAGAATGCCCAGGTAGACGGTGCGGATGGTGCCGGTGCGAGGGAAGTATTTCACGCCGGCCTCGGCGTGGTAAACGAGGTAGCAGACCAGGAACAGGCAGGACGTGATGAATGCGGCCGTCATGACTTTGCGGTGGGTCTGGATGCGCTTGCGACGGATCAGCAGATAACCCCACACCAGCAGCACGGCCGCGGTGGCATTGAGAAAAGCGTTTACGGAAGGTAGAGAATCGATCACGAGGGTTCGCGCTCCAGTCGACGGATATCGCGCAGCAGGCTGCGGCGGAAATCGTCTTCGCCGAACAAATAGTAGCCACGGATTTGCCGGCGGCGGTCGATCAGTACGAAGCGCGTGCTGTGGCCGAGGCTGCCATCCACGCTGTTCAGCTTGAAGGTGTGCAGGCCGAGATCGTTGAGGACGGGCTGCTCGCCGGTGAGGAGCGTCCAGCGGGCGGGATCCTGCTTGAAGTTTTTGGCGTAGGCGGCGATAACAGGCGGGGTGTCGTGGGCGGGGTCGACGGTGAAGGAAACCAGCCTCACGCCGGACATGCCTGCGGTTTCGGTCTGCAGGCGGCGCATTTCCGAGCTCATCATCGGGCAGGGGCCGGTGCAGGTGGTGTAAAAGAAATCCGCAACCCAGATGTGGCCATCGAGCGAGCGGCTGTCGAAGGGCTGGCCGGTTTGGGAGACGAGCTGGAATTGCGGGACTTCGCCGAGTAGGGGGAGTGGTGGGGTGCGCGTGCAGGCGGCGAGCGAAAGAATGCCGGCAAGAATGCCGGCATGGCAAGCTGAAAGCCTGCTCCACGAAATCATGCCGCGCTCCGTTTGGATTTCTGGGCTGCCAGGAGGCCAGAGGCGAAGAGGAGCAGCAGACCGAATGCGGCGGTGACGACTAGACTGAGCGCCGGCCCGGGTTCGGCGTTGGGCAGGCCGAGCACGAAATTGAGCAGGGAGATGGAATAGGTAAGCGGGTTCACCCACATCAGCGCTTTCACGAAACCATGAGCGGTCGAGATGGGGAAGAGCGCACCGGAGACCATCCACATGGGGACGAGGAGCAGATTCATGACCGCGTGGAAACCGGAGGTGGAATCCATGCGCCAGGCGATGACGAAACCGAGGCCGGTAAGGGTGAAGGAGATGAGGAAGATGACGGCGAAGACCGGGAGCAGATCGAGCACGGGAATGCGCACGCCGGCCAGCGGCGCGAAGGCGAGGAAGACGAGGCCCTGGATCCAGGCCAGCGTGGCTGCGCCGAGGATTTTGCCGAGGACCAGGCTGGTGCGGGAGGCGGGAGAGACGAGCATGGAAAGCAGAAAGCCCTCGCGGCGGTCCTCGATGATGGTGATGGTGGAGAAGATGGCCGAGAACATGATGGTCAGGACCAGAGCGCCGGAATAGAAGCGCGCCAGTTCGCCGGAGCCGTAGCCAAGCACAAGCCAGAAGATGAGAGGTGAGGCGACCACGCCCAGGATGCGGCTTTTCTGCCGCCAGAAGCGAACCAGCTCGCGCTGCCAGAGAGTGGCGGCGGGGAGAACGAAGCTACTCAAAGGAGGCTCCTGGTCCGGCGGGGCGCGTGGCGATTGCGGGCACCGCTCGTCGAAAGTCTGTCCGTAGCGCAAGGGTGTGGCTTGCTATGCCGGCGTCCTCGCCGGCATTCTTGCTGGTCAGGTATGCCGGCGAGGACGCCGGCATGGCCGGCCTGGAGGCCGGCTCTACGGAGAGGTTGCGCGCGAAGCTATTCAATTCCCGCTCCTGTTTCGCGAACGAAGACATCCTCTAGCGTGGGTTTGTGCAGGCCCACCGATTCGATGGCGCCGGGAAAGGCTTCCACCACATCGGTGATGAAGCGGTGGCCGTTGGGGATTTCGATGCGCACATGGCCGTCTTGCGAGGTGGGCTGAACGCCGAAGCGCTGCTGGATGCCGGCAGCGAGCGCGGGAGCATCCGCGGATTCCAGAATGACCACGTCACCACCGATGCCCGACCGCAACTCGGCCGGGCTGCCCTGCGCCACGATGCGGCCCTGGTGGAGGAGGACGAGGCGATCACAGCGTTCGGCCTCTTCCATGATGTGAGACGTGAGGAGGATGGTGACGCCTTCCTCGCGGCGGAGAGCTTCGACGTGGCGGGAAAGATCGCGGCGGGCCGAGGGGTCGAGGCCGGTAGAGGCTTCGTCCATGAGCAGAACCTGTGGGCGATGGAGCAGGGCCTTGGCGATTTCGACGCGGCGGCGCAGACCGCCGGAGAGGGTTTCGACCAGGTCGCGGTGGCGATCTTCAAGACCAAGGCGGCGCATGGCGGCTTGCATGCGGTCGCGGAGGGTGGCGCCGCTGAGGCCGTGCAGATGGCCCTGGGCGCGTAGGTTTTCCTCTACCGTGAGCGCCTTGTCCAGGCTTTGCGTCTGGAAGACCACGCCGACTTTGCGGCGCACGGCGGCCGGTTCGCGAACGACATCATGACCGGCGATGACCGCGCGGCCGGCGGTGGGCACCATCATGGTGGAGAGGATGCGGAAGAGGGTGGATTTGCCGCCGCCATTGGGACCGAGCAGACCGAAGATTTCGCCCTGCCGGACCTCGAAACCGATCTTCGCCAGAGCGACACGGTCCCCGTACTGATGAACCAGATTTTCTACTTGAATCACAGACCAGGCCTATCTATGAGCATAAGCCCATAGATGAGAGGCAGGTACAGAACGGAAGCCAGCAGCACGCCGCGGGCACGCAGGGCGGTACGTTCCGCCGCCACGCGCAACCCGGAATAGAGGAACCAGAGCCCGAGAAGCAATGCACCTACCAGATAAATGCGCCCCGCCATACCCAGCATCGCCGGTGCGAGGCTCACCGGGATGAGCGCCAACCCGAAGAGCACAATCTGACGGGCGGTGGAGCGGCCGTCCGGTTCGACCACGGGCAGCATGCGGATGCCGGCACGCGCGTAATCTTCCTTGTACATCCAGGCGATGGAATAAAAATGGGGGAACTGCCAGAGGAAGAGAATGGCAAACAGCACCCAGGATTCGCGCGTGATGGCACCGGCGGATGCGGCAAAGCCGATCATGGGCGGCATGGCGCCGGGAAGCGCGCCGATGGTGGTGGACCACCATGTCCGCTGCTTCATGGGCGTGTAAATAAAGAGATAGCTGAGAAGAGTGAAAGCGCCGAGCAACCCTGCCAGCGGATTCACGCCGAGCCACAATTCCAGGAACCCAACGACCGAAAGAGTCAGACCGAAAGCAAGGGCGCCAGCCGGCGAGATGCGGCCGGCCGGCAGCGGACGCCGGGCGGTGCGCTTCATTTTGCGGTCGGCTTCGCGCTCATACCACTGATTCAACGCCGCGGTGCCAGAGGCGATCAGGCCGGTTCCCAAGATGGTGTGGAACAACGATAGCAGGGGAATGCTTTTAAGAAATTGCCACCAGCTAGCCGCGCCTGGCAGACCGAAGAAATAACCGATCCCGGTGCTCATCAAAATGAGCCAGGTGATTCGCGGCTTGGTCAGTTCGATGTAATCGCGCATGAATCGGAAGCGGGCCGGCGAGCCCGGCCCCTGCAGTGAGGAGCGGGCAAAGCCTCGCCCGACAGCGTCCCCTTATCCCTCTACTCTCTCTTCAAATCCTTCCCAGTCTCCTGGCGCGTAACACGGTACTCGGGTCTGGCGTCCCTGACTGTACTTCGGGTCCCAGACCTTGGTGGTGCGGCATCGAGGAGGCAGTTTCTTTATTGTATACTCTTCGGCCTCCAACGTCACCGCCCGGGCGTGCATGCCGATGCAGGGAGCGCAGAACGGATGGGCGCGGCGAATTCAAAATCGTCGCGTGGCCGATTGCCGATCGGCCGCAGGTTACCAACCTGCCCCACATCGCGATCCTTAGTTCCTCATACCGGCACGGAGACGACTCAATTCCTGCGGCGTGAATTCGAACATGTAGCGCAGGAGCAGATCGGCCTCGTCCTTCTGATATCCGTTAAACACCGACGGCTTTTGGCCGGCGAAAACCCAGCGGCCGTCCTGATGAGTGAACAGGCCGGAGGGCATGGCCGTGCCGGGCGAGATGGCTGCCGGATCAAGCATCCAGCGGCGTGTCCAGTCCGGCTGCAGGCGCTCGCGGGCAATGGTGAAATCCGGCGCAGTGGCTTTGGCGTCGTGCGCCGGGTCGCCGGTCATGTGGCACTTCAGACAGGGCGCGCCCGGACTGGTGAACAGCGCCCGTGCCATAGTGCGCTCCTCGGCCGTCAGCGGCTCCAACGTCTCCTCGACGAAGGGCTCCGGCTGCGACGAAAGTGCTGCAAAAAACCGCACTAGTTTGCGAACTTCGCCGCCGGAGAAGTAAAACGTCGGCATTCTGACCTTTAGATAGCGGCGCACGCCGTCGCGATTCGTTTCTTTGTCGCTGAGGGCCGGGTTTTCGAGAAAGCGCATCAGCCAATCGGGGCGCACACGCGCGCCTTCGCCGATGAGTGTGGGCGGCACCTGATCCTTCCAATCCGGGTCCCGGTAGCGTGGGAGCGTGTCAAAGACGGTTGTTTGGCCGACGTGGATCCGGTGGCAGCCCATGCAGTTGTATTTGCGCACCACCCACCAGCCCTCGATGATGTCGGCGCGCTGATCGGCTGGGGCATACGTGTAGCTCTCGGGCACGGTGGGATCGACCGAGCCTTCGAGTAGAGTGGTGAGAGCATCGATCTCCGGCTTGGAGAGATTGAAGTTCGGCATCTTGAGCCGGTCCTGTTTAGCCTTCTCCTTGCCCTGGTCGAAGACGGCCGGGTCGGTGAGCTTGTGATCGAAGAAGCCTTTGTGGGTATGCCAGCCTTCGGCTTCGGCCTTGGGAAGGAGCAGGGCGAAATCGAAGCGTTCGAGCGGCTTGGAGCCTTCGCGGGTCAGCTCGGTACCGATGCGCTGCTCTTCTTCCAGGCCGGCGATTTCGTGGCAGCCGGCGCAGCCGTAGTTCCGCACCAGGGCGAGGCCGCGGGCTTTCAGCGCCGGGTCGTCCATATATGCGGCAGGCGCATACCCGAAGTTGGGACGCTTGCACGTCATGAGGTAGCTGGCGATATCGCGGGCCTCGTCTTGGGAGAGGCGAAGGCTGGGCATGGGGGTCATCTGCTCGACCTGAAGCTGATGGCCGTCGTTGGGGCACTTGTCGTGATCGAGGTCAAAGACGTAGGGGAGATTGTGACGGGCGTAATCGGCCGGGGTGAGGTCGCGCTTTTCGAAGGGGCAGTAGGGAGCGGTGCGCTGGCGGGGATTGAGAATCCAGCGAACGAGGTAATCGTAGTTGGCTTTCTCACCTTCGCGGCTGAGGTTGGCGGCGAAGGTGCCGCCTTGCCTGGCCGCGCCTTCCCCCATGGAATGGCAGGCGAGACAGCCGCGAGTTTCGAAGGCTTCCTTGCCTTTGGCGGGATCGCCGGGAGCAGTCTGTTCGGGCGTTGTGTGTGCGCTTCGCGCGCCGGGCAGGCCAGGAGGCCTACCCCACTCCGGATCGACGCCCGATTGCCAGAGAAAGGCGGAGATGGCACGGATTTCGGAATCGTCCAGGCGGAAGGTAGGCATCTTGGTGCCTTCGCGCCAGGCGTGCGGATCCTTGAGCCATACCGGAATCCACTCCTTGCGGAGTTTCATACGGACTTCTTTGAGATCCGGGCCGGTCTTTTTTTCCTCGCGAACGAGCTCATGGGAGCGCTGGTCGAGTTCGTCGATTTTGGCGTCGAGCTGGCTGGATTCGACTTGCAGGTCGGTAGCCTGCTGGTAGAGGCGGCGGGCTTCGGCGTTGGTGGCCGCCTGGTCGGCCTGCTGGACGCGAAATCCGGCTTCGCGCAGCGTCGCGGCTTTCTGCTGGGCGAGGGCGCGCGTCTGCTGGGAGACGGAGGTCATTTCCTCGGCCTCACGGTCGAAGCCGTCGTACCGATGGCAGGCGGCGCAGCCGCGCAAGCGGAAAATTTCCCGGCCCTGGTTCAGCGTGCCGGCCATTTCGGTGACGATTTCGCGGGCGTGGCACTGCTGGCAGCCGGCCTCGATGTTCTCCTTATGGTGGAGCGGCCAGAGCCAGTGCTCGTTCTCGCCGTGGGCTTTCTCCACGCTGGTGACGGCCACGCCGTTGCCCCCATGGCAGGGGGTGCAGCCGAATTTTTCGGGATCGTGGATCTTGAGCAGGTCCTGGTCGGGATGGCTTGTGAAAACCGCTTCGCCGCCCATGGCTGCGGCGGTTAGCTGGATGGGCTCGCGCGTGCCCAGATGGCAGGATTCGCAGCGATCGACCAGATCGATATCGGCGACATGGATCTGACGAATGCCGATGTCGAACTTGTCCAGGCCGTGCTGAACGGAGGCGATGGTGGCGAGGCTGGCATTGGGAATACGGTCGGAGAGATACTGGTCGCGCTGCGCGCGCAGCGCGGAGGCCTGGCGCATCACTTCGACGCGGCGGTCGAGGAGGCGCGCCTTTTCGTCCTTCATCTGCTGGAGGCGCGTGGAGATCTGGTCGAAATTCATCGGCTGCGGCGGCTCGCCCGGCAGTTCGATCCGGTGGACTTCCGCCTGGAGCGAGGCGATCTCGCCGCGGAGCGCATTCTTGCGGCCGGCGCTGCGGGTGGTCTCGATTTCGTAAGTGAGTGCGGCGATGCGGCTGCGGATTTCCTGGAAGGATCCGTTGAGCGCGAGGATTTTCGGCTCGAGGCCGCTGTTGATGCGGCGATCGATGGCGGAGGCTTCGGGCCGGGCGGCCTTTTCGGCTGCTTGCATCTCCGCATCCAGGCGGTGGTATTCCGGAGAGGCTTTCAGGCGCCGCTCGTATTCGGCTTCGCCCAGGCCGGCGTTGGCGAGATAGCCGGCGTAGAGCTTGCGGAAGCGCGCTTCGTAGCCTTTCCATGGACGGATGCCGTAGGTCTCATCGTAGAGCGCCCAAGCGAGCACGACGACCAGAAGCGCCGACCAGATGACGAGCGGGCGGCTGAGAGAAGAATGGACGACAGGATCCCGCTCGGGGCGTTCGCTCATACGTTGAACCACGGGGTGACCCAGACATACTTAATGCGGAACAGCAGCCGGGCCAGAATTTTCACCGGTAGAGAAAGCATGCCGATGAGGAAGAATTGCATGACCGCGTATTGGAGCAGGCTCATGCGGCGGTAGATTTTGCGGCTGAACGGCGTCGCCGTGATGAGCTTGTGGATGAAGACGCCGGCGGCGACGCACCAGGCCGCGATGACAGTGGCGCCGAAAAAGAATTTTCCGGCGCGGCTGGTGATGCCGAAGATGTCGGGCAGGTCCCGGTTGACCTCGAAGATGACCCGGTTCGGGTCCCAGGTCTGGCCCGGCCAGAACCACATCCAGCCCGGACCGCGGATGAAGGTGCCGATGAAGATCATGGTCAGCCAGAGGACGAGAAAGCCGAAGAAAAAAGTGAGAATCGCGAATTTGCGCTGCTTGAAGGTGTAGTAGCCGCTGCCGAGAGGGTTGGTGTCGATGTAAGGGATGGCCATCAGGCCGAGGATGATGAGCGTGGGCATGACCACGCCGGCAATCCACGGATCGAAGTAGACCAGCATTTCCTGGAGCCCGAGGAAATACCAGGGCGCTTTAGCCGGGTTCATGGTGAGGGTGGGATTGGCCGGCTCTTCAAGCGGAGCGTTGATCGCGATAGACCAGACCAGCAGGATAACGGTAACGATGATGGCGGCCAGGAACTCAATGCGGAGCAGGTACGGCCAGACGTGGACCTCCTTATCCCATTCCGGGCGGTAGGGCTGAGTCTTGCGGTGATGGGTTTTAGCCATCTCGGGATCGGCTTCCAGGCGGTCGATCAGGCGGTCGTTGGCGAACGCCTGCCGCAATCCATACCAGGCGTAGAAGGGCACGGCGAGGAGGAGCACCACAATCGCGATATTGTCCGGCGCGCTGAGGATGGTCCAGAGTTGATGAAGGTCCATGGCAGTTATGGGGCCGGGGAAACCACGTCGCGTCCCTGGCCCCTGGTCCCTGGCCCCCGGTCCCTAATTTCGGATTCCAGCATCATCGGGGCGGGGCCGGAGATTCCGCCGTCTTTGCGGACGCGCCAGAAGTGAACGATCATGAAGGTCGAAGCCAGTATCGGGATACCGATGCAGTGCCAGATGTAGGCGCGGAGGAGAGCATTGGCATCGACGATCGAGCCGCCGAGCAGGCCGAAGCGGACATCGTGATAGGGCGTCATGCCCAATTGCGGGCCGAACGGTCCGGCTGCGCCGAGGAGCGGTGTGGCGCGCGCCATATTGGTTCCCACCGTAACCGCCCAGTAACCGAGCTGATCGTCGGGCAACAAGTAGCCGGTGAAGCTGAGCAGCAAAGTAAGAACCAAAAGAATCACGCCCACGACCCAATTGAATTCCCGCGGTTTCTTATAAGAACCCGTGAGAAACACGCGGAACATGTGGAGCTCCACCATGATGACCATCAGGTGAGCGCCCCAGCGGTGCATGTTCCGCAGCAGCTTGCCGAAGGGGACGTCGTTTTCCAGATATAAGATGTCGCGGAAGGCAACGACCTTGGAGGGGTGGTAATAGAACATCAACAGCGTGCCGGTGAAAACCAGCGTGATGTAGACGTAAAACGTCATCCCGCCCATGCCCCAGGTGTAGTTGTACGCGACAGCGTCCCGGTTGATCTTGGACGGGTGCAGGTGAAGGAAGACGTTGCTGAGGACGCCGAGAGAGCGGCTGCGCGGGGTTTCGTCGTGCTTGACGCGTAGAACGGATTTCCACACGTCTGTTTTTTTGGGCGCGTGAACGGTTTGTTTCAGCTCTTCGGCCGCGCGGCTGCGAACGGCTTTGGCGTTTGCGACGAGATCTCCAACAGTGCGAGGCCCGTCCCCGGCCCCCGGCCCCCGGCCCCCATCCCCTGGTTTTCCGTTGCTTTCCTGCATGACGAATCAGACCCGCAGGATCGCCCCCGGATCTTCAAACTGCGAGCGTTCGCCCTTCGGCCAGGAGTAGAGATGGCTGGTGTCGACCTCGATCTGGCCGTCAGGGGAAAGGTCGACCTGGGCGCGATCCATGGGGCGCGGCGCGGGACCTTCGAAATTGATGCCTTCCGAGTCGTAGCCGCTGCCATGACACGGGCACTTGAATTTGTTTTCCTCCGGCTTCCAGTCCGGTGTGCAGCCGAGGTGAGTGCAGACGGCGTAGATGACGAAAATTCCTTCGGTGTTGCGCACTACCCAGATACGGTGGGAGCTCTGGAATTTGGTATCGACGCCGAAGCCGAAATCGGAGGGGAAGCCGATGCGGAAGCGGGTTCTGGGCTCGTAGAGGACGCGTGGAAAGAAGAAACGGAGGAACATCAGAAAATTCACGCCGAGTGTGCCCAATACGGCCCAACGGACGAAGCGGCGGCGCCGGGCGATAAGGAAGCGGTCGCCGGCATCGTCAGGGCCCTTCAGAAAAATCGTCCGGATCACGGTTGCCAGGGACGGAGTTTTCGAAGGCGCCGTCCCGGCGGTTTGAGGATTTCCCATCTCGTTCCCAGGGCCGGCGGA
>DATJMP010000198.1:0-6913 GCA_035508655.1 Bryobacteraceae bacterium
GGGTACGGTTCCCGACGACGGTTTCGCCGTCCTTGATGGCCGCGATTCGCCGGATGTCCAGCCGCACCGAGGAGTAGAACTTCAGCGCCCGCCCGCCGGTAGTCGTCTCCGGGTTGCCGAACATCACCCCGATCTTTTCGCGAATCTGGTTGATGAAGACCAGGCACGTCCGCGACTTGTTCACCGCCCCCGTCAGCTTGCGCAGCGCCTGCGACATCAGGCGCGCCTGCACGCCCATGTGGCTGTCGCCCATCTCGCCTTCCAACTCCGCTTTCGGAACCAGCGCCGCCACCGAGTCCACCACCAACACGTCGATCTGCCCCGAATTGGTCAGGGTATTCGTGATTTCCAGCGCCTGTTCGCCATAATCCGGCTGCGAAACCAACAGGTTGTCGATATCCACGCCCAGCTTGCGCGCGTATATCGGATCGAGCGCGTGTTCCACGTCGATGAACGCCGCGATTCCGCCCTTCTTCTGCGCCTCCGCCACCACCTGCAGCGCGATCGTCGTCTTACCGGAAGATTCCGGTCCGAAAATCTCGTTGATCCGCCCCCGCGGAAATCCGCCCACTCCCAGCGCCGCGTCGAGCGAAATCGAGCCCGTCGAAATCACCGAGACCGGCACGATCGCGTCCTTCGATCCCAGCCGCAGAATCGACCCCTTACCGAACTGCTTCTCGATCTGGCTCAGCGCCAGGTCCAGCGCCCGTGCGCGCTCCCGTTCATCCATATGATTTCTCCTGAAAAATGAAAGCTAATTGTACCAACCGACAGGGGTCGGGGATCAGGGATTAGGGATCGGGGCGCAGAGGCGCAGCGCACGATGAGCCTGCCCGCGCGGCCCTCGCCGACACCTGTCTTCCCGAACACCGAATCCGTAAGGGCCGGCCAAGCCCGGCCGCCGCGCCGCTAAACCGCACCTCTCAATCTGTCCCGGATCTCATCCACATAATCGGCCGGCCGCCCCAAATCCTTTACACCTCCGGTCCCCGGTCCCCGGCCCCTTTCGATAAGATAGTCTCCCATGCACCGCCGTCATTTCCTCACTCTTCCCGGAGCCGCCGCTCTCGCCTCTTCCCCCGAATCCGCCGCCGCGGCGCCGCCGCTGCTGATGAAGCTCGGCTGCCAGAGCGCTCCCACCAATGAGGAGCATATCCGCTACCTCGCCCGCTACGGCGTCCAGGGCGTCTGCGGCTTTCCCCAGGTCCCGCCCGACCGCCTCTACGCCACCGCCGACGAGCTAAAAGAGATGCGCGAAATGGTCGAGCGCAACCACCTCACCCTCGACATGATCGCTCCTCCCTTCCTCGCCTCCATCAGCGTCGACCGCGACCACCACGCCGCCATCATGCTCGGCCAGAGCCCCGAGCGCGACCACGATATCGAGCAGCTCCAGACCCTCATCCGCAACTGCGCCGCCGCCGGCGTCCCCGCCATCAAGTACAACCTCTGTATCGTCGGCGACCTCCGCACGCCCCGCGTCCCCGGCCGCGGCGATTGCACCTACGCCGCCTGGCGCCTCAGCGAAGCCCACCTCCCGCCGCTCACTCGCGCCGGCCGCGTCGATGCCGATACCTACTGGGAGCGCGTCACCTATTTCCTCGATCGCATCATCCCCACCGCCAACGAGTACAAGGTGCGCATGGCCCTCCATCCCAACGATCCCTACGTCCCCGATGGCTTCCAGGGCGTCGATGGCGTTCTCGGCACCGTCGCAGGCCTGAAGAAATTCATCACCATCCGCGAGAGTCCCTATCACGGCCTCAACTTCTGCCAGGGCACCGTCAGCGAAATGCTGGAAGATCCCGGCCGCGAAATCTCCGACGTCATCCGTTACTTCGGTTCGCGCAAGAAGATTTTCAACGTGCACTTCCGCAATATCCGCGGCCGCCGCAGCGATTTCGTGGAAGTCTATCCCGATGAGGGCGACATCGATTTCGTGAAGGCCCTGGCCGTCTACCGCGAAGTCGGCTACCCCTACATGATCATGCCCGATCACGTCCCCCAGGCCCCCGGTGACCCCCACGGCCTCCAGTCCTTCGCCTACTGCTACGGCTACATCCGGGCGTTGATGCAGGCGTCTGCCCACGCTTAGGGGGCCGGGGGCCAGGGGCCTGGGACCGGGGAGGTTCGCGGTTTTGCGGCTGGGAAGCGCTCAGCCTTGTGGAATCCAAATCGAGGGGATCAGAGCGCCGGCGAGTTCGAGTGCCGGCTTGACCTCCCTGGTCCCCGGTCCCTGGCCCCCGGCCCCCGTTTTCAGCCCCCTATTTCCGTTTCCCCGCGGCTTCCACCACCGGTGGCGCCGGAGCCTCCGCCGCCGCAGGATCGGCCGGCTTCGGAGGCCGCCGGTCCAGCCGCTTCGTAATGAACTCGTCCCGCGCCTTGTTGTACTTCGCCGTCCCGGGCTGTCCTTCCACGGTCGCCCACTCCTCCGCCGTCACTTCCTGCAGCGCCGGCAGGTATTTCTGGAAGTAGTTCCGCATCCGCTCCACCACCGGTTTATACGGGGAGTGGTAAAGCAGAAAGATCACCTCGTCCGGCGCCGCGCGCGCCATCAGATGGTATACGTGCGACGGCTTCCGCACCCGCGGCGCCCGCAGCGCCGTCTCCAGCTTTTTCGCCCGCGCTTCCAGCTTCTGCCACGCGTCGATGTCCGCCTTCGTCAGCTCCAGGTTCTTCGCCAACGTCTGTTTCTCCCGCGGTGGCAGCTTCTCCGCCAGCGCGTACAGGAAGGTCCCCCACCGTCCCGTCCGCCACGCCGGCTCCGGCGGCACGATGCTCGCCGCCTTGTCGAACTTCGCCAGCCCGGCTTCGTTCAGTTTTCCGCCCGCCAGCGCCGGCGAAAACAGCGCCAGCAGCCCCTCGCTTTCGAGTGCGCTCAGAATTTCTCCCGCCCGGTCTTCGGCGCCGATCCTTCTCAATTCCTGCGCCAGCGCCGTTCGTGGAATCTGTTTTTCCGTTTCCGCCTCGCGTGCGTTCGCCACCTGCATCCGCGTCCGCTCTTCCACCGAAAATCCCAGCCGCACCCGCAGCCGCACCAGCCGCAGCAAACGCGTCGGGTCGTCGTAAAAGCCGTACGGACTCACCGCCCGCAACTCCCGCCGCTCGATGTCCGCCAGCCCGTTCATCGGGTCCAGCAGCAGCCCCCGGGATGCCTTGTTCAGCGAAAGCGCAATCGCGTTGCACGTAAAGTCGCGGCCCCTCAGGTCCTCCTGAATCGTGGACGGCGAAACCTGTACCCGCCCTCCCGGCTTCCCGTATTTCTCCTGCCGCGCCATGGCGATCTGCACCGTCACGTCGCCGTCGAATTGTAATTCGGCGGCTTTGCGGTTTTCATCCGTCGCCGTCACCCGCGCCCCCGGTCGCTCGGCCAGCTCTTTGGCCACCTTCAGCGCATTGCCTTCCACCACGAAATCCAGGTCGCGAATCCGGAAGCCGGCCAGCATGTCGCGCATAGCGCCGCCCGTCAGAAACAGGTTGACGTTCGCCGCCGCGGCGGCTGCCTGAACGTCGCTCAGTACCCGATTTTGCTCGGGGCTGAGATGGCTCTCCAGCAAGTAGATGTAATCGCTCATTCCATGCGTCCCGCGCTGCCCGGCCGCTTATCCCGCCGGTCGGCCCTACGAAGCCCGCGGATGGTATCGGTCCACGGTCTCGCGCAACCTCGTCCTCATCACATGGGTGTAAATCTGCGTGGTCGAGATGTCCGCGTGGCCCAGCATCGCCTGCACGCTGCGCAGGTCCGCTCCGCCTTCCAGCAGTTGCGTCGCAAAGCTGTGGCGCAGCACGTGCGGCGACAAGCCGTGGAAAATCCCCGCTTTCTTCCCATACGCCGCCAGCAGCTTCCAGAACCCCTGCCGCGTCAGGCACCCCCCGCGGCCGGTCACGAACAGGTACCGGCTCGCCCGCCCTTTCAGAAGCGTCCCCCGCGCCCCCTCCAGGTAATCCGTCACCGCCCGCAGCGCTTCCTGCCCTACCGGCACCAGCCGTTGCTTGTTGCCCTTCCCCAGGGTCCGCAGTACGCCCAGGTTCGCGTCCAGGTCGCCCACGCCCGTCCGGCACAGTTCTGACACCCGCAGCCCGCAGGCGAATAGAAGCTCGATCATCGCCCGGTCCCGCTGCCCTCGCGGCGTGTCCCTGTCGATCACCCCCAAAATCTTGTCTATGTCCTCCAAATTCAGAAACTTAGGAATCGTTTGCCACTGCTTGGGAGAGCGCAGTTGCGCGGTCGGGTCCTCCGTGATCAGCCCTTCCCGCAGCAGGTAGCCGTAAAAATTCCGCAGCGTTGTCAGATGCCGTGCCACCGTCCGGCTGCCCAGCCCGCATCCGTGCAGGTGGTCCAGATAGGCCCGCAGCCGCTCCCGTCCCGGAATCTCGCCGCCGTCCCCGGCAAAGTCCGCAAATCTCGATAAATCAGTAGAATACGCCGCAATCGAATTGGCCGAAAGCCCCTTTTCGATGCGGCAAAAATGCAGAAATGCGGTCATCCGGGCCCGAAATGCGGCCGGGGTCCTCGGCAAGCCTGGTTCTGGCTTGCTGGGGTGGATGGCGGGATTTGACGCTTCCGGCATCGTGCCAATGATACAATATTCCCGAAAATGTTTGAAACATAGTCGATACAATCGGGTCCATTTCTCCTCCGGATCCGGTCTTCTCCTCACCGAGGCGATTCGTGTCCCCCTCCACGACCAAAAAGGCGATTCTGCGGCGCTACGACAAGGAACCGCTGGCGGGCTACCTCAATCCTGCTTCCTTCCTCCAGCCCGCGGGAGTCGAACTCCTCTCCGCCGATGGCCGCATCTCCACCATCCCCTACCTCGACATCAAATCCATCGCCTTCGTCCGCGATTTCTCCCTCCCCGCCGCCTCCGAGCGCCAGGTCTTCCAGACCCGCCCCAAAATGGAGGGCCTCTGGGTCCGCCTCCATTTCCGCGATGGCGACATTCTCGAAGGCGTCATGCCCAACAACCTCCTCCAGATCGAGCTCTACGGCTTCTCCCTCGTCCCGCCCGATTCCTTCAGCAACCAGCAGCGCGTCTTCGTCCCCCGCGTCTCTCTCCAGTCCGTCGAAGTCCTCGGCGTCGTCGGCAGTCCCCTCAAGCGCCGCGCCAAACCTGCCGCCAAAGAGCAACCTACTCTCTTCGACGAATAACGATAGCCCCTTTGAGCTACTCGCGCGGCGCGAAGCACCCAACAGCGCAGCGCGAAGCGCTGCCGCGCCCCGGCCTCCGGCCCCCGGCCCCGCGAGCCGCGAAGCGGCGAGCTAAGTTTCCCGCTCGCCCTGCACTTCCGTTATACTGGCATTTCATACATACTAGTCTCGTTGGAGGATCTATGACGTTTCGCAGTCTGGCCGTAGCGGCCGCCGGGATGGCATTCCTGGCAGTGAACGCACTCGCGCAAATCACCACGATCGAAGGGATCGTCAAAGGAACGGATGGCAAGCCGGTCCAGGGAGCCGAGGTTCACATCACGCGCACGGACATCAAAGGCAACTACAAAACCAAGACGGATAAAAAGGGGCACTACCTTTATATGGGTCTGCCCATGGGCTTTTACGACGTCGAAATCATGATAGACGGCAAGAGCGCCGATAAGCAGACCAAGATCAAGACCAGCCCCGGCGATCCCATCCCGGTCAACTTTGATCTCGCTGCCGATCAGCAGTCCGGCGCCCGCCAGCAGGCGGCTATGCAGCAAGCCGCGATGACCGGCCAGCTTACCGACGACGCCAAGCGCGGCATGAGCAAGGAACAGGTTGCCGCCATGGAAAAGCAGATCAAGGACCAGTCGGACAAGATCAAAAAGAACAAGGAGCTCAACGACGCCTTCAACGAGGCCATGACCGACGTTCAGAACAAGCAGTATGACCAGGCCATCGCCGCTTTCCAGAAAGCCTCCGAGCTCGATCCCAACCAACTCGCCGTCTGGACCAACATGGCCGACGCCTACGCCAAGAACGCGGAAGGCAAAACCGGCCCCGATTTCGACAGCAACATGCAGAAGTCTCTGGATGCCTATGGCAAGGCTCTCGCCCTGAAGCCCGATGATGCCGGCCTCCACAACAACTACGGCCTCGCCCTCGCCAAGGCCAAGAAGTTCGATGACGCGCAGGCGGAGCTGAAGAAGGCCGCCGATCTCGATCCGCCCAACGGTGGCAAGTATTACTACAACCTCGGCGCGCTGGAAGTAAACGCCGGCCAGCCCCAGGCTGCAGGCGATGCCTTCAAGAAGGCGATCGAACTGACTCCGACCTATGCCGATGCCTATTATCAGTACGGCGTCACGCTTCTCGGACAGGCCAAGACTGACCCGTCCACCGGCAAGGTCACTCCCGCCGCCGGCACGGTCGAAGCGTTCCAGAAGTATCTCGAACTGGCGCCCACCGGCCAGTATGCGCAGCCGGCGAAGGACATGCTGACGTCGCTCGGATCGAGCATACAAACCAACTTCTCCGATCCCAACGCCAAAAAGGGCAAGAAGAAGTAGCCTCCTCCAATCGCGGCCCGGCTGCTGGAGTTAACCCGGGACGGCGGTGTTCAGCCGCCGTCCCGACCCCATGCTTCGTTCCCTCATCTTCGATTTCGTCGTCCCCATTCTTCTCTTTCTCCTGCTACGCTCCACCCTTCGCGGCTTCTTCTCTCCTTCCGCGCCCCGCCGGCCCTCGCAGCCTTCCGGTCCTCCTGTCTCTCCCGGCGGCGAATTGAAGAAGGATCCCGTCTGCGGCACCTATGTCTCCACCTCCGTCGCCCTCCGCGAAACCGTCCGCGGCGAGACCGTGTATTTCTGCTCCCCCGAATGCCGCGACAAATACCGGGCCCGATAGGGGCCTGGGGCCGGGGGCGAGGGACCAGGGACGTTGAAGGCGCCCCTTAAACGCATTCTGTTCCCGCGCGTCCGCCTCGCGGACACG
>DATJMP010000199.1:0-7894 GCA_035508655.1 Bryobacteraceae bacterium
CGGTATCCTGCAGGCGTCGGGCGCCAAGAACGACTGCCTGACGGCCTTGTGGCTGGTGTGCCTGGTCTATTTCGCGTTGCGCGCGGAGGCGCCCTGGGCGGGATTCGCGGCGGGACTTGCGCTGGCCACCAAGGGTACGGCCTACCTGTTTGCGCCACCGTTCGCCGCCGCCGCATTCTGGATCGCCCGTACGCAGGGCCGCAGGCCGCGGTGGACCTCAGTTTGCGCCTGGACGATCGCGGGAATCCTTGTGATCAATACCCCGCAGTACGTTCGCAATCTGCGGTTCAGCGGTTCGCCCCTGGGCTACGATGCGCCCTTCGACCATGGCATGTTCCGATGGCGCAACCAGCACCCCGGCTGGAAACCCACCGTCTCCAATGCCCTGCGCCACCTCTCCGAACAACTCGGCTCCGGCAGCACGCGCTGGAACCGCGGGGTGTACGATGCCGTCATCCGCCTGCACCGCGCGCTGGGGATTGACCCGCATTCGCCCGACAGTCCCTCCTGGAGCACATTCAATCCGCCCCTCAACACGCGGCACGAATCCAATGCCAATAACCGCTGGCACCTGCTTCTGATGCTCCTGGCCTCGCTGTACGCCGGTTGGGTTGCCTGGCGGCGGGACCGGCGCTGGCTGCTCTATGCCGCCGCTCTCGGCGGCGGATTCCTGTTCTTCTGCCTCTATCTGCGCTGGCAACCGTATTCGGCGCGCCTGTTCCTGCCTCTGTTTGTGGCAGGAACGCCGCTGGCAGCCTCGATGGTTCACCGAAGGCGCCTCTGGGTGACGGTGGCGCTTTGCCTCTTCTTCCTGGATGCCGCTCGGGGGCCCCTGCTCCAGAACTGGACACGCCCGCTGCGGGGCCCGCGCAATCTTTTCTCGATCCCGCGCGATACGGCTTATTTCTCGGATATGCCCTCCGCGGCGGATGCGGAACGTTCGTACCGGGAGGCAGCCGACCGGGTCATCCGCTCGGATTGCCGGACCGCCGGCATCGATATCGATAACAGCCAACTCGAATATCCGTTCCAGGCACTGCTTCACGAGAGAGACCCGCGCATTCTTTTCCTTCACACCGGTGTGACGAATTCGACTGCCCGCTACGCTTCGCCCGATCAGCCCGCGCCATGCGCCGTTTTCTGCCTGGAATGCGCGGGCGACCCGCAGAAGACGGCCCTCTATAGCCGCATCGGGCCGCCGAAGGAAGTGGGGCGAGCTGTTCTGTTTCTGGCAAAGGGTAGATGAAGCCTGGTAGGACTTGGTCTGGGATACGGGAGGCGGAACAGGCCGCCTCCCCCGCTACTTCTTCCGAATCACGATCTTGCCGTTCATGGTGGAAAAGCTGGCTTCCACGCCGCCGCCGTTGATCGTTCCGGTCATGGTGCCGCCGCGCCTCTCCATGGTCTGGCCCGCGGCAAGCCGCATTTCGAAATCGGTCCAGATCGATCCGTTGACGGTCCGCATCTTGACGTTTGCCTTTAGGTCCGCCGGCAGCGACACCTGGATTGCGCCGTTCTCGGAGGTGAACGAGATGGGTTTCGCCGGATCCACGCGATCCATGACGGCGCGGATCTCGCCATTGTTCGTATCGGCCACAATCGTGCCGGAGATGTTGGACAGATCGATCCCGCCGTTGCTTGAGGACGCATCCACTTCTCCGTGTACCCCGTCCACCCGGATGGGGCCGTTGGACGATTTAAGTTGGACCGAAGTATCCGTCGGCACCGTAATGGTGACTGCGTGCGCCTGGTCCGGCACGCGGACGTCGACCACGTCTCCGTCCTGGCTGATGTTTAAGCCCGGCGGCATGTCGATGCGGTGCAGTCCATCGGGGGTACGCTCAGGGAGTCGTCCCCGGCGTGATCCGTCTGTGGCTTCCACCAGGATCTCCGTGCCCGTGTAGGTCTTCACGGTAATGCTGGCGTTGCTCGCTGTGGCCTTGACCATCCTCGGGCGAACACCGTTGCGGGCGGGTACCCGCACCTCCTGGTTTTCCTGCGCGGCGGCAGGAATCCAGAGCGCCAGCCCCAGGCCGGCGATGGCGAAATATCGTAGCATGACTGGTTCTCTCACTTACCGTTCGTGTGCAGGCGGATGGAGCCGTTGAGCGTGTCGAACGCCAGCAGGGGTCCGCCCTGACCCACGTGCGCTTCCATCGCACGGTGGTTGACATGATACATCCCCGAGTTCTGTCCGCCCAACGTGACGTCGAAATCGGCGTAAATGCCGCCGTTCAGCGTGTGGAATTTGAGCCCGGCATTCAGCCCCGGCTGGAAGTACACATCGATGCCGCCGTTCAGGGAATGGAATTCCGAAGGCCTCGCGGGGTTGCGGGCAAACGAAACCTTCACCGGTCCGTTCAGTGTATCCACTTTGCCCGAGCCGGCCACGGCGTCCATTTCGATCCCGCCATTCAGGCCGTGAATCGTGTAATCGCCGGTGGTCTGCTTCACCACGATGTCTCCGCTGTTGACGGTCTTCAGGTCCAGCGTGGTATCCGCCGGAACCTGGATGTCGTAATCGAAGATCACGCGGTATCCGCGATGGCCATCGTCCCCGTGATGCCGGAACGGCCCGTCCGCATACAGCCGTACGCCGTTATCCTGCTCCGACATATCGAGCGTCACGTCCCGTTTTGCCCGCTCCAGCTCATCGTTCGTTTCGGCGTCGATATGTTTCGCCACCGATACCTCGATCGGTCCTGCCGCCTTACCAGTCACGTGGATGTAGCCGTTCACGTTGTCCACTTCCAGCCGGTGCGGCCCGGCGCCGGAAACCGCGAAGGAACGGTGGATATTCTCGTCGGCCGAATACCCCCAGTGCCCGCGGTCGCGATGCTGCGGCAGGGCCCCCGGCCGGTCCGCTGTCGACTGGCCGGGGCAGGGCAGGGCCAGCGCCGGCAGCATTATGATGATTGCCCAACCTTTCATTGCACACCTCTCCATTTCTCCAGCACCGCGGCGGCGCGCTTTCGCACCGCTTCATCGGCATTTGCATCCTCGGCCAGGCGAAGCAGGGCGGGCTCGGCTTCGCGGGCATCGGCATGCGCCAGCAAGTCGACCAGGGCAATCTCCACCAGCGGCGAATTTTCCAGCGGCAGGGCGTCGATCAGCCCGCGCCGCACTTCTGCATCTCCGGTGAAGCCGGCCAGGGCATCCACGGCCGCCAGCCGCACGTTCACGTTACTGTCGTGACTGACAGCGCGCAGCAGTGCCTGCTCCACGTCCGGATCGGGCCGCGCCAGCCGGTAGCTGTACTCCACTCCGCGGATTCGTGAACTGGGCGACTGCTCCTCGAGCAGGGAAAGCGCCACCAGTTGCCGCAAGTTGTCCACCTGTCCGCGCAATTGCGCGATTTCGTTAGGCTGCGCTCCCGAGGCCGGAAGATACCGCCCGCCCAACCCGCCTATCGCCAGCAGCAAGGCAGCCGCGGCCGCCTGCCACCACCAGTTTGCCCGCGCCAGGGTCCCGGTCTGCCGGCCGGGGTGAGGTTCCATCCGGACGACTGGCGCTTCGCGCTCCCGGCTGCGCCGGCCCTCCAGAAAGCCTTCCTGCCACGCTCCCAGTGTTTCCCGGAACCGGTTGCGCAGTGCCGGGCTTGGCTCCGCTTCGTTCATGGTTTCCAACCCTCTCCACACCATGCCCAGTTCGGCCATTACCGCACGGCAGGCCGGGCATTCGCCCAGATGCTGGATGACCCGCGACCGAGCCTCTCCTTCCAGCCGGTCCGCCAGCAGTTCCGGAATCTCTTCGCGAATTCGTTCGCAGTTCATGCCAGCCCTCCCGAGCCACCGCAGGAAAGCGCCGCGAACCGGTCGCCCAGCTCGCGCATCGCGCGGAAAACCCGTCCCTTCACCGTCCCCACCTCGCATTCGAGCGCCGCCGCAATGTCCTGGTATTTCCATTCCAGGAACCGGCTCAAGATCAGCACCTCGCGCTTTTCGGCCGGTAGGCTCGCCAGGGCGCGGCGCACCAGAGCGGCCTCTTGCCGCTTCTCCAACTGCCGGTCGGCCGGCATCTCTCCGCTTGCCAGTTCCGCCGCCCCTTCCGGCAGCGCCGATTCGCTCCGCCGCCGCGTCGCCTGGTCCAGATAGACGTTCCGCCCCACCTGATACATCCACGCCCGAAACGTAGTCTCGGAGCGGTAAGTGTGGCGGAACTTCAAGATGCGGAAGAATACCTCCTGCACCAGGTCCTCGGCCGCGGCGCGGTCGCACGTCAAGTTCAGGAAATATTTGAATAGCGGCGAGGAATACCGCTCGAACAAAATTTCGAGCTTTCCTACTTCGCCGTCCCGAACCTCTTCCATCAGCCGTTCGTCTTCCACCATAAAAGAATACCGGGCAAGCGTAAAAAGGTTAGACGCAATTCCTACTCCGGTCGGCGTCCGACGATTTCTCGGGCATCCAAAGTATGGGCCGCGAATTCCACACTGTGCCTGTGATTCTACAGACGAAACACGCGCCCGATGATGCACAATGGTAGAGAATTTCGTTCTTATTGAGGATTACGTGAAGAGTCTTCGAAACAGTCTGCTGTGCCTTGGCCTGCTCTGTCTGGCCGGCATGGCACAAGACAGCAACACTCCGCCGGCAGACCACCCCCTGCCGCCTGGGAGCACAACCCTGCACAATATTCAGGCGCCGCCCCCTCCGCCGCCGCGCATTCCGGACGTGCGCCAGCCCGGTGAGACCGGTTGGTGGTTCGAGGTGGATGCCTGGCTGCCCACGCAGCAGCCGATTTTGAATGCCGGCCACGGCGCAAGCGGCTTCACTTATCCCTCTTATGTGCAGATGCAGGGAACGCCCACCTTGGCGGATGGCGCGGAAGCCGGCGTGGCACTGGGATTGCACAACGCTCTGCGCTTCAGTTACTGGACCACGCGCGCTTCCGGTGACATACCCAGCGTTCCGAACGGCCTGGAAGTCTGGAGCCAGTCCTATACACCCGGCACCTATGTCAGCACCAATTATCAGCTGATGAATGCCAAGATTTCGTTCGACTATCTGTCCTGGCCCTACCCCGTGGAGGCGCGGCATTTCCGCCTCAAGACTCTGTGGCAGGTCCAGTTCACCAGTATCCGCACCGGTTTCGACGCGCCCCAACTGCCCCTGGTCAATTCGGCCGGCGCCCCGATTCTGGATGCTAGCGGCAACCCGATCAGCTATGCCGGTCTCGGCACGCGCTGGTTTATTTCGCCGGAATTCGGCTTGGGCGGGTCGTATTATAAGGGCCGCCATCTGCGCTTCGACTTCAATGCCGCGGGCTTCGCCTTTCCCCACCGCGATACCGTCTGGGATGGCGACGCGTCCGCCAATCTGCGCTTTGGGCACGTCGAATTGCGGGCCGGCTTCAAGGCCTTTCACTTCAAGACGTCTCCCGAATCCACCTTCTTCGTGCACGGCACGGACTCCGCCGCTTTCGTAGGCGTCCGCTGGCACTCGCAGTAGAAACCTAGGGGCCAGGGGCCTGGGACCACGGAAGCGTATTCGAAGGGCACAGCGCTTGTTTCTAAGCGGAGCGTGATGGGCCGAGCCGTCGGGCTCTACCGCGAACCTCCCCGGCCCCTGGTCCCCGGCCCCCGAGTTGCCTTACTTCCTCCTCTGTCAGCCTCCTCCACTTCCCGATCTGCAGCTCCCCGATCCGCAGCGGGCCAATGGCGATCCGCACCAGTTTCAAGACCTTGGTGCCGACCGCTTCCATCATTCTCCGGACCTGCCGGTTGCGGCCTTCGGTAATCGTGATCTCCAGGTGCGTATGGCGGGCGCTATCCCTCAGCCGGCGGACTTCGGCCGGGCGCGTCGGCCCGTCGTGCAGAACCACTCCGCGGCGCAGTTGGTCCAGTTGCTCATCGCTCAGGAGGCTTGCAGCTTTCACCTGATATGTCTTCGGAATCTTGTGCTCCGGGTTCATCACCCGTTCGCCGAAATCCGTATCATTCGTGAGCAGCAGCAGCCCGCTGGTCTCGAGGTCAAGCCGTCCCACCGGCGACAGCCATCCGCCGGCATCGCCAACTAAGTCGTATACCGTCGGGCGCCCCGCCGGATCGCGGTAAGTCGTGAGATAGCCGGTCGGTTTATAGAGCAGGATATACAGCTTGGGAGCGGCCGCCACCGGTTTGCCGTCCAGAGTCACGCGGTCGCGGTCCAGGTCCACCCAATGATCCGGATCGCGCAGGATCTTGCCGTTCACGCGCACCCGCCCCGCGCCGATCCAACTGCGCGCATCGGCGCGCGATCCGGTTCCGCTCTTCGAGAATACCCGGTCCAGCGTTTTCAGCCTGCTCATCACCTGATTCCGTTTTATTTATTCTCCCTTGCCGCCGGCCGCCGCCGCACCTTCGAGGGCGGAAACGAGTTATAGCGGATCTTGATGGTACATTAAGGGGACGGACAGCCTTCTTATCCGGGGCGCGCGACAATTGCTCACACTCCGCGGCCCCCGGGGACCGCGCCGCGGCCCCGCTCTTAACGATCTTGGCATCATCGCGGACGGCGGCATTCTCATTCGCGACGGGATCGTGGAGCAGGTCGGCCCGAGCCGGCGTCTGGAAAATCTGGCGGCAGCCCGCGGCGCGGAGGAAATCGATGCGACCGGGCGCGTGGTCATGCCGGGTTTCGTCGACAGCCATACGCACCTGATCTATCCGCCGCCCGGATCGGAGTCGGAAAGCGAAGAATCGGCCGTCGCGGTGCTCCGCTCATCCAGCGCTCGCCTGCTCGAAATGCGGCTGCGCCGCTACCTGGAAGGGATGGCGCGTCATGGAACCACCACAGTGGAAGCCAAAACCGGCTCGGGGCTGGATGAAAAGGCGGAGTTCAAAAGCCTGCGTACCCTGCACGCGCTTGCCGGCGCGGTGCCTCAAGTCATGCCGACGTTTCTTCTGCGCATACCCCGCGCGGCGGCGGAACTCGACGCGGCGCGGATGATCGCTGAGGTGGCGCCCGGCATTCTGCGCCGCCGGCTGGCACGCTTCGCGGACCTGTGGTGGGACGATTACGATGCGCCATCCGAATGGCGCGTCCGATACCTGGAAACAGCCGCCGCCAACGGCATCCCCCTGAAGATGCACGCCTCCGGACCGGGCTGCGCCGCCGCTCTGGCCCTTGCCATCGGTCACCGTGCCATCAGTGTCGATCACCTGGAGCATATCAGCCTGGAGCATGCCGAACTGCTGGCGCAGTCCCGCACCATTGCCACTCTGTTACCCGCCTCCCCGTTGCATGACGGTGGTCCGCCCCCGCCCGCCCGCGCGCTCGTCGAAGCCGGCGCCGCCGTGGCCCTGGCCAGCAATTTCAATCCCCTGGTCACTCCCGTCTTCAACATGCAGACGGTGATCGCCCTGGCGTGTCTGCAAATGGCCCTGACTCCGGCAGAGGCCATCTCCGCCGCCACCATCAACGGGGCCTACACCCTCGGTTTGGGCCACCGCGCCGGCTCACTCGAGCCCGGCAAGGCGGCCGACATCCTGATTCTCAACGTGCGCGATTACCGCGACGTGGGCCGGCTATGGGGCGGCAACATGGTGCACGCCGCCATCAAGAACGGCCGCATGATCTACCTCGAGGGAGCCGTCGCCGCTTCCGCCGCCTGAACGCGGCCAACCGGCCCGTTGACGAGTTGAACAGAGTACTCTACAATGCAAAGTAGCTGAGAGGCGGCGCATGAGTATTTTCGACCTCTTGTTTATCGCGGTCTTCCTGGCCACCGTAGCGGCTTGGCTGTCGGCCGGTATATCTGCCCTGACCGGCGGCCGCCTTCGCTCCCTGAGGATTTTGCGCGCATGGGCCACCGGCTTTGCGGCATACATGGCTGTGGTGATAGCCGCCTCGCTGCCCGGTCCTCGCCGCGTGTTGCGCCCGCGAGACCCTCTCTGCTTCGACGATTGGTGCAT
>DATJMP010000200.1:0-8214 GCA_035508655.1 Bryobacteraceae bacterium
TAGGCGTCCCCGCCGGCATCCCTGATCAGCGGACCATCCGCCAAGGACGCCTCAAACCAGAATCAGAGCCGCGAGCGTGAGCGAGCGGCCCCTGCGCGATTTCGCCAGCCTTCTAGAGTCGCGGCTCTCATCTGAGCCGCGACTGAAAGGAGCGGTCCTTGCGAGGAAACAAACCTCGCGCTCAGCCTTCTAGTTCGGGCTCATCACCACCTTGAGGCACTCGTCGGGGTTGTATCGGAAGGTCCGGTACCCCTCGGCGGCTTCGTCGATCTTCAGCCGGTGCGTGATCACGAAACTCGGGTCGATCTCCCCCGATTGGATCCGGTTCAGCAGCGTCTGCAAATACCGTGGCACGTGCGTCTGCCCCATCTTGAGCGTCAGGCCCTTCGCGAACGCCGCCCCGATGGGGAAATTGTCGATCAGCCCGCCGTACACGCCGGGAATCGAAACCGTCCCGCCCTTGCGGCACGCCTGGATCGTCTGGCGCAGAACGTGCGGCCGGTCGGTTTCAAGGTGCACCGCCTGTTTGGCACGGTCGTAAATTGCATCGATCGACTTGCCGTGAGCCTCCATGCCGACCGCGTCGATGCACGCGTCCGGACCGCGCCCGCCGGTCAGCTCCTTGAGCTTTTCCACCGTGTCGATGTCGCTGAAATCGATCGCCTCGGCGCCTCCCCGCTTCGCCATATCCAGTCGCGACTGAATATGGTCCAGCGCAATCACCCGCGCCGCGCCCAGCATGTAGGCGCTGCGAATGGCGAACTGCCCTACCGGCCCGCAGCCCCACACCGCAACCGTGTCGCCCGGCTGGATGTTGCAATTCTCCGCCGCCATATAGCCGGTGGGGAAAATGTCGGAGAGGAACAGCACCTGGTCGTCTCGCAACCCTTCCGGAATCTTGATCGGACCGACGTCGGCGAAGGGAACGCGCACGTACTGCGCCTGCCCTCCGGCGAACCCGCCGAAAATGTGCGAGTAGCCGAACAGGCCGGCGCTGCTCGAACCGTACAGGGATTCGCACGTGACGGCTTCCGGATTGGTGTTGTCGCACAGCGACCACAGGCCCTTCTGGCAGAAGAAGCACCGGCCGCAGCAGATGGTGAACGGCACCACCACGCGGTCGCCCTTCTTCAGGTTCTGCACGTCGCGGCCGACTTCCAGCACCTCGCCCATGAATTCGTGTCCCAGGATGTCGCCTTTCCGCATGGTCGGAATGCACCCGTCGTACAAGTGCAGGTCGGAACCGCAGATGGCCGTCAAGGTAGTTTTAATCAGGGCATCGTGGTGGTTCAGCAGCCTGGGCTCCGGAACCGATTCCACGCGCACGTCATGCGTGCCATACCAGCAAACAGCTTTCATGAAGACTCCTCCCGATAAGTGGGCAGCTTTTAAATTGCCGATGGATTATAGGCCGGAGCGTCGCTCGCGGGGAACGATGCTTCCGACGCTTCCTGTACCAGGCGGTCTCGCTCCCGCCGGAAGCGGGCGCGGCCCGATGACTGGCCTTCCGTTGTGATCACCTCGCCGGTTTCGAGCAGGCTCTTGAGCCGGTATAGATCCTTCCGGATCTGCTGGCTGGGCTCTTTGCCCGCCATTGAGGCCACCAGGGCGCCGAATACCCCAGCCGGCGGATTGTATTGCATTTCCACCCGCACTTCCGTGCCGCGGCCGCCAGGTGCGTCCTTGAACCACACCGAGCCTGCATGGTCCATATCCGCGCCATCCAGTGAGCGCCACGCGATCATCTCGTTTTCCGCTTCGTTGTGAATTACGGCGTCCCATTCCAGCCTTCGCCCCGCCGGCCCGCGCACCACCCAGTGGGAGCGGCTCGGCGCCGTTTCCTCGATCGCTTCCACGTTTTCCATCACCCGCGCCAGGTTCGAAATCGATCGCCAGAAGCGGTAGACCTCCTGCCGCGGCCGTCCGATCGTGATGGAGGCGTCCGCCCGGATGCCAAGCTCATAGGGAACGCTGATCTCGGCGCCTTGGCCCACAGGCGCGGTGCGCACACCCATGGCCTCATACGCGTACGAATGTCCGGTGATGCCGCGGCGCAGCAGATCGCCTCCTACCAGCGCCATCAGGATACCCGCCGCCGGCCGCCTCGCGATGCCGCTGTGGATTCCCGCAGCGGCCAGTAAGCCGCCTCCCACCGCGCTGGCGATGCGCTCCGCCTTCGTCATATTCACGGCATGTTTGCGATGTGTAATCACTTGCATGAATGCGTTTCCTTCCCCGACCCGCTAACACAGCGCGGCCGTGTTGAAGAGTTCCGGCACACCACCGGTCCGCCCCAATCGGCAAGCCGGCATGCCGGGTGTCCCCAGTTTCAACATAAGCTGGATCGCTTTTCGGGCGCACCGGTCAAACGTATTCTGCGAAACCAAGCGCGCGCTGCGAATGTCCTCCATCATGCCAGTCTGCGGGGGCTCGGCCGGATCTCCTGCGGTCCGTCCGTCCGGCGCGGAGCGCGCGAGCCGTGCCGCTCGGCGAACGCACGCGTAAACTCTGCCCCCAGAAATAGAATCTGCGCCGAGTAGTAAACCCAGATGATGAAAATCACCAGCGAACTGGCTGCGCCGTAAGCCGAGTTCACGCCGAAAGTTCCCAGGTACAGGCCGATCAGAAACTTCCCCGCGGTAAACAACACCGAAGTCACCGCCGCGCCGATCCACACGTCCCCCCATTCGATCGGTGTCTGTGGCACCAGCCTGAAAAGCAGCGCGAACAGCAGGGTCACAATCGACAGGCTGATGGCGGTGTTCGCGGCGTAAAGGACCCCGCCGGAAATCGGCAGGTAGCGGGCGAAGAAGTGGCCCGCCATCGAAATCCCGGTGGTCACTGCGAGTGAGACCAGCAGCAGGAGTCCGATCCCCAGCACCATCAGGAAGCCCAGAAACCGCGTGATCACCACGCCCAGCAGGCCGGTCCCTTCCGGGTTCCGGATTCCCCATACCAGATTCAGCGAATCGTGCAGTTCGGCAAACACGCCGGAAGCGCCCAGAATCAGGATGGCGAATCCGACCGCGGCGGCCACCACGTTGTGCGACGGACGCGCTGCATGCGCCAGCAGCGATTCCAGCGCTCTTCCGGATCCGCCGGCGAAATTCTCCAACTGCACTCCCAGTTGGTGCTGCGCGGCCTCCCGGCCAACCACCAGCCCGGCAATCGCCAGGAAGACCATCAGCAGCGGGGCGATTGCCCACAGCGTGTAAAATGCCAGCGCCGCTCCCAGCCGCGGAGCGTTAATCTCGTTCCACCCTGACCACGCACGCGCCAGCACTTCCCGCAGGGACCGCAACGTAATCGGTTCGGCCATTCGTGTCCGGGGCCGCCGGCCCGCCTCGCAGCTTCTAACGGTGCGCTTCCGCGGGCACGCGCGAAAACAGCGCGATCATCTCCCGGTTGAATGTGGGCAGGTCGTGCGGTCCCCGGCTCGTCACCCAGTTCTGATCCACTACCGCTTCCTGGTCCAGCCACTCGCCGCCCGCATTGCGGATATCGTCCTGAATGGTCGGCCAACTCGTCAGTTTGCGGCCGCGCACCAGGTCGGCCGAGATCAACTCCCAGGGAGCGTGGCAGATAGCCGCGATCGGTTTTTCCGCCCGGTCGATTTCGTGGATGAACTGCCGCACTTTGGGATTGGCGCGTGCCGCATCGGCATTCAGAGCGCCGCCCGGCAGCAGCAGCGCGTCGTACTGGTTCGGGCTGGCCTCGTCGAGCGTGAGATCCACCCGCACCTTTCCGGCCTTATCGTGGTGACGGAAGCCTTGAATCTCCCCCGGCTTCGCCGAGATTACCTCGGTTTTGACGCCCACTTTCTCGAGAGCCCTTCTCGGCTCGGTGAGTTCGACCTCTTCAAAACCATCCACGGCAATGATGGCGACTCGGATTTGTCGTAATTCGGACATAGTGCACCGCCTCGGAGACAGATACATCGCAGAGGTTGCAACTGTAAGGCCAATTGATGGGCCGGCGAGTTCTGGTCGGGTCGGCTCAGGGCGTGAGCGAGACCGGCCTCCAGGCTTGTCCTGAGCCGGTCATCCCGGCAGCCTTTTCGAGCGCCGGCATGGACTCGATCACATGGTTGAGCGCTGCCACCGCGGCTTGCGCGTCCTCCCATGCCCAGTCCAGCTCGCGCAATTGCGCGGCCGTGGGCACGCCGGCGTAGCTGTCGATGGCCGTCTGCGCCCGCGCCGCGCCATTCATCGCGTTATACGAAAGGTTCTGCGCTCGCGAAACTTCCATGGAGAGATTTTCGAAGCTTGTCGCCGCAGCCGGCGCGGTGGCGCCGATCGCCCGCACCGGTCCGGAGAGGATGCCGAGCCGCTCTGTCAGCAGCCGCGTGGTTTCGCGCGCCGGCCGCAGTTGCCGCTGTAAATTGTACGCTCGCATGAGCGCCGTCTCCCGCGCCGAGCGATCGGCGTCGGAAAGCGGAAACGCCGGGTCCGGCAGCACGGTAATTTCGCGCGACGGCTGCGATTGCCATTCCAGCGCCGCTTTGTACTTTCCCGGCGGAACGATAGGGCCGAGACCGTTGGCCGCGCGGGAAAAACCCGGATTGTTGTTCGCCGGAGCCGCGCAAGTGCCTTCGGCCGCCGCCGTGCCGTCCGAATCGGCCGGGTAACGCCGCAGGTCCCAGCAGGTCCGATTCAAGCCGGCGTGTCCCGGTCCGTGCAGCGTGCGCACCACTTCGCCCGCGGCGTCACGAATCACGATCTGCACGCCCTGCGCCGTCTCCTTCGGCAGATAATAGGTCATCACCGCGCCGCTGGGGGGATTGCGCGCAAAGAACTCGCCTGCCCCGAACCAGTATTGGCCGCCGTAAATCAGCTCCCGGTGCGTGGCCAGAACCGGAAACAGGTGCGGAGCGCCGCCGGCCATCGCCGGCGTCATTTCCGCCAGCGCGCCCACGTTATCCAGCACCCAGATGCTGCGCCCGTGCGTGCCCGCCACCAGCGCATTGCCGCCCTGGGCGAAAACCAGGTCGTATACCGGCGCCGGTGGCAGATCGGCGCCCAGGCTGGTCCAGTGTCCGCCGCGGTCCAGGGAAACGTAGACGCCCGTTTCCAGCCCTGCCACCAGCACGTTCCCGTTGGCCGGATGTTCCCGCAGGCGGTGGACGGAAGTCTGCGGGAACCCCGCGGTGATGGGCCGCCACGTGTCGCCGTAGTTGTCGCTCACCAGAACGTACGGATGGTAATCGTCGTTCGAGTGGCCGTCCACCGTCGCGTAAACGCGTCCCGCGGCGAACCGGGAAGCGGTGACGCTGCTGATCACCAGGTGCGGCGGCAGCCCGGCCCGCAACAGGCTGGCGGTCAGGTTCGTCCAGTGCCGGCCGCCGTCCCGCGTGCGCTCGAGCGTGCCGTCGTCGGCTCCGGTGTAGAGCAGGTTGCGGTCGAGCGGCGATTCGCCAATCGCGGTCAACGTCCCGAAAGACACCACGCCGTCGTTGCGGGAAAGCGCCTGTGCCGGCACGCGCCCGCCCATCATTTCCAGCGTTTCGCGGTCGATGGCTGCCGTCAGATCGGGGCTGATCGCCCTCCAGCTCACCCCACGGTCGTCGGAACGGAATAGCACATTGGCGCCGGCGTAGATAGTCTTCGGATCCAAGGCGGAAACCACCAGCGGCGATGTCCAGTTCCAGCGATAACCGCTGGCGCCCCGCTGGGCGGGCTCGACCGGACCGAGCGACTGCCGCTCCATGCTGGCCAGATCGACGCGCCCCAGAATCCCGTTCTGCGCCTCCACCAGCAGCGTGCGCCCGCCGCCCTCGAAATCCGTTTGCATCCCGTCGCCCGCTCCCACGTTGAACGCGTCCTTGAAGGAAATGCCGTAATCCATGTGGGTAGCGGACGGTGTACACCAGCTCCCGTTGTCCTGCAATCCTCCGCACACCAGAAAAGGGTCGGCCTGGTTCGCGTCTACGCTGTAAAACTGGCCGATGGGCAAATTCGTGCGGAACAGCCACGTGCGCCCGCGGTCGAACGAGATCGAAACGCCGCCGTCGCCCCCGATTATCAGGTGGTTGGTGTTGGCCGGGTCGATCCACATGGCGTGGTCTTCGCTGTGGACGTGGCTGAAAATGTCGAAAAAGTTCCGCCCCCCATCCTCCGAAATGTAAAAGCCGCGGTTGGAGCCCATCATGTACAACCGCTCTGAGTTTCCCGGATCGACGTAGAGCCGGCTGAAGTACATCGGCCGCGGGTCGAGCGAATTCATGTGCTCCCAGGTATCGCCGCCGTCCCGGCTGCGGTACACGCCGCCTCCACTCTGCGCCTCCACCACGGCATAAACCACGGCCCCATCCGCCGAAACCGCCAGGCCAATCCGTCCCTTGTCACCGGCGGGCAGCCCGTTGGTCACCTCCGCCCACGTAGCGCCGCCGTCGTTCGTGCGGTAGATTCCGCTGCCTGGTCCGCCGCCGTTGAATCCCCAGTTCTTCCGCTGCCGCTGATAGAGAGCGGCGAAGATCCGCTGCGGGTCGCGCGGGTCCATGGCCAGATCCGTAGCGCCGGTATTTTCGTCCTTGTAAAGTACCTTTTGCCAGGTGCTCCCTCCGTCGGTGGTTTTGAAGACGCCGCGCTCGGGGTTGGGTCCCCAGAGGTGGCCCACCGCGGCCACGTAAACGGTGTTCGGGTCGGCAGGGTCAATCACGATGCGGCCGATGTGCCGCGTCTCTTCGAGCCCCATCCTCTCCCAGTGCCCGCCGCCGTCGGCAGACTTGTAAACTCCGTCGCCCCAGGACGAGCTCTGGCGGTTGTCCGCTTCCCCGCCGCCCGCCCACACGATCGATGGATTGGAAGGCGCCACGGCAATGGCGCCGATCGATTGCATCCCGCCCGATTGATCGAACACCGGCGCAAACGATACCCCTTCGTTCGAACTCTTGAAAATGCCCCCCGTGGAAACCGCGATATAGACCTGCGCCGGTTCACCGGGTAGACGCGACGCTGCGATATCGGCGATGCGCCCGCCGGTAGCTGCCGGGCCGATGCCGCGCCACTGGAGGGCCGCAAGCTGCTCCGGCGGCAAAACCTGTGCAGCCGCAGCCGTCGAGAGTAGAAACACCAAACCCAGCCGCGTCATGATTGGCAGGCTATCACACACGGCCGGCGCAGCGTCCCGGCCACAAACCAGATTCCGAGCCGCGCCCGCCAACCCGACGCTGCCGTAGCGCCGGCCTCCTGGCCGGCCATGCCGGCATCCGTGCCGGCATTCCGGACCAGCCGGATACCGCCCCCATCATGACCTTCGACAGAGCGTCGGTCGCAACACAGCAACCCTCTCCAGAAATCAAACCGCTGAAATTCGAGCCGCAGCCCAACTCCGCCGCCCCCGCGCCAGTTCGCGTGCCTATTCCTGCCGCACGATCGGCATCCGCCACCCCGTGCCGAATGCGCGCGAAGTCACTTTCAGAACCGGCGCCGCCTGCTTGCGCTTGAACTCCGCCATCCGCACCAGCCGCAGCACCCGCCGCACCGTGTCCGCGTCGAACCCGTCGGCAATAATCTCCTCCGCAGACTGGCTCTGCTCCACGTGCCGCTCCAGAATCTGGTCCAGCAGATCGTATGGCGGCAGCGAATCCTGGTCGGTCTGGTTCGGCCGCAGCTCGGCCGATGGTGCCTTCGTCAAAATCGCTTCCGGAATATCCGGCCGCACGCCGTTCCGCCACCGGGCCACGCGGTACACCATCATCTTCGGCAGATCGGCGATCACCGCCAGTCCGCCGTTCATGTCCCCGTAAAGCGTGCAATAACCCACCGACATTTCGCTCTTGTTGCCCGTGGTGAGCAGCAGGCTGCCGAATTTATTGGAGAGCGCCATCAGCAGGTTGCCGCGAATCCGCGATTGGATATTCTCCTCGGTGACGTCCTGCGGCAGCCCGTGGAACGCCTCCGCCAGCGTGTTCTCGAATGCCTCCACGATGCCGGAAATCGGCAGCGTGAGCGTTCGGATGCCGAGATTGCGCGCCAGTTTTTCGGAATCCGTCACGCTACCCTCGCTCGAATACACCGAGGGCATCATCACGCCGAGCACATTCTCCGCGCCCATCGCCTCGGCGGCCACCGCCGCCGTGAGCGCTGAATCGATGCCGCCGGAAAGCCCGAGCAGCACGCTGCGGAAGCGCGTCTTGCGCGCATAGTCCCGTACGCCCAGCACCAGCCCCCGCCAGATTTCCGATTCCGGCGTGAAATCGTCTTCCGCCACCGT
>DATJMP010000201.1:0-5087 GCA_035508655.1 Bryobacteraceae bacterium
AGGCTGAAGTCGCTGGTGCCGCCGCCGACGTCGCACACCAGGACGACCTGGCCGTCGAAAAGCTTCTTGCGCGATTGCGCCAGGTTGTGCGCGATCCAGGAATAGAATGCGGCTGCGGGCTCTTCGAGGAGCGTCAAACGCTCGATTCCGGCGTCGCGGGCGGCCATGACGGTCAGCTCGCGCGCCTCTTCGTCAAACGAGGCTGGCACCGTGAGGACGATGTCCTGCCCGGTCAACGGCGCACCCTTGGCGCGATCCCATTCCTCACGGAATTTGGCCAAGAAACGAGCCGAAACCTCGACCGGGGAGAGAACGCGGCCGGTCTCGGGCGAATCCCACGGGAGAATTTTAGCGGTGCGGTCAACATCGGGATTCGACAGCCATGATTTCGCCGAATGGACCAGACGCGTAGGGACCAGCGCGCCCTGCTCACGCGCGTAGACGCCCACGGGCTGGCCCTCTTCGAGAAAGAGGAACGAAGGCAGCGTGCGACGGGGCTCGACGCGGCCCGCGGCGACGAGTTGGGGCGTCTCGAAAATGTGCAATGGAGGAAAATCGCGGTCTTCGGCCTCGCGCTCGTCGATGTAGGCCAGGGCGGAATTGGTGGTGCCGAGATCGATGCCTATCTTCATAGAACAGGGGCCGGGGGCCGGGGGCCAGGGACCGGGGACGCGCACGAGTCGCTTGGCGTGGCGTACCCGAAACGGCGGTTGCATGACCCGGGACGCGCTACGACGACCGCTGTGAGCGGGTTTTCCCCGGCCCCCGGTCCCCGGCCCCCGGTCTCCATCATGCTTGCACTTTCTCCCTTACGTTAAATTCGAGTTTCCAGCGGCGGCCGTCGCGGGACACGCACCAGAGTTGCAGCATGCCGGTTTCGGTGACCACGGTTTCGAAGGAAACGGGGACGACTTCCGCCGAGGACTCGCCCCCGAAGGCGACCTCCATGGGGGAAAGCTCCTGCAGGTCATCGTCGAAATCTTCGATCATGTCGCCGGGCTGATCGTTCTTGCGCGCAGCAGAAGTGAAGAAGCGGAACTCGGCGGGCTGGCCGACGATCAGGCCAAATTCGCGGTTCGGAATGCGGTGCTCCGAACCTTCCTCCATGCCGAACGGGACGACGGCCAGCGCCTTCAACGGCGCGGGAAAACCGGGAATGGACGGCATGGCGCTTTCGATGCCGACGTAATAGGCGCGCGGCACACCACCGTGAATGCGCACGCCGCGGCCGCGCCGCGCCAGGCCGTAATAGGCCGCACCGCGCGCGACGGCATGCATCAAATCCTCGCCAGTGAGCTCCGCGACCGGCGGCATGCCTTCTTCCTTCAGCCAGGCATTGAGTGTCCCGACGATGCGTTCCCGCACCAGACCGGCATGGAGCACACCGCCGTTGAAGAGCACGTGCGTGGGACAAGCCAGACCGCTGGCGCCGCGCCGAACGGTACCGTGCTCGGTTCCGGCAGCCTGCTGGCGCAGGAAGCGTGCCAGGTGGCGGGTGATGGCGGGATCGGCTGCGTACGGCAATCCCAGCTCCTGAAGACCGACGCGCCGCTGTACGGCCGGCATTTCGCTGCTGCCGACCGCGGGCAAAAAGCCTTCTCCGAGCACCTGTTCGATATCCGCGCGGCGCAGCGAGGCCTTGATGGTGCCGCCGACGAGCCCCGTGCCTTTGCCGAGAAGCGTAACGGGCTGCTCATCGGCCTTGCTTTGCGGATCGAGGAGTTTTTCTTTGGCGACGCGGCAATTGGCCCAGAGCTGGAGGTGCTGGCGGGAGTCGATGCGCGTTCCCTTTTCCGCCAGGCGCTGCGCGACGAGGCCGGCCAGGGCCAGGTCGATGTTATCGCCGCCGAGCAGGATGTGCTCGCCGACCGCGACGCGGTTCAGCGTGAGCTCACCGCCAGATTCGGTGACGGCGATGAGGGTGAAATCAGTAGTTCCTCCGCCGATGTCGACTACGAGAATGAGGTCGCCTACCTCCACGCGCTCACGCCAGTCGGGGTGGCGCTCGATCCAGGCGTAAAAGGCAGCCTGCGGCTCTTCCAGCAGGGTGACATCCTGGTAGCCGGCCTGGCGCGCGGCTTCGAGCGTCAGTTCGCGCGCGACCGCGTCAAACGATGCGGGCACCGTCAGCAGAACATGCTGATTGGTAAACGGCGCATCGGGCATGCGGGAGTCCCAGGCCTCTCGCAGATGCATGAGATAACGCCGGCTGGCTTCCACTGGCGAAACCTTGTCGACTCCGTCCGGAGCGCGGAAGGGCAGCAGTGGAGCGGTGCGATCTACGCCGGAGTGCGACAGCCACGATTTGGCGGACGAGACGAGCCGGCCGGCGTTTTCCACGCCACGCTTCTGCGCGAGGCGTCCGACCACGAAATCGCGGCCGGCGTCCCACGGGAGCGCGATGGTGCCGGCGGGGAAATCCGACGAGCCCGGCAGATAAAGAAACGAGGGCAGCAGGTTCTCCTCGCGGACCTCGCCCGGATTTTCGAGCTGCGGCAAGGCGAGCAAACGAACGTCAGGCGGGGCAAACGGATCCGCTTCCGCCGCGGCCTCGGCGAAGGCGAGCGCAGAATTGGTGGTGCCCAAGTCGATTCCGATTACGTATTGCGGTTCCATACTAACTGGGGATTGGGGATCAGGGATTGGGGATTAGGGCGCCAGCAGCGTCCCCAATCCCCGGCCCCAGACCCGTGGCCCCGATCCCGAATCCCTAACCCTAACCCCCAATCCCTTATTCGATTTCGATTTCAGCCGGCGCGATGACCGAAGCGTCCTGGCGGCCCGCCAAGGCCGGCAGATCTACTTTGGCGGCGCGCCAGCCCTTGTGGCGCAGCATTCCGCCCTTGGGCGGCGCGGCCGGCACATTACCCACGAATTTCACCAAGTTGGGGTCGGCCGAGGGCGTGTTGGCAAACGTGCCTTCGACGCCATCGATCACCGGCTGCAGCGTCACGTAGCGGGCCAGCGAATCGCGGCACTGGTCGTGCAATTCCCGCACGGCAGCGCCGATCTGGTCGTCCGCATAGGCGGTGATATCCTCCTGCAAGAAATCGATGAGGCGCGAATCGCGCTGCAGGATACCGAGCATTTGCAAAGCGCCGTCGGAAGCGCGTTCGACGGGAACAGAGCGGGCGGCCGGCGCAGGCGCCGGCGCGGCGGCCCGGCGCGAAAGGCCCAACGCGGCGAGCGCCGGCTGTCCCAGTTCACCATGAAACAAGATGTTGAAAAAGCAACGGAATGCGAGCAGAATGCGGTTCAAATTTCCGGCTCCAACTTTTCAGGATATCAGCGGAGGCGGCTGCCGGATTATGCGTTTTCGGCGTCCGGGCGGCGGCCGACGCCGGCGCGGGGGCCGATGACGGTTTCGCGGCGGAGCCGCTCCAGCTGGCGGCGTGCGATCTCCGCCCATTGCCCGGCGGCGTCCAGCTTCAAATAACACTTCCAGTGATGCACTGCTTTCAAGGCCTCGCCCAGACGCTCGCAGAGCAGAGCGAGATTGAAATGAGCATCGGCGTACTGCGGGTTGAGCTCCAGGGCCCGGCGGTAATGGCCCATGGCCTCCGCGGTGCGTCCCTGCTCGTCGTAGAGGTTGCCGAGATTGAATTGTGCCAGTGGATACAACGGATCGGCTTCGATGGCCTGCCGGTAATACTGCTCGGCCTCAGCGAACTTGCGCTGCCGGTAATAAATCGTGCCTAAATTCACAAGGGCGCCGGCTGCCGCGGGATTCAGTTCCTGCGCCTTGCGGTACGCGGCAATGGCTTCGGATATAGGGGCGCCCGTCTCCTCGAGCTCAAGCCCGCGCTGGAACCAGACCTCGGCTTCCTTCAGGCGCTCGCCGGTGCGTTTGCGCTCGGGGAAATTCTTCAGGTCCCCCAGCTCGGCGGTGTCGAAATCGAACAGAATCTGGCCGCTGATGGCCTCCATGTTCTGACCGCCCACACGGACGGCGATCTTCCTGCCGTCTGACACGATGCGAAGCTCGGCCAGGGGCTGTTTCACCCATTCCAGCTTTTCCCGCAGCGCGGTGAGGGCACCCGCGATCTCACGCGGCGGCACGCGATTTTCCCGCAATTTCAGCAGGGTCTGGATGGAAATGAGATCGGAAAAGGAATAGGTCTGGCCACCCTCGATAAACCGCTGCCGTTCCCAGCTCTTCAGTTGGCGCTCGGAAAGGCCAAACTTACGGCGGATATCCGCACGCGAGTACTCGCCGGTCGCCTCCACGGCTGTATTTTAACAGGGAGGCAGAAGCAGCCGCGTACGACTTTATATTGAAAAGTACTTGAAATTAATTTAACCACGATGTATGCTGGCTGCATGGCGGCTACACAGCCCATTGAAATCCAGACGCGCGCCATCGACAACCTGCGGTATATCCGGCAGACCATCGAACGGGCGGGATCGTTCACGGCCGTACCGGGAATCGGCGGCATGCTGATGGGTTCGACCGCACTGGCCGCCGCGTGGATGGCTTCGCGGCAGGTCTCGGCCGGGCGCTGGCTGGCGGTATGGGTTGCCGAGGCCCTGCTGGCGCTGCTGATCGGCGTGGGCGGCGCGGCCTGGAAGGCGCGGCGCGCGAACCTGCCGCTGATCTCCGGACCGGGACGGAAGTTCGTAGCCGGGTTTGCACCTGCCATGCTGGCGGGCGCGGTCCTGACGGCCGTGCTGTTCCGGGCCGGCGTGGCCAACCTCCTACCGGGCACGTGGATGCTGCTGTACGGAGCGGCGGTGGTTTCCGGCGGTGGCGCTTCGGTGCGGGTGGTGCCGCTGATGGGTGCCTGCTTCATGGCGGCCGGCGCGCTGGCGCTATGGCTGCCGGGCGGGGACACACTGCTGGCCGCCAGTTTCGGCGGCCTGCACCTGATTTTCGGAACCATCATCGCGGTGAAATATGGCGGGTAAGCAGAATGCGGCTCGAAAGACGGGGCCGGCCGCACCGGCCGAAAAGCCCGTGGGCCCGGCCTGCGCGCCGCACCTCGACCGGCTCATCCACGAGCGGCTACGGCTGGGCATCCTGAGCGCACTGGCGGTAAATGAATCGCTCACTTTTAACGAGTTGAAGAGACTGCTCGACGCCAGCGACG
>DATJMP010000202.1:0-4364 GCA_035508655.1 Bryobacteraceae bacterium
GCGCCCGCGGCCCAGTTTCCGCATGCCGTCCACCGGCCGGCGTTTCGGGCGGCACTGACCGGTTCCCATTTGACGCAGAGACGCAGAGACACAGAGGTCGTGCAGAAGCACATTCGTCTCTGTGGTTTCTCTGGGGCTCTGCGTCTCTGCGTCAAAGCCACACTCCTTCTCTTCCCCACGCTGCTCGCGGCCCAATCCGACTGGCGGCTGGCGCCGGAATCCGAACGGGCCGGGTTCACGTCGGAAATGCGGCACGAAGGCTGCCTGTCGGCGGCGTGCGCCGTCATCACTCCTCCCGCGGCGGCGTTGAAAGAACGCGGCTCTCTTATGCGGCGGATGGATGCCGCGCCTTGTCGCGGCCAGACCGTGCGACTGCGCGCGGCGGTGCGGCTGGAACATCCCGGCGCTTCCGACCGCGCCCAATTGTGGCTGCGAGTGGAGCGTACGGGTGGGGAACCCGGTTTCTATGACGACATGGGCGACCGGCCCATCACCTCTGCTTCCTGGCAGACGTACGAGATTTCGGGCGACGTGGCGGCGGATGCACAGGCGGTGGAGATTGGAGTTCTGGTCTCCGGCAGGGCTCGCGTGTGGGTGGATCGCGCGGCATTCGAGATCCTCGGTACTGCCGATGCCGCAGGGCAGGAAGCGTTTCAAAAGCTCTATGCCCGGGTGGACGCCGCCTACGCCGCCGGGAACCTGCAAGCGGTGGCTGCGCTGGCTACGCCAGACGCCCAGGTGACAATCGGCGCTGAGCGCATGCCGCTGGCTTCCGTTCTCGCGCAGATGGAAGCCGACCTGCGCCGCGGCACACGGTACGCATCGCACTCCACCGTGACGGCCGTTCGCGCAAGCGGCAGCGAGGCCTCTGTCTCGGTCAATAACCAGACCACCGTGACCTCACCGGACGCGGCCCGGACCGCGACATCCGCCAGCCGCGACACCTGGGTCAAAATCGATGGCACGTGGAAGTTGCGGCGTTCGGTCCTGATCGTTACGAACCTGGGGGTCCCGCTCACTGGACGGGAGGCCGTGCGGCGCGTGGTGGAGGAGATAAAACAACGGGCCGCCGCGCTGCCGGAGGGATTGCCAGCATTGAGCCAGGCGATCGGCAATGCGCGCATCGTGGCTCTGGGTGAAGCATCTTACGGCACGCGCGAGTTCGCCGAGATCAATCGCGGAATCATCCAATACCTGGTGGAGCACAAGCAGTTTTCGGTGGTGGCCATCGGAGCCGATTGGGCCGAAGCGCACGCCCTCGACCGGTACATCAAGACGGGCGAAGGGGACGCGACGGCAGCGCTGGAGAAGCTGAACGCATGGCCGTGGGAAACCGTGGAGATGCTGCAACTGGTCCGGTGGATGCGCGCCTATAACACCGCCCCCGGACCGCATCCCGTCTTGAGTCTCGCCGGTTTCGACATGCAGTCTTCGCCACAAGCGGCCGCGATGGTGGTGGACTATCTCAAACAGTATGCGCCGGAAACGGCCGGGTCGGCCGAACTCGCATACCAGGAAATTCGCGATGCCGGGCGGGCGGCGTCGGCCGCGACGGCAGTGGCGCACATGCTGGATGCCCATCATCGCGAATTGTCCGCGGCATCCGGAGAAGACGCGTGGCGCGAAGCGCGGCAGGCCGCCGCGGTGGCATACCAGATGCGAGAGATGCAGCTCAGCAGTAAGGGGCAGGCGTTCCGCGCGGAGTCGATGGCCGGCAACGTGGAATGGCTGGCGACTGCACATCCGGGCGAAAAGATCGTGGCACTGACGCACAATGCCAATGTCTCCGCCGCACCCGGCGCCATGGGCAACTGGCTGCGCGCGCGCTACGGGCGGCAGTTGTACACCGTGGGGTATGCGTTCCGGGGCGGCGAACTGCGAGCAGTCGAACATGACAGCGTTCTGGCACGCCGGGTGGAAGCCTCGCCGGAAGGCACTGGCGATGCCGTGCTCAGCGCGGCCGGCATGCCGGCGTTCTTCCTGGACCTGAGGCGGGTGCCCGCGCAAAGCGTGCTGGGCGCCTGGCTGAGCGAGCCCCACCTGTTCCGCCTCACCGGCGTGATGTGGAGCGAAGCACTGACCGCCCAGATTCCGGCCAAACTCTACGATGGCCTGATTTTCGTGGAAGAATCGCACCCGACGAGCGAAGTGCCCTGAACTGGCGTAGGCGTGGTGAGATCGGGGCGGGCCGATTGCCAATCGGCCGCAGGTTGCCAACCTGCCCCACATCAGGCCGCGGCCGTTGGATTCCCCATTTTCCGCTGTAAACTATTGCTGATGGCTCGCAAACTTATGCTGCTCGCGGTACTGTTCGCCGGATTCGCTTTCCCGCAGACGCGCGTCTACGAACTGCGCACCTACACCTGTTATGAAGGCAAGCTGGAAGCGCTGAAGGCCCGCTTCCGTGATCACACGATTACCATTTTCAACCGCCACCACATGGAGAGCATTGGCTACTGGGTGCCCCAGGACGACCGGTCGAAGACCACGCTCATCTACATCCTGGCGCATCCCAGCATGGAAGAGGCGAAGAAGAACTGGCAGGAATTCCGCAACGATCCGGAATGGAAGAAGGTCTCGGCGGACTCGGAGGCTAACGGCAAGATCGTGCAGAAGGTCGACTCGGTTTTCATGAGCCCGACAGATTTTTCGCAACTGAAATAACGTGACCGAAGGGAATCCGTCCCGGATGGACCCCGCGCGCCAGGCGCACATGCGCTTGCTGGTCGAGCAACTGCGTAAGCTCGAAGACCGCCTGCGCGAAGGCGGAGGCGCGGAGCGCATCGCGCGGCAGCACCGCGCCGGGAAGATGACCGCGCGCGAGCGTATTTCGCACCTGCTCGACCCGGGCTCGTTTTTCCTCGAAATCGGGCTGCTCATCGCCCACGACCGTTATGATGGACAGGCGCCGGCGGCGGGCGTGGTGACGGGCCTGGGCAAGATCGAAGGCCGGCCGGCAGTGGTGGTGGCGAACGATGCGACCGTCAAGGCCGGCGCGTGGTGGCCGGAGACAATCACCAAGATTCTGCGCGCGCAGGAGATCGCCATGCGCAACCGTCTGCCCATCGTCTACCTGGTGGATTCGGCGGGCGTCAATCTTCCCTACCAGGACGGCATCTTCCCCGGCCAGTACGGCGCCGGCCGCATCTTTCTCTACAATTCGCAGATGCGCCGCCAGTTGCGCATCCCGCAGATCGCCGCGGTGATGGGCCCGTGCATCGCCGGCGGCGCGTACCTGCCGGCGTTGAGCGACGTCATCTTCATGGTGGAGGGCACCAGCTTCATGGGCCTGGGCGGCCCCAACCTGGTGAAGGGCGCCACCGGCCAGGTGGTGGATTCGGAAGCCCTCGGCGGGGCGCGCCTGCACACAGCCGTCAGCGGCGTGGCGCATTACATGACGCAGGACGATGCCGCGTGCCTGGAGCAGATCCGCGAGCGATTCCGCCAGATGGACCCGCCACGCCCCGCTCCCGCCGGCAGCGCCCCCTCCAAAGACGCGTCCGATCTCTACGGCGCCCTTCCCGCCGATCATCGTCTGCCCTACGAAATGGAGGAAGTCATCTTCCGTATTTTCGATGCCGGAGACTATGCCGAATTTCAGCCCGAGTATGCCCCGGAGATGCTGTGCGCGAATGCGCGCCTCGACGGGCGTCCGGTCTCCATCATCGCCAACCGCCGCGGATTTCTGAAGACGGAAGGCCGCCCGCGTATCGGCGGCATCATCTACACGGAGACCGCGCGCAAGGTGGCGTATTTCGTCGAGACCAGCGAGCGGCTCGGACAGCCGCTCATTTACTTGCAGGATGTTTCGGGATTCATGGTGGGGCCGGAGGCCGAGCGCGAAGGCATCATCCGCGCCGGCGCCGAAATGGTGGAGACCATGGCCTGCGCCACGGTGCCCAAGATCGTCCTTACTCTCAACCATGCCAGCGGCGCCGGCTACTACGCCATGGCCGGCCAGGGGTTCGATCCGAATTTCACGTTCAGTTGGCCCACTGCCCGCATCGGCGTGATGGAGGGCGACGCGGCGGTGATGGCGTTGTACTCGGTGGAGCTGGAAAAATATAAAGGCGGACCTCTGCCGGAGGATTTGCGCGAAGCCACGAAGCGGACCCGCGCCGATTACGAGCGCTGGCTGGACGCCCGCTACGCCGCCGCGCGCGGCCACTGCGATGCCGTAATCGACCCCTTGGAAACGCGGCGGATCCTGACTTTCGCGCTGGAGGCAAGTATGGAGCACGCCAATTCCCCGGCCCGTGGCCCCCGGTCCCCGGCCCCCGCGCGCAGCGAAGCGGAGCGTGTATGATTCGCATTGCCAACGGCCAAGGCTTCTGGGGCGACTGGCTGGAAGCGCCGGTGCGCCT
>DATJMP010000203.1:0-5253 GCA_035508655.1 Bryobacteraceae bacterium
CCATCGCCAAATTGAAAGAGCATCTGACCGCGGGCATCACGCTTTCCATGAAGAACTGCTTTGGCATCACGCCGTGCACCATCTATGGGGACGGCGCACCGGTCGATGAGGCCGGGCGCGTGCCGCTTGGCGGCCGCTTCCCCATCCATTCCGGCTCACGCCAGCCTGCGAAGTGCTCGCCGCCCGAAAACGATCCCAAGAGCCCGCGGGAGGGCGGCTACCGCGTACCGCGCTGCGTAGCGGACCTGGTGGCCGCGCGGCCCATCGATCTCGCCATCATCGATGGCATCGAATCGCAGACCGGGCAGGAGACCGTCGGCGAGTTGGCGCGCTATGTCGCGCCTCACCTGCTGGTGGCGGGAAAGAATACCGTGTGCGTGGATGCGGTTGGCGCAGCCGTCATGGGCTTCGATCCCATGGCCGATCGCGGCACCAAGCCGTTCGAGACCTGCGACAGCACTCTGCGCCTGGCCGAGGAGCATGGCGTCGGCACCCGCGACCTCAAACGCATCGAAGTCATCGGGGCGCGCATTGCCGATCTCGTCTTCGATTACCGCAAGGCCGGGATTCAGTTCCGCCGGACCATCGAAGATTACAGCCGCCCCGAGCCGCCCAAGAAGGGGTAGGATCGGTTTATGCATCCCACGTCCCGGCCGACGCGCCGCGCCTGCCTCTCGCGCCTCGCTGCCGGCCTTGCCTGCGCGCCCGCTTTCGCCGCGCCGGCCCCTTTGGGCCGCGTAAAGATCACCGGCTTCGAAGTCCATAAGGTCACGTTGCGCTGGCGTGATCTCCTGTTTGTCGAGGTCAAGACCGATGCCGGCATCACCGGCTTGGGCGAGGGCACGCTCGAGGGCCGGGAAGACGCGGTCGAAAACGAAATCCGCTGGCTGGCGGAAAGCTATATCGGCAAAGATCCGGGCGGCATCGAGGAGCACTGGGACCGCAGCTATTACCTGCTCTCCCGCTGGCGCAACGGGCCGCCCGCAATGACCGCGCTTTCCGCCATCGATATCGCTCTGTGGGATATCGAGGGCAAGCGGCTCGGCATTCCCGTGTGGCGGCTGCTGGAAGGCGCGCTGCGTCCACGCTTGCGCACGTATTATACGCACTGGAACGCGACGCTTACTGGAGACAAGCGCACGCCGCAGGCGTTCGCCGGGTGGGCGCGTGAAACCCGGGCGCGCGGATGGACCGCCGTCAAATGGTCGATCCCGATGGACGGACCGGAAAAAGAACGTGTGCAGCGCCTGGCGGCCGAGCTTGCTGCCGTCCGCGGCGCGGTGGGAAATTCGATGGATCTGGCGCTCGAGGCCAGCGAAACCCTTTCCGTGCGCTCCGCCATCGAGATGGCAGAGGCCATCGCGCCCTACAAGCCGCTATGGATCGAAGAGCCGGTCCTGCGCGAATCGCCGCGCGAGCTGGGCGACGTGGCGGCCAAGTCACCGGTGCCGATCGCCACTGGTGAAGGCCTGTTCACCCGCTACGAATACAGCGAACTGCTGGAGCACCGCGGCGCGTCCATCATCCAGCCGGACGTCATGCACGCCGGCGGCATCACCGAAATCCGCAAGATTGCCGCGCTGGCCGATACCTACGGCGTGGAGGTTGCGCCGCACCAATGCAGCGGGCCGATTGCGCACGTGGCGTCCATCAGCGCGATGTCGGTCTGCCGCAATTTCCTGGTCCAGGAATGGGAAGCGGCCGATAGCGACCTGTTCGTCGAATTGACCGACGGCAAATTCCCGGTGCAGAAAGAAGGCACGGTGGCGCTCCCTGAAGGCCCCGGCCTCGGCCTGACCGTGAATTTCGCCGAATTCAAGAAGCGCTGCCCATACAAGCCACGCTACATTCCGGCATCGCTTCCAGTGTGAATCGCGGCGCGGTTATTGCAACTTCCAGCCGATGATTTCGCCTTTGGCGTTCACTTTGGCGACGATCGGGTAGACGCTGGTCCGCTGCCGCTTCCAGGGATACGCCTGGTAAGTAAGCGTCAGCTTGTATTCGGCCGCCTGCAAGGGTGATGTCACCAGATAGGCGGCCTGGCAGCGCGCGGCGGCGGCCGAGCGGCCGTCAATTTTCCGAATCGCCCCCCGGACCAGCACATTCTCGTTTGGGACTTCGGAGCCGTTCGCCAACGTCAGCTTGGAAAGCTCGCATGTGTAATCGACATTTTGCAGCGGCGTCAGGTTCTGGTTGGAAATCTGCACGAAGACGGAGGATGGATTGCCGAATTCGAGTTCGGCCGGCACATCGACCCGCGGACCGAAAACGAGGGGGAAGATCAAGATCAACGTCGCCGCCAACACGGCCAGCACGAGGAACAGCCGCAGAGGGCCCCGAAAACGCGACCTGGAAACAGGGCGCGTTGCCCCGGATTCCACCTGGTTCTCACCGGATTCGTTCATAGCGTGCTTGCTTCAACTGTAGCAGGCGGGTATAGGGCGCGGATTTCTCCGTTAGGGCGGTGCTTGGCGGCGGGGCTTTCGCCCGCCGCCTGCCGGGCGGAAACCCGGCATGACAGCTCGGAAGAGCTGTCATGCGACATCCGCGGTCGAGCCTATTTTCCCACTACCAGCACGTGGAAGCTGTCCGGAATCACCGGAGCACGCCCCTTCTTCTGCCCTTCTTTGGGCGGCGGCGCCGGGCCGAATTCCGCTGCGAGCAGGAAGATTTTGTGCGTCTGCGGATCGAGCGCCATGGTGCGCGCGCCGCGCTCAGTGTTTACCGTGTCCACAGTCTGGTAGCTGCCGTTGACCTGCTTCACGATGCTGAGCGTGCTGGACGCGCCGTTAGAGCTGAAGGCAAGACCGGTTCCCGGATCGAACGCCGCGGCGTCCGGCCCCTGGCCGATCTTGGGCGTCGCGATCACCTTGAAGGTCGGAATATCGGTGACCGCCATCACGCCGTCGCAGACCGAAAACAGCTTCTTGCCTTTCACGTCGATGGCGAGCCCGCTCGGCCCTTCGCAGGGCAGGATCGAGGTGCGCCGCGTGACTTCGTTCCTGGCGGCATCGATCTCCACCACTTCGTTCGACGATTCGATATTGACGTACAGCTTGCCCGCGCCGTCCGCCTGGCAGAATTCGGCGCTGGCGCCGATCGGGAAGGTTTTCAGCACTTCACCGGTCTTGGCATCGATCGCCGTGGCATCTCCGCCGGTATGGTTGATGGCGAAGACGTGCTTGGTTTTGGGCTCATAGCAGACGGCGTCCGGATTCTTGCCCGCCGTCGGCTCGGCGCTCTTGGCCAGCGTCTTCAGGTCGAAAAACGTCACGCTGCCGGACTGGCCGTTGGTGATGAATCCCTTGCCGAGGTCGTTGGCGATGGCGATTCCGTGCACGCCGTGCAGGCCGGAAATGGTGCCAACCACTTTGCCGGCATCGGGATCCACCACTTCCACAGAACTGCCGTGGGAAACGTAAAGGCGGCGGTTGGCGGGATCCATGGCGACATAATCCCACCGGCCTTCACCGCCGATCTTGATCTTTGTGATCACCCTGTAACCTTCCGCGGCGAATGCGGCCGCGGCTGCCAAGGCGAGTATCAGAACTTTCTTCATCGGTGTTTGCTCCTTTTACGCTTTCCGGCCGAGATAGTAGCGCACGGCCGGCGTTACCACCAGAGAGAGGACCATGGAGGCCGCGATGCCTCCGATTACCGCGATCGCAAGGGGTTTTAGCATTTCCGAGCCGGTGCCCAGGCCGAACGCCAGCGGCAGCATGCCGGCGACGGTGGCCAGCGCCGTCATCATGATGGGGCGGAGGCGGCGCTCGCCGGCGCGGATCATGCTCTCTTCGGGCGGAACGCCCTCGGCTCGGAACTTCTGGTCGGCATCCAGCAGCAGAATGCCGTTCTTGGCTACAATGCCGATCACCATGATCAGGCCCATGAACGAAGAGAGATTAAACGTGGTGCCGGTGATCAGCAGCGCCGCAATGACGCCGCACGTGGAGAGCAGCGCCGAAGAAAGCACCGCCAGCGGCGCCGCGAAGCCGCCGAATTCGAACAGCAGTACGATGAATACCAGCAGCACGGCCAGCAGCATGACGAAGCGGAAATCCTTGAACGATTGCTGCTGGTCCGCGTACAGCCCGCCGTACTGTACGCGAATGGCGGGCGGAAGCTTCAGATCGGCGATGGCCTGCTGCACCGCCTTCATGCCGTCACCAAGGTTGATGCCTTCGAACCGCGCCGTAACCTGCACGTTACGCTGCAGGTTGTCGCGGCGGATTTCGTTCTGGCCCGGATCTTCGGTCATGGCGGCCAGGGAACCGAGCGTGGCCGTCTTCCCGGTCCCGCTTACCAGCAGCGTTTTGCGCATCGATTCCAGGCTTTGCCCGGTGTCGCGCGGGAAGCGCACGCGGATCGTATAGGCGCGGTCGTTCACCACTACCGGCGCCGTAGCCGGTTCGCCTTGCAGGATCGCGCTGGCATCCAGTTCCAGTTCCTGGGCGGAAAAGCCCGCGCGCGCCGCCGCCACAGGATCGACCGTAAACGTGCGCGCCGGACCGCTGATGGTGTTTTCGATGCCGTTGAGCACATCCACCACGCCAGGGATCTTCTTGATGGAATCTCCCACCGCCGCCGCCCATTGGTTCAGCAGCACCGGGTCTTGTGCGAACAGCTTGATGACCACCGGTTCCGGCGCGCTGGTGAGGTCGCCGATCATGTCCTCCAGTTTCTGCGTGATTTCGATATCGCACACCGGTTCAGCTTTGCGGATCTTGTCGCGCACCTCGGCAATCACGTCGAGACCGCTGCGCTTGCGATTCCGCTTCAGCATGACCGAAATATCGCCGGTATTCGCTTCGGTCACCTGTGCCAGGCCTAACTGCAGGCCGGTGCGACGCGAGGTGTTATCCACCTCCGGAATGGAGCGGAGAATTCGTTCGATATGGCTGATCACGCGGTTGGTTTCCGCCAGCGAAGTGCCGGCGGGCATGATGTAGTCGACGATGAAGCCGCCTTCGTCCATTTCCGGAAGCAGGTCCGTGCCAATCGCCTGGTAGCCGAAATAGATGCCCGCCATCAAAAGGACAGAGAAAACGGCCAGCACCCATTTGTGCTCCAGCGTCACGCGCAGAACCCTCTGATAGAAGTTCAGCAGGCGAGGCGGAACGGCGTGATGATCGGCGGGGCTGCGTCCGGAACTGCGGCGGATGAAGTAGTGGCTGAGCGTCGGTGTCCAGGTGAGCGCCAGGAGGAGCGAAGTCAGCAGTGCCGCCGCCACGGTCACCGCCAGCGCGCGGAAGA
>DATJMP010000204.1:0-4341 GCA_035508655.1 Bryobacteraceae bacterium
CCCGCGGCAAAGGCCGGCGGGTTCCGCTCCAAGGCTTCGGTATTGTTCTTTCTGCCCGGTATCCTCAGCGTATAACCGGCCATCCATACGTAGTTCGCAAAGGCCGCATCCCCTTCGTGCACACCATTGATCTCTTCGGCCGGGCTCTTGGTGCGATCGCGGATCAGCACTTTCCCCACGCTGAACTGCAGCATGTGCGAGCCCCGCGTATAGATGAACCCCGGCGTCAAGGCAATGCTGAAGCCGGGGCGCTTGAAGCCCAGATCGTTGCCGATCAGGTTGCGCGCCGGCACACCCTCGTCGCGTACCGATAGCGTCAGGCCCAATCCCTTGATGCGCGGGGCGGGATGAGAGGCCCCAATTTCCAGCATGTATTGGTCCTGAATTGCATCGAACTGGGTCATCCCCTGCGTGGGCGAAGGAGGGCCGCTCGCCGTCCCTCCATGGGATGTCCAGAAGTTGTGATAGCCGCCTTGCGTCATTACGTAATCGCCGTCTACGTAGGCAATGGTGTTATCACCCAAATTCTGGAAGGCTTGCCAGGACATGATCATGCCCCAGGTTCCCGCTCCGGGCTGGACGGAATAATCCGGGTACTGCGTTGAAGTAGGTCCGCCGTAGGTCGTTGCTACCACGTTACTCTGGCGGTCGTTGCCCGAAGGAGTCAGAAGGCTCAATCCGATCTGCACATTGTTCGTGCCTGCTTTCTCGCTTCTAGGGCTGCGCAGCCAGTACTGGGCTCCGAAACTGACATCGCCGAGCCCCGACGTGTGCAAGGTGGCGTATTGCGATTCCAGCCGCCGGCTGGCATACACGAAGGGCAGCGTCCCCGTCAGGCTGAGGCGCGGCGTCAACTGGTAAGTGAACATCACGTCATCGAGGTTCGTTTTGGATTGCACCTCGGTGCCCAGTTGCGCCCGGGAGAAATTCTCCGTGGGCCCGCTGAAATGCACGTGTGAAAAGACGTGACGCACACCCAGCGTCGCCGTCCAGTCTCCCGGCTGCAAGTACCCGCCGCCTTCCGCGCCATTTGACTCCAGACCGGAGCGTGAGATCACTCAACCCTGCGCGAATGCCATGCGGACCGGCAGCAGCATCCCCAATATCAAAACCGCGGAAAAACCCGCAAGTCTTCCGAATGAAATTCCCATTCGCCGCAAAGCCCCCTCCTACCCTTGAAACCTTCAGGTTTTTGCAATTATGTGGTTTGCGATGAATTCAAGGCAATAGTAGAGAAGTATTACCGTAAACCGGCAGGAGCCGAAGCTGCCTCCAACTCATGGGCCCCGGGCGGTCCGCCGTACCACGCTCGTTGTGCGCGCCGGGTATAGAATATCGAGATCCGGGAGGTACCCTATGCGCATCGCATTCCGCACCGCGCTCGCCGTCCTCTTCATGGGAGCCGCCGTCAACGCGGCAACCGCGGGGCACTCGAGGATGCTTCTGTACGTCGATAACAGCCTGGGAGACGATCTTACCGTGATCGATCTCAGCACACTCAAGGCGGTGGGCACCATTTCTGTTGGAAATCAGCCGCACGGCTTGTGCGCCCCCGCAGACGGCCGGCGCCTCTTCGTCACCGTGGAGTCTGAAAATAACCTCAAGATCATCGATACCCTCAGCGGGAAGATTCTGGACACCATCCCTGTCACGGGCCGCCCGAACGAGTGCGCCTCCACTCCCGACGGCCGCTATGTCGGCGTTCCCATCCGGGATGGCAACAGCGTGGATATCGTCGATACGACCCAGAAAAAAGTGGTGAAGGTGCTTCCGATAAAAGTTCCCCATAACTGCTTCAATTCGGGAGGCGCCACAGACCTCTACGTCTCGTCTATGGGAAGCAATGAAATCGACGTCATCGACCTCAACCGGATGAACTATTCCGCCCGCATCCCCACTGGCGGCATCCCTCGGCCCTACACCGTTTCCGCTGACGAGAAGACACTCTATACGGCACTCACGAATCTGCATGGTTTTGCCATCGTCGATATTCCCGGCCGCAAGGTGGTTGAGCGCGTGGAACTGCCGCCCGCTCCACCGCTCAATTGCCCGCTGGAAGTGGACACGCCAACCCACGGCCTCGCACTCACGCCGGATAACAGGCAACTCTGGGTCACCAGCCTTGCCGACGGGGGTGTCTACGTTTATGACTTGCCGACCCGGCAGACCTCGCCCATCATCCACGTGGGCAAGTGCCCCAATTGGATCGCCTGCTCCCCAAACGGCCAATACTGCGCCGTCAGCAACAGCGATACGAACGATTGCTCGATCATCGACGCGCACTCTCACCGGGAGGTCGCGCGCATCAAGGTCGGCAAGGCGCCCAAGAGGGTTCTGATCGTGGAAGTCCCGGCATCCTGACGAAGCACGCTGCACCGCGGCGGTTCATCGTCCGGGCGGAGTGCTTTGATTGCTTACCCCGCAAGCTCTTCGGCAGCGATTTGATGCGCTGAATTGGCTGCGGGCACGCCGGCGTAAATTGCGACCTGGAGCAGTACTTCCTTGAGATCCTCCGGCTCCAGTTCCGCGGTCAGCCCGGTACGCACGTGGAGGCGGAATTCCTCCCAACGGCCGAGCGCCGCAGTCATCGCCAACACCAGCAGGCGCCGGGTCCCCGGGTCCAGCCCCGGACGCGTCCAGATCGTTCCCCAGGCGTAACGGGTGATCAACTCCTGAAAGTCGCGAGTAAACGCCGTGGTGGCGGCGATGGCGCGGTCCACGTGCGCGTCGCCCAGGACGGCGCGGCGCAAGGCAAAACCCGTTTCCAGGGGGTCCGGCGGTGGTGCGGGAAGCAGAAATTCCAGGAGCGCATGAGTGAACGCCGCTGGACGCTCCAAATTGGATAGATGGGCGGCAGGGATGTTGGCGATTTGCGACCCGGGAATGCACGACGCGAGGACGGCGCCGTGGCCGGTCCAGGGCATCGGAACATCCCGTTCACTGCCGATCACGAGCGTCGGAACCCGGATGGACGACAGCAGCGGGCGATGATCCATATCGCGAATCGCCGCGCAACAGCCGGCATAGCCCGTAGGATCGGTATGGCGAAGAACAGCGCGGATCGAATCGGCGGCGGGATGCGACGGCGCCGAGAAGCAGCGCTCGATGACCGCAGGCTCAATCGCCTCCATTCCTTCCTTCAGTGCCGTCTGGCGCCGCGCCTCGAAGATCCCCGGATCGCCGACGCGGGGTGAAGTGTTGGCAAGCACGACACGCTCGACGCGCTCCGGGTGGCAAGCCGCGAGCCATTGCCCGATCATTCCTCCAAGCGACAAGCCGCAGTAGAAAAATCGCTCGCGCGGCACGGCCGCCAGAACATCTGCTCCCAGCTGCGATATTGTGTAGTCTCCCCCTGTGACCTGGGACGCGCCGTGCCCCCGCAGATCGGGACGGAGCACCTGAAAATAGCGCAACAGCGCCGGCATTTGTGGATCCCACAGTCCGTGGTCCGTTCCCAGCGCGTGGACCAGGACGAGGAGTGGCTTGTCCGGCGATCCTTCCAGGCGATAGTAGATGCGGCAACTCTGTGAATGGGCAAAGGCCATACTATCGATCTCCTTCCAAAAGGCGGCGGCGGAACGCTTCCGCGCTGCCGAGATAGTCTTCGGGAATATTCAGTCCTGGAAGATCCGGGGGCGCGCCGGTCTCGCGAATTGCCTCCTCCACCTTCGTCCGGGCAGCCTCCCCGCCCATTTCGGGCGTAAGCATCACCACCGCCTTTTCGGCGAACACTACGCCCTTTGTGCTTTCGAGATTGGCGCGCATGCGCGCGGGATCGACGGTCAAACCCTCCGCGACCTCGGCCATGCTTTCCAACGCAACGCCGGCCGCTTGTACCATCCCATGCACCACGGACCACTCGGCCTGCCAGCCACCCACGGCGCGTTCATGCTCCTGCACCATGGCGCTCACAAAATCCGCGAGCAGCCCTGGCACACGTTTCGCGGACGCCAGCGCGAGCATGCAGGCGGTCGGATTTCGTTTGTGCGGCATCGCGGAGGATCCGCCGCGCCCGCCTCCACCCGGCTCGGCGGCTTCCGCAACTTCGAACTGCATGAGCAGAGCGATATCCAGGGCCATCTTGCCGAGCGTGGCAGTGTAGATGGAAAGCGCGGCCAGCAGCGCCGCCAGGCGGTCGCGAAAGCCGTGCCAGGGAGCCTCGGGCAAACGCAATCCGAGTTCTCCGGCGAGCGCGTTGCTGACCGCCAGTCCGCGGTCGCCGAGCGCGGCCAGAGTTCCGCTGGCGCCCCCGAACTGAAGACAAAAAGCTTCCTCGAACCGTGACTCTACGCGCTCCCAGCCCCGCCGGACCGCGGCGTACCAGCCGGCGGCCTTCAGCCC
>DATJMP010000205.1:0-5147 GCA_035508655.1 Bryobacteraceae bacterium
CCTGATCGATGCCGACGACCAGGAAACCGCTACCGATTTCACCATCCTTCGCAATGAGCGGACGGAGGGCAATGCCGGGTATACCAGCATCCAACTCGCCGGTCCAGCCGTGCGCGCCCAGACGCAGCGACTGGCGGGAAAGTATCAGGACATCGTTATCGACACCGGAGGTCGCGACACCACCAGCCAACGCGCTGCCCTTACCATCGCTGACCTCCTGCTCGTCCCTTTCGTTCCCCGTTCGTTCGACATCTGGACGCTGGAAAAAGTCGGCGCCCTCGTGGGTGAGATGCAACCGGCCAACCCGCGCCTGAAAGCCTACGCCTTTCTCAATCGCGCCGACTCCCGCGGCCAGGATAACGACGAGGCCATGAGTTTTCTCCGCGAGAGCTCGGCGCTGACTTTTATCGATACGCCGATCGGGTCCCGCAAGGCCTTCGCCAACGCGGCCGCACAAGGCTTGGGGGTGACCGAGTTGCGGCCCTGCGATCCCAAAGCCATGGATGAAATCCAGATACTTTATAGATATGTTTTTGATATCAATTTAGAATCTCAATCCCGGGGGCCAGGTTGATGGCGATTGCCCGCAAGCCCAACCGCAAAGCCACCTCTGCCGTGGATGTGGAGGCCCTCATCAACCGCGGCGGATCGCCCGGCGGCTCCGGGCCCCGGGAAGTCCAAGCCAAGACCACCCCGATCCTGCTGCGCCTTCCCGCCGGCATGGGGGAACGCCTGGATGCGGCTCTGAAGAACCGCCCGGTCAGACTCCCCCGGCACACCTGGATTCTGGAGGCGATCCACGAAAAACTCACCCGCGAATCGCCCCCCGAAGAGTAGCCCGAAGGCTGGCGGTTAACGATTCACAAAGATTGCTCACTTTCTTATGCAATCGGCTCAACCAGTTGCAGACTATGGTGGGCGAAGCCGCGGAAACCCCCGTGCTACCGTGAAGTTGAAAAAAAGCTGCTCGCTCGCCGAGTGCAGCCCGTTTCGATAATGCGATGCCGTGCCCACTCGAGGGGATTTAAAGTCGGCTATCTGACGCATTCAACGTTCGGAAGGCGAACGCGGCATGCTCCTGATGGGGAGAGCGCTCTGGGCGGGGCGTATCTTCTCGGTAGGGAGAAGTGGAACCGGTTCCCCATGTCCCGGCTTGAAACAGCGCCGTCTATGGAATAGAAACGAAGAGCCAGAACAACTCGAAAGACCGCTATCGAAAACCAGAATCGTTGCCGGAATGCGCATCCGGGAAAGCTATGTGTGCTCTGCTTCTTTCACCGGTCCCTTGCGCCTCAGGCCGCACCACGTACACCGGCCGGCGTTTCACTTCCTCAAAAATCATCCCCACATAGAATCCCAGGATTCCCAGCAGGATCATGGAAATGGCGCTGCTCATCGTGAGCATAATCATGAGCGAGCTCCACCCCGGCACGAGCGAGCGCTCGGCGCCGCGGGCCCAAAGGCTCAGCACGTAGACGATCTCCACCGTCAGAATTACCAGGAAGAGCACCCCGATCACCAGGGCCAGGCGTAGCGGCGCCAGCGAAAACGAAAATAGACCATCCTCCGCCAGCCGCAGCATCTTAAGCAGCGAATATTTGGACCTTCCTGCCAGCCGTGGAGCCGGCGTGTACGGCAGAATCACCGAGCGGAAGCCGATCCACTCCACCAGCCCGCGATAGAAGCGGTGATACTCCCGCAACTGGCGCAGGGCGCTCACCGCGTCGCGCGAGAGCAGCCGGAAATCGGCCGCTCCTTCGGCGATGTGGGTCTCTCCCAGGCGGTTAATGAGCCAGTAGAAGGCCGCTCCGCTGGCCCGTTTGAATCCCAGGCCGCGCCCCGCCTCGTGCCGCTGTGTCTGCACCACGTCGTAACCGGCTTCGTAAAGCCGCACCATCTCCGGAACCAGGGCCGGCGGATGCTCGCCGTCTCCATCCATCATTACCACCGCATCGCCCGAGGCCGCCGCGATCCCGGCGCTGAGCGCCGCCTGGTGGCCGAAGTTGCGGCTCAAAGTAATCGGCTGCACACGCGCATCGGCCCGCGCCAACTCGGCCAGGATCTTGCCGGTATCGTCTTGGGAACCGTCGTCGACATACAAAAACCGCAGCTCGTGGGGCAGGGAAGCCGCTGCCGCCAGTAGGCTGTCATGGAAGCCGCATAACGAAGGGCCTTCGTTGTAGAGCGGAATCACGAAATCGAGCCGCATTGCTTGGAAGGCCATTGTACTCGCCGGGCCGGACCCGTGGATGGGCCCTTCAATCCACCAGGGCCCGATAAAGCGTCACCCGCCCGGCTTCACCGGCTACGCCCAGGCGAACTTCGGCTCTCTTCCGGATTGTGGACCCCGCCGGTCCCGTTTCCCCTTCGGCCGACGATTCTCCGGGGTGCGCGGAACCAGCACGTCCATGGCGGCGACGGTTTTCCGTCTCACCTCCTAACAGGACGCTATATACAATCAAGGAGGGTTGTGTCATGCGGCTAGTAGTCAGCATCGGCATCTCCGTTTTCGCGGTCGGCTTGGCTGTGGGGCAAACCGCCGAAAACAGTCTCAGTTTTGAGGTCGCGTCGGTGAAGCCATCGGGGCCCACGAGCCTCCAAAATCACGCCGGCGGGCCGGGGACAAACGACCCGGGAAGATACGCGGCAGGCAGGGCCTCCCTACGGGACCTTCTGTTCACCGCCTACAGATCACTCGGTGACGACTACCGTGAGCAAATCCGGGGACCCGACTGGATCGACACCGAACGGTACGATGTCGTATCCGCCGGAAACCACCAAAGACCAGTTCCAACGGATGTTCCAGCATTTGCTGGTGGAGCGCTTCAAGCTTATCGTGCATCAGGAAACCAAATTGATGCCGGTTTACGAACTCGTAGTCGCAAAGAACGGTCCGAAGTTAAAGGAATCGGCGGAAGGGGCCGACGGCGAGTCCTCTACAGCGTGGGTGTGGGCAATGAATCGCGATGGGTTCCCGATCATCCCGGCCGGGCAGTCCGGCGTACACGGCTGGATCAGCGCGGCAGGCACCGGCCACTGGGCAGGCCGTCAGGCGACGACGGCGGACGTGGCCCGAATCCTGACTGGCGAGACGGCCTCCGGACGCCGGGTCATCGACAAAACCGGCCTGACCGGAAAGTACGACTTCACCCTCTATTTCGGTGGTGTCCACTTCCCGGGCAGACCGCCGGGTATCGAGGATGACGACAACGCCCCGCCCATTGGCCTAGCCGTTCAGCAGCAACTCGGGCTAAGGCTGATAGACACGAAAGCGCCCTTAGAGATCGTTGTGGTCGATCACGCGGAGAAAGTGCCGGTTGAGAATTGAACCCCCGAATCGTCAAGCTCCGCCCTGGCTAGGATCTGACTACAACATAAAGGACGTTATGTTGTAGTAAACGGTTGACGCCGGAAAGCGCGGCGGGGTAGGGTGGTTGGACAGTAGGGAAGGAGAATTACTCTGGAAGGGGACGCCATGACGATCACCGTTGACATCGGGCCCGAGGTTCAGGCTGAGCTTGCCCGTCGTGCTGCCTCCCACGGCCGCGCGATTGAAGCCGAAGCTGCGAGCCTGCTCGAAGAGGCTATCCATATTCCTGCCGACATGGACGCGCCTGCTTTCGATAAGGAACGGGCGCGGGCGGCGGGTGAACGCATCCGCGAATTACGCAAGGGCGTCACGCTCGGCGACCTGACGATAAGGGAGTTGATCGACGAAGGCCGTCCGTGAGCCGGTTCGTTCTCGACAACACCGTGACGATGGCGTGGTGCTTCGATGACGAAACAACACCGTTCACGGAAACCTTGCTGAGCCGTCTTTCGAGCCTGACCGATAGCGCAATCGTTCCGGCGCTGTGGTTGTACGAAGTGGTCAACGTAACCGGGCTGGCGGTTCGCAAGGGGCGCATCACGGAAGACAAGGCCCGCGCCTTTCTCGACAGCCTCGGCGATTTGCCTATAGAAATCGAAGACGCGGAGCGGGCACGGCTGTTCACATCGGTCATGGCGCTGGCCGGGCGGCACAAACTCACCGCTTACGACGCCTCGTATCTCGAACTGGCTATCCGTCACGATCTGCCAATTGCCGCGCTGGATAACGCTTTGACAAAAGCCGCGCGGGAAGCGGGCGTAACCCTCGTTCAGATATGACAACGCTGGCGCTCGTACCGTCAACGCCGTCCACGGAACTACACTTGCCGCCGTTGATCGCCGGGGCGGGAGATCGCGCCGCACTGCGCTTCCTCGAATTCTTCACCGTCAACATCCGCAACAAGAACACGCGGAGCGCATACGCGCGCGCGGCGGCAGTGTTCCTGCGCTGGTGCGAAGGGCAGGGGATTGCAGAACTCGGGCGCGTCCAGCCGGTGCACGTCGCGGCCTACATCGAGCAATTGCAGGGCGAGCGGGCGGCTCCCACGGTCAAGCAACATCTGGCTTGTATCCGGATGCTGTTCGACTGGCTGGTAACGGGCCAGGTCATGCCGTCGAACCCGGCGCACTCCGTCCGGGGGCCGCGTCATTCGGTAAGCAAGGGGTCAACGCCGGTGCTGTCCTCCGAGGAAGCAACCGCGCTGCTCACCGGCATGGATGTTTCAACGGTCGTCGGTTTGCGTGATCGTGCCGTTATCGCCGTGATGACGTACACCTTCGCCCGCGTCGGGGCGGTGGTGGGGCTTGCTGTCGAGGATTACTTCCCGCAGAAAAAACGCTGGTGGCTGCGCCTACAGGAAAAAAACGGCAAGGTCAATCAAATGCCCTGCCATCACAAGCTCGAAGAATATCTGGACGCTTACATCAAGGCGGCGAGCATCGCGGATGATCGCAAGGGGCCGTTGTTCCGCGTCGCTATCCGCAAGACAAAACAACTCAGGCCGGGGGCGATGTCGCGGACGGATGTCTGGTACATGGTGCGCCGCCGTGCTTCCGATGCGGGAATTGAAACCCCGATAGGCTGCCACACCTTCCGCGCCACGGGGATTACCGACTATCTGACGAACGGCGGGCGCATCGAGGTCGCGCAGCGCATGGCCGGGCACTCGAACGCGAAAACCACGGGGCTTTATGATCGGCGCAACGATGATATAAGCGTCGGCGAAGTGGAGCGGATTGGAATTTGAATATCGGCCATGCGTACCGCAACGAAAGAA
>DATJMP010000206.1:0-3950 GCA_035508655.1 Bryobacteraceae bacterium
GCAACTCGAACGGCTGGGTTTCCATCCTGGTGAATGCCTCCCCATTCCTGCTGCTGATCGGCTTCTGGATCTTCATGATGCGGCAGATGCAGAGCGGAGGCAACAAAGCGCTTAGCTTCGGCAAGAGCCGCGCCCGTCTGCACTCCTCGCAGCAGAAGAAGGTGACATTCAAGGATGTCGCGGGCGTTGAGGAGGCCAAGGAAGAGCTGCAGGAGATTATCGAGTTTCTAAAGGAACCACAGCGGTTCCAGAAGCTCGGCGGGCGTATTCCCAAGGGCGTGCTGCTGATCGGATCGCCGGGAACGGGCAAGACGCTGCTGGCTCGCGCGATTGCGGGCGAAGCGAATGTGCCGTTCTTCTCCATTTCCGGATCGGATTTCGTGGAGATGTTCGTGGGTGTGGGCGCATCGCGCGTGCGCGATCTGTTCGAACAGGGCAAGAAGAACGCGCCGTGCATCATCTTTATCGATGAAATCGACGCGGTGGGGCGGCATCGCGGCGCGGGCCTGGGCGGCGGTCACGATGAGCGCGAGCAGACGCTGAACCAATTACTGGTCGAGATGGACGGGTTTGAATCGAACGAAGGCGTCATTCTGGTCGCAGCCACGAATCGACCGGACGTGCTGGATCCGGCGCTGCTGCGGCCGGGACGATTCGACCGGCGTGTCGTCGTGGGGCGCCCGGACGTGCAGGGGCGCGAGGCCATCCTGCGGGTTCATACCAAGAAAATCCCGCTGGGCGACAACGTGGATCTTTCCGTGCTGGCGCGCGGCACTCCCGGGCTGGCGGGCGCAGACCTCGCCAACCTGGTGAACGAAGCAGCGCTGAACGCGGCCCGGCAGAACCGTAAAGTCGTCATGATGATAGATTTCGAGCTGGCCAAGGACAAGATCCTGATGGGCGCAGAGCGGAAATCCATGGTGCTGAGCGAGGCGGAGAAGCGCAACACGGCGTACCATGAAGCCGGGCACGCGCTGGTGGCGGCGGTGCTGCCGAACGCCGACCCGCTGCACAAAGTGACGATCATCCCGCGCGGTATGGCGCTGGGCGTGACCATGCAGTTGCCGATCGACGACAAGCACTCCTACAACAAAGATTACCTGCTGGCGCAGCTCGCTATCCTGATGGGCGGGCGCATCGCGGAAGAGAAGTACATGCACCACATGACCACGGGGGCGGGCAACGACATCGAGCGCGCCACCGACCTGGCCCGCAAAATGGTGTGCGAGTGGGGCATGAGCGAACTGGGGCCGTTGAGCTTCGGCAAAAAGGAAGAGCAGATCTTCCTAGGCCGCGAGATCGCGCAGCACCGGGATTACAGCGAAGAGACGGCCATCCGCATCGATGAACAGGTGAAGAAGCTGGTGCAGGGCGGGTACGACACGGCGTCGAACATCATCGACGAGCGGTCTGAAGCGCTGGTGCGGATTGCGGAGACTCTGATGGTGCGCGAAATCCTGGACGGCAACGAAGTGATGCAGCTGATCAATAACCAGCCGCTGCCGCCGGTGCCCTCAGGCGGTTCGAAGGATTCGGAAGACCACACGCAGCAGGTGCTGCGGCCGGAAGGCGCGCCGCGGCGGCTGCCGGGACTCTCCGAAGGGGAGCGGCCGCAGCCGGCGTGAGCGAAGCTCAAGAAGTCAGAAGTCAGGAGACAGAAGTCGGAAGGCGGGATGCCGCGGTTGCAGGCTCCTGTCTTCCGACTTCTGCATTCCGCGCGGTCCATTTCGTCCCCTCGTTCCCCGTTTACCTGTTCGATATCGACGGTACCCTGCTCGATTCCGCGCGCGACATCTGCGGGGCGGTCGAGGAAGTGCTGGCGGGGACGGGTTGCCGGCCGGTGAGCTTCGAATATCTGCGCAGCTTTATCGGGCTGCACCTGACGCCGCTGTTCCAGGACGTGCTGCCAGAAGCGACAGCGGAGGACATCGAAGGGTATATCGATCAGTACCGGACGCGCTACCGGGCACGCGGGCACAAGCTGACGAAGGTGTTTCCCGGAGTGGCGGAGGCGCTTGCGGCTCTGGGCGGACGGAAAGGAACGGCGACGACCAAGGGCACGCCGACGACGCGCCTGGTGCTGGAGCTGTTCGGGCTGCTGCCCTACTTCGACCACGTGCAAGGGACGGACGGGTTCCCGTCCAAGCCGGCGCCGGACGTAATCCACATGGCGCTGGGCGCGCTGGGCGCGAAACCGGAAGACTGTCTGTTCGTGGGCGATTCGCCCGCAGATATGGAAGCGGGCAAGCGCGCGGGCGTGAAGACGTGCGCAGTGCGATACGGCTACGGCAACCTTGGACGGATGGCGGAGTGGGAGCCGGACTACTGGATCTCGGATCTGAGAGAGCTGGCGCCCGCCGGCTGACCGTTGCATCCCTGCGGCTTCACCGATGACCTCAGGCGCACTTCTTCCCCAATCCTAATTTCGGAGTCGCGACACGGATTCCGGCGTCAGCCTGTTATCATCGGCTTTGGAGGTGGGTATGGCGGACGAGCTGAATCGCCGGAACTTCCTGAAAACGGCAGCGCTGGCGGCTGGGCCGGCGATGCTCCCGGCGCGGGGCGCCAACGACAAGGTGAATGTCGCCTGGATAGGGGTGGGCACGCGGGGCTACGCTTCGCTGGACTGGATGCACACGGCGGAACCGGACAACGTGCAGATCACGGCCATCTGCGACACGTACCAGGGTTACATCGCGCGGGCATTGGACCGGATGCAGACCGTTTGGGGCAGCAAGCCAAAAACCTACCTGGATTATCACGAACTGCTGGCGGACCCGAACGTGGACGCGGTGTTCATCATGACGCCGGAGCATCTGCACCACGACATGGCGATCGCGGCGCTGCGAGCGGGGAAGCACGTATATGTGGAGAAGCCGCTGGCGCACACCATCGAAGAGGGCTTCGAGATCGTCAAGGCCTGGGAGGACGCGAATAAGAAGGCGCGGGTGATTTGCCAGGTCGGCACGCAGAACCGAAGCTCATCGCTGTACAAGAAGGCGAAAGAGCTGATCCAGCAAGGGATGGTGGGCGAGGTCCACTACGTTCGCGCATTCTGGTATCGCAACGGCCTGCCGAACGAGCCTTCCTGGCGCTACGTCATTCCGGCCGAAGCCACGCCGCAGAACACGGACTGGCTCAAGTTCCTGGGCAAGGCTCAGAAGCGGGAATGGGACCCGCACCGCTACTTCCAGTGGCGCCTGTATTGGGATTATTCCGGCGGCATTTCCACGGATCTGCTGGTGCACCAGACGGACATCGTCAACTTCATGCTCGACAAGACCGTGCCGCGGAGCTGCATGGCTTCGGGCGGCGTGTATCGTTGGACCGGCACCGGCGACGACCGCGACGTGCCGGATACTTTCTCCGCCATCTACGACTATTCCGACAAGCTGCAAATCAACTACAGTTGCTACCTGGGCAACGAATTTTTCGGCTACGGAGAAGAGGTGTGCGGCAACGAGGGGACGATCCGGGTGCTGAACCGCCAGGATCTGTACTTCGAGCACGAGACCTACAACTCGCGCCGGCCGGGTGCCTCGGACCGCGCGCCGGTGAATGTCCGGTCGCGGCAACCGGTCCACCTGAACGGCATGGCCGATTTCAAGGAAAGCGACGGAGCGATCAACCACTTCAAGAACTTTATCGAAGCCATTCGAGGCAACGAGACCCCAATCGCGCCGCCGCCGATCGGACAACAGGCGGCGATTTCGGGTCACATGGCCACGCTGTCCTACAAGAACGAAAAGAAGATCGTCTGGGACGAAGCGGCGAACAAGTACCACTTCATCTGAGGCATGGCCGGCGACAAGCGAGGGGACGGCTCCGTCGAAAGCCATGCTGGGCCGGGATTCGGCTGGTCGAGTATGCCGGCTCGAAAGCCGGCATGGCCGGCCGAGAGGCCGGCGCTACGGCGGCGCGACCTTCCTCCCCTTGGGCGGCCGGCACGG
>DATJMP010000207.1:0-13763 GCA_035508655.1 Bryobacteraceae bacterium
CACTCCCTGATCTCCTCCGGCACCACTCCCAAAATGATCGCCAAGGAAACGCACGCGTGGCCAGTCGGGTACGGCTCCATGCTGCTGGAAAGCTTCGTTGCCATCATGGCGCTGATTGCCGCCTGCGCCCTCCAGCCGGGAGTCTACTTCGCCGTGAATTCCCCGGCCGGGGTGGTCGGCGCGACTCCCGCGGCCGCTGCCGCCACGATCTCGTCCTGGGGATTTCCAGTCACCCCCGACCAGATGGCATCTCTGGCACGCGACGCGGGCGAGCAGACGCTCTTCTACCGTACGGGCGGCGCTCCTTCACTGGCCCTTGGCATGGCCCACATTTTTGCCCGGACCGGCGGCGGCCAGGCATGGGTCGGATTCTGGTACCACTTCGCCATCATGTTCGAGGCCCTGTTTATCCTCACGATCATCGCGGCAGGAACGCGCGTCGGCCGCTTCATGATCGAAGACCTGGCCGGCTCCCGCTCCAAGGGGTGGTCCGGTGTGATGATCACCAGCGGCGCCATTGTCGCCGCCTGGGGATACTTCCTGGTGCAGGGCGTGCGCGATCCCCTGGGCGGCATCAATTCGCTCTGGCCGTTATTCGGGATCGCCAATCAACTGCTGGCCGCGATTGCCCTTTGCGTCGCCACCACCATCCTTCTGAAAATGCACGGCGCCCGCTACATGTGGATCACTTGCGCCCCGCTGGTTTGGCTGGTCACCGCGACGTTCGCCGCCGCCTGGCAGAAGATTTTCTCCCCATCCGCCGCCCTCGGCTTCCTCGCTCAGGCTGAAAAACTGGCCGCCGGACCGCAAACAGCCGCCACCTCTACCCTGATTTTCAACGCACGCCTGGATGCCGTGGTCTGCGGGATTCTGATGATCCTGGTAGCGGCCGTGCTTGCGGATTCCGTTCGCGTCTGGACCGGCATTCTGCGCGGTACGCGCGAATCCCAGATTCGGGAAGCACCCTTCATCCTCTCGACACTCCAGGCGGAGGAATTATGAGGTTTTTCCGGCTTATTCTCCGGCTTTTCCGCGAACTGGCCGACGAAAACGCCTATGCCCGCCACCTGGCTGCCCATGGTCGCGCCCATTCTCCTGCCGAGTGGCGTCGCTTCTCCGAAGACCGTCTGGCCGCCAAATTCGCCCGCGCCAAGTGTTGCTGAGCTTCGCTTTTCCACACGGAGGCGCGGCAGGCGGAATGCCGGCTTCCACGCCGTAGTCCTCTAAAAAATTGAGAGCTTTCCCCTGGTCGCCGTACTAATTTTCTATGCGGCTCCTCTGCCTGCTGGCCGTACCGCTCGCGCTGGCGGCCGCCGGTCCCAGTGTCCAGGCCGAATACATCGGCGGAACCCTTCCCGGCGTTCCTGCCCGGTCGAGTGCCCGTCTCGACCTTACCAGTGCCGGCGCCCTGGTCTTCCGCTGCGGCTCGGCCGAACTTCAAATCGATTACCAGCGCATCAACGAGATTGAATACGGCCAAAATGTGAGCCGCCGGTACGCGGAAGCCATTCTTATTTCCCCGATCCTTTTGCTCTCGAAATCGCGCAAGCATTTTGTCACCATTGACTATGAAGATGTCGAGGGACGCGAGCAGGCGCTGGTTTTTCGGGTAAACAAGGGCGATATCCGCACGGCTCTGGCCGCGCTGGAAGCCCGCACGGGCCGCCGCATCGAGTATCAGGACGAGGAAGCCCGCAAGTCTATGAGAAGGTAACTCGATGATTCGTTTACTCTTATTCTTTCTCGCCTGCCCCGCGGGTCCGGCCGATGTTCCAGCGCTCGCCCCGCTTTCGCCTTCAGCGATCGAGGAAGCCAACATCCGGCAGCTTCTGAATATCCACCGTGTCTACGTTGACCGCTTGACTGGCGGTGAAACCGCCGCCCAGATCCGTGAAATCCTCATGAGCACCCTGCAGGGGAGCAACCTGTTCATTCTCACGGAAAACCAGGAACGAGCCGACACCTTTCTCCGGGGCGCCGCCGAGGACCTGATCTTCACCGAAAACCATTCCACTTCCGACAATGTCAACGTCCACGGCGGCGTGAGCGGGCGCAACGACAGCTACGAAGGCGGTATCTCCCACAATGCCACCTCCACCCGCGACTCGCGCGGCTGGTCGATGAACGCCGGCGGCGGCGAGGGCGAATCCGAACACACCACCGACCGCCGCCACGAGGCGATTGCCGCCGTCCGTCTGGTCAACAAGGACGGGGATGTTATCTGGGCGACCACCCAGGAGAGTCTCGGCGCCAAGTTCCGCGGCGCCAGCGCCGATGTTGCCGAAAAAATTGCCGCCCGCCTCAAAGAGGATTTCGAGCGTGCCAAGAGGATGCGTCCGCGCCCGTTGAATCCCTAGCAAAGGGCGCCGTTGTGCGTGATTTCCAGCCGCGACTCCTGTGCCCTACCGGCCCTCTTCCCGTGCAGTTTCATGCCGATAGCACGCACCGATACGTTATTTGACCCTCCCAGCCCGCACGGTGCGCACGCGCGCACCGTCCGTATGACAAAACAGTTTAGAATCGGCGCATGAAGTGGGTTTGCCTCCTGATCGCATCTGTGGGATTTTCCCTCTTCGCTGCCAGTCATCTTCCAGCTTTCCAAATCCTGCACCCCCAATCCTCAGTTCCCGTGGTAGCGCGCGCCGATTCCGCGCACCTGGACGGCGCTCCGGTTCCGCCCCCGCTACTCCGGGTCGATTCGGCCCTGGTACTGATCCCGGTCACCGTCACGAGCCAGATAGGCGCGCCCGTGACCGGCCTGACGCAGGACAGCTTCCGCGTCTTTGAAGACCGCGTCGAGCAGAAAATTTCCGCCTTCTACACCGAGGATGCCCCGGTCTCGGTGGGCTTCCTGCTCGATGCCAGCGGGAGCATGCGGATCAAGTGGCACAAGACGATCGAAGCCGCTTCCGCATTCTTCCAGACCTCCGGCCCACAGGATGAATTCTTCCTGGTGGAATTCAACGACCGCGCCAAGCTCGTGCTCCCATTCACCTTCAATGCCGACGAGGTTTGCGCACAGATTGCGCGCTCCCGGCCTAGCGGGCGCACCAGCCTGGTGGACGCGATCTACCTGGCGGTCGCCCAGATGAAACACGCGCGCTATCCCCGCAAAGCCCTCGTGATCGTCTCCGACGGAGGGGATAACTGGAGCCGCCATTCCGTGCGCGAAATGAAGCGCGCTCTAGTCGAATCCGACGTCCAGGTCTACGCGATGGGCATCTTCGATTACGATTACGAGCACAACCATCCGGTGGAGGAGCGCGACGGTCCGGAGTTCCTCGATGAAGTCACCAGCATGACGGGCGGCCAAGATTTCGTGGTCGGATCGGTCGAGGAGCTTCCCTCGATCAGTCAGCGCCTCGGCCGAGAACTGCGCAGCCAGTACCTGCTCGGCTATTACCCTACCGACAGTGCGCATGATGGCAAGTACCGCCAGGTTCAGGTCAAGCTCGCAATCCCGGACGGCCAGAACTTTCACACCACGTATCGCCACGGTTACTATCGCCCCTCGGACCAGCCGCAGGACCCGGGGCGAAATCGTGATCTTACGGAGCCGCCGCCACAATAGACCGGGCAGAGACGTCCGCGCTTCCCCAGGGCGGCTGGATTCCGGACTGGCCCTTTGGGTGCAACATCACCAGCAGGGGCAGGTGTGATGATTTTCTTCGCTCTGTTCTTTATTTTTCTTATCGCCTGGATTCTGTTCTGGGCGGTCTTTCACCTGGTCGGCGGCGCCATTCACGTGCTCATTGCGCTGGCAGTCCTGTTTTTGATCATTCACTTCATCCGCAGGCGCCACGCGGTTTGAGCGGGAACGTTGCCGGAGGGCGAAAGTGGAGGATCGGACAAGCGCGTGAACTGGTATGCCGCATGCTCCTTGCGGTGACAGGAGGTGAATTGTGCACGTTTTTCGGGACCTGATTTTTTTGGTGCTGTTTTTTGTATTCCTGGTGGCGTGGCTTGTGGTGTGGGCCGCCTTTCACCTGGCGGGCGGCGGCGTCCATCTGCTGATTGTACTGGCAGTGTTCTTTTTGATCGTTCACTTCGTGCGGCACAGGCGCGCCGTTTGAGCGGGCGGCCTCCGAGACTGCCCAACGCGGAAAACGAATGGGCATCCCGCAGAGCCGCAACAGATCGCAGGCTTGGGCCGCTATCAGCCAGGGGCAAAAATCCATTTGCGCCCGATGCGGAAGAACTTCCGCACGGCCGCGTCTGAAAGGCTTTCTGCCGAGGCTCCCTACGCAGCGTCTACCTTCGATTCAGGCACTTCCGCCGGGAAAAACCGGATGACCCTCTGACGAAGCCACTCGCGCACGCGCAGAGTCGCGGCATGGATTTCTTCGTCGTGTTCTCCCAGGCAGACCTTGCATTCTTTATTTCGGTCTCGCATTCTGCGACAATACGCCTATTCCAGGGCCCGCGGCAATACTGATCAGGTTAATCCGACGTATAGTACCGAAGTTATGCGGCTGTAATCAACTTTAAAGAATATACCGGCTGAGGTCCTGGTCCTTCACGATTTCGGCCAGCATCCGCCGCACGTAGGCCGCATCCACCCGTACCGATTTCTTCTTCAAATCCGGCCCTTCGAACGAGACTTCTTCCAGCAGCTTTTCCATGATGGTGTGCAGCCGGCGCGCGCCGATATTCTCGGAGCTTTCGTTCACCTGCGCGGCGAATTTGGCGATTTCCTCGAGCGCATCGTCCGTGAATACCAGCTTGATGCCTTCCGTTTCGAGCAGCGCCGTATATTGTTTCGCCAGTGCATTCTTCGGCTCTTTGAGGATGCGAATGAAATCTTCGACGGAAAGCGATTTCAGTTCGACGCGAATGGGAAACCGGCCCTGGAGTTCCGGAATCAGATCGCTCGGCTTGGAAACGTGGAACGCCCCGGCGGCAATGAACAGAATATGATCCGTGCGCACGAAACCGTATCGCGTGTTCACCGTGGTTCCTTCGACGATCGGCAGAATATCCCGCTGTACGCCTTCCCTGCTGACGTCCGGCCCGTGCCCTGATTCGCGCCCGGCGATCTTATCGATTTCGTCGAGGAAGATAATGCCGCCCGTTTCCACGCGCTCCAAGGCCACGCGCGTCACCTGGTCCATATCGATCAGCTTCTGCTCTTCTTCCTGCACCAGGTAATCGAGCGCCTCGGCCACCCGCATTTTGCGGCGGCGGCTCTTCTGGCCGAAGAGGTTGGGAAGCATGTCCTTCAGGTTGATCCCCATCTCTTCGACGCCCGTGTTCGTGGTGATCTCGAACGTGGGCCCGCGGTTTTCCTTGACGTCCAGCTCTACGAGCCGTTCGTCCAGCTTGCCTTCGCGCAACCGCTCGCGCAGTTTTTCGCGCGTCCGCTCGAGGCTCTCGCTGGGCTCTGGGGATTGCGGCATCAGCAGATCGAGCAGGCGGTCTTCGGCGTTCAGTTCGGCGCGGTCGGCCACTTCGTCCAGCCGCTCCTCCCGCACCATGTCGATGGAGATATCCACGAGGTCGCGGATCATCGATTCGACGTCGCGGCCGACATACCCTACTTCGGTGAACTTGCTGGCCTCCACCTTCAGGAAGGGCGAATTCGACAGCCGCGCCAACCGCCGCGCCAGCTCCGTCTTCCCCACGCCGGTAGGACCAATCATGAGGATGTTCTTGGGCATTACTTCGTCGGCCATTTCCGGCGAGAGTTTCTGCCGCCGGATCCGGTTGCGCAGGGCGATGGCTACTGCCCGTTTCGCTTCCGCCTGCCCCACCACGTGCTTGTCCAGTTCGCGCACGATTTCGCGCGGCGTCAGCTCGTCCAGGATCGGCTCCTCATCCACGGACTGGCCCGGCAGATAGATCACCATGCTATTCCAGCTCCTCGTAAGTCACGTTCTCATTTGTATAGATGCAGATCTTGCCGGCAATGGCCATGGCTTCTTCCGCAATCCGCTTGGCCGACAACCGTGTGTTCCGAATCAGCGCGGTTGCCGCCGATACGGCGAACGGGCCTCCCGAGCCGATGCCCGCCACATCCTCATCGGGCTCGATCACATCGCCGTTACCGCTGACAAGGTATGTCGATTTTTTGTCCGCCACCAGTAGCAGAGCTTCCAGGTGCCGCAGTACGCGGTCCGTCCGCCATTCCTTCGCCAATTCTACGACCGACCGCGCCAAGTTTCCGTTGAACTGCTCCAGCTTCGATTCGAACCGCGAAAACAGCGCGAAGGCATCCGCCGTCGAACCCGCGAATCCGGCCAGGATTTTGTCGTTATACAGCCGGCGCAACTTCTTGGCCGACCCCTTCAGCACTTCGTTCCCCAGCGTGACCTGTCCGTCTCCCGCCATCACCACCTTGTTTTCCCGGCGCACGCAGATCACCGTGGTGGACCTGATTTTCTGTCGCATTTTGAGTCATTTCATTGTAACCCCGGGATACCGGACGACCGCCCGTAATCGGGTCGATGACTTAAGGGTGTTCGATTATCAAACAGTTGCGGAATCCACCTTGTTGGTGGTGCGCGGGATCCGGTAATGGGCGCAGCTCCCCTTTTCCAAGGCTGCTCTCCGCTCCCATCTGCGCCTTTTCCCCCACCCACACACGGTAATTGTCGAGTTTCACCTCTTGTTTTCTTCACTTTCCCAGTGGTCGCCGAATTGCACGGTTTCGGTCATATGGCATACGTCATCACCGATACCTGTACCAAAGACGAGCTGTGCGTCCAGGCCTGCCCCGTGGACTGCATCCACCCCAAGCAGGACGAGGCTGGCTTCGCCGATGTGCCGCAGCTCTATGTGAACCCTAACGATTGCATCGATTGCGGCGCTTGCATTCCGGTCTGCCCCACCAATTCCATTTACACCCTCGAGGATCTCCCGGGTGATTTGGCGCAGTTCGCCGATCTCAACGCAGCTCATTACAATTAACCGGCAGGCCTCCTGCGCCCTACAGGGGGCCATCCCCTCAGTCCAGATAGGGTAGGCCATGGTTCCCGGGTGGCCTGCCAACCGCTTACCCATCCCAGTCCCGCCCCGCGCTCCCTCTGCTTTGGTACCCTGAAAGACAAGCCCACAAGCTCAACCGTTCACATCATGAAGAAGCTTCTCGCGCTGAACCGCAGCGAAATTGCGATTCGTATCCTGCGCGCGGCCAACGAGCTCGGCCTGCGCACCGTCGCCATCTATTCCCAGGAGGACCGCCTCGCCCTGCACCGCTTCAAGGCGGACGAAGCCTACCTTGTCGGTGAGGGCAAAGGTCCGGTGGAAGCCTACCTCGATTACGAGCGGATCGTCGCTCTGGCCAAGGAAAAGGAGGTCGACGCCATCCACCCCGGCTACGGCTTCCTTTCCGAAAATCCCTCCCTGCCGCGCGCCTGTGCCGAAGCGGGCATTACCTTTGTGGGTCCCAGCGCTGAGCTGCTCGAACTGCTCGGTGACAAAACGGCGGCCCGCCGCCTGGCGCAACAAGCCGGCATCCCCGTGGTTCCCGGGACAGAGGAGCCTGTCTCGGATCCGCGCCGCGCCGAAAAAATCGCCCGCGAAATCGGCTTCCCCCTGATTGTCAAAGCGGCATTCGGAGGGGGCGGCCGCGGCATGCGCGTGGTCGAAAACGCGGCCGATTTTCCGGGTCGCCTGGAAGAAGCCCGCCGCGAAGCGCAGGCAGCGTTCGGCAACGGGGCCGTGTTCCTGGAGCGCTTCATCCGCCGCGCGCGGCACATCGAGGTGCAGATCCTGGGCGACCGGCACGGGAATATCCTCCATCTCTACGAGCGCGATTGCTCCGTCCAGCGCCGGCACCAGAAAGTCGTGGAGGTGGCGCCCGCTGTTTCGCTCGATTCCAAGATTCGCGCGGCTCTGGCCGATGCCGCCGTCGCGCTCGCCCGCGCCGCCGGCTACTACAACGCCGGCACGGTCGAATTCCTCGTGGATGCGGATTCCGGCGAGTGGTACTTCATCGAGGTCAATCCGCGGATCCAGGTGGAGCACACCGTCACCGAAATGGTGACCGGTATCGACCTGGTCCGCTGCCAGATCCAGGTTGCCCAAGGGCTTCGCCTGCACGGCCCCGAAATCAATCTGCCGCCGCAGCCGGCCATTCCGCTTTACGGCTACGCCCTTCAGTGCCGCATCACAACGGAGGATCCGGCCAACCACTTCGTCCCCGACTACGGCAAACTTTCCACGTACCGATCGCCCGCCGGCTTCGGCATTCGTTTGGATGGCGGTTCGGCCTACGGCGGCGCCGTCATCACACCCTATTACGATTCCCTGCTGGTCAAAATGACCGCCTGGGGGCGCGACTTCCGCCAGGCATGCGAACGCATGGACCGCGGCCTTCGCGAATTCCGCGTCCGAGGCGTGAAGACCAATATTCCGTTCCTGGAAAACGTGGTCAACCATGCCGATTTTCAGGCCGGGCGAGTGACCACCCGGTGGCTCGAAGAGACTCCCGAGCTCTTCCGCTTCACCCCCCGCCGGGACCGCGCCACCAAACTTCTCACCTACCTTGCCGAAGTCATTGTCAACGGCAATCCGGCCGTCGCGGGCAAGCCCTGCCCCCGGCGCATCGACATTCCGCCGACCCCGCGGCACGACCCGGCGCCGCCGCCCGACGGCACACGCCAGCTTCTTCTCCAGCTTGGCCCGGAGGGACTGGCCGAATGGGTGCTGAAGCAGCGCCGCCTGCTTCTCACCGACACCACGTTCCGCGACGCCCACCAGTCGCTTCTCGCCACTCGCGTTCGCACCTACGATATGCTGGGCATCGCCAATTTCAAGGCGCACCGGCTGCACAACCTCTTCAGCATGGAAGTGTGGGGCGGCGCCACCTTCGACGTCGCGATGCGCTTCCTCTACGAGGATCCCTTCGCCCGGCTCCGCGCCATCCGTGCAGCCATCCCCAACGTCTGCCTGCAGATGCTGTTGCGGGCGTCCAACGCGGTCGGCTACACGGCCTATCCCGACAACGTTGTGGATGAGTTCATTTACGAAGCTGCCGCGCAGGGGATCGACATCTTTCGCATCTTCGATTCCCTCAACTGGCTGCCCAATATGAAAGCCGCCATGGAGGCCGTGCGCAAGACGCGCTCGGTCTGCGAGGCCGCCATCTGCTACACGGGCGACATTCTCGACCCCGCGCGCACCAAGTACTCGCTCGATTACTACATCCGCATGGCCAAGGAACTGGAGCGCATGGGCGCCCACATGCTCGCCATCAAAGATATGGCCGGCCTATGCAAGCCCTACGCCGCGGCCGCGCTGGTCAAGGCTCTGCGCCAGGAAATCGGCATCCCCATTCACTTCCACACGCACGACACCAGCGGCATCAATGCCGCTAGCGTACTGAAGGCTGCCGACGCGGGCGTCCACATCGCCGACGGCGCCATGGCCTCCATGAGCGGCCAGACCAGCCAGCCCAATCTGAATTCGATTGTTGCCGCCCTGGCCCACACCAAGCGGGACACCGGGATCGACCTCGATGCCCTCAACCAGTGCGCCGATTACTGGGAAGTCGTCCGCGAATACTACGCCCCCTTCGATACCGGGCCCAAATCCGGCACCGCCGAGGTCTACATTCACGAAATGCCCGGCGGCCAATACACCAACCTGAAGGAACAGGCCGAATCCATGGGCCTGGGCGGCCGCTGGCACGAGATTGCCCGCACGTACGCGGACGTCAACCTGGCTTGCGGCGATATCGTCAAGGTCACGCCGTCCAGCAAGGTTGTGGGCGATATGGCGATCTTCCTGGTCAATCACAACATGACCATGGAGCAGTTCGAACGCCTGGGCCCGGACCACAACATGACGCTGCCGGCATCGGTGATCGAGATGTTCTCGGGCTCGCTCGGCGAACCCGAAGGCGGCTGGCCGAAGAAGCTGCAGGCCACCATCCTCCGCGGCGCCAAGCCGCAGCGCGGCCGGCCCGGGGCGCATCTGCCCGCGGTGGATCTGGAAGAAACGGCGGCCGTGGTGGAAAAGAAAATCGGCCGCCACGCCTCCCGGGACGAAGTCCTCAGCTACCTGATGTACCCGGATGTCTTCGTCAAGTTCGCGCGCGCGCGGCACGCCTACGGCGATGTAGAGGTCCTGCCCACTCCGCCTTTCTATTACGGCATCGAGCGCGGCCAGGAAATCGCTGTTGAGCTCGAACCGGGCAAAACGCTGGTGATCAAGTTCCTCACGATCGGCGAGCCCCATCCCGACGGTACGCGGATCGTCTTCTTCGAGTTGAACGGACAGCCGCGGGAAGTCACCGTGCGCGACCGCAAGCTCGAAGTCAAAGAGGCGCCCCGGGTGAAAGCCGATCCCAGCCAGCCAGGCCAGATCGGCGCTCCCATCCCCGGCGTTGTATCTACCGTCGCGGTCGAACTCGGCCAGAAAATCCAGAAAGGCGACCGCCTCCTGGTGATGGAAGCAATGAAGATGCAGAGCACGGTCTACTCGCCAGTCTCGGGGACCGTGAAGCAGCTTCTCACCCAGCCCGGCCAGCACGTGGAAGCGAAGGATTTGCTGCTGGAAATCGCCTGAGCAAAGTCAGAAGACAGGAGTCAGCGGACGGAATACGACGCGCGCCGCGATTCCGACTTCTCGTCGGCGAACCACCCGCCAGCAGTCTGACCGACGAAGGACTCAATGGGCGGATGGTGTGTTCCCCTTCACAGAAAACTTTCTCGCTGCCAGATCCACATGCATCTTGGACGACTACGATAAAACCAGAGCAGCCGCTTCGACGCGGTGTCGACTCAGAAGCTATCGAAGAACCAGCGCGACTTGACGAGTCGTACACTCCGATTCCGCTAAAGCACTTAGCCTCTTGTCATGAGGGCTCGAGATGAACGATCAACCAAAGATGGAGCCGCATTCCGGGGCGCGAGATCAAGAGATCCGTGCGGCACTGGATCAGCATTGGGCGGCGTCCGATGCCAACGATTTTGAAACCGAGCACCGCATCTATCACGAGGACGCGGTGCTGGAATACCCGCAGTCAGGCGAGCGAACCCGCGGTCGACGCAACATACAGAACCAACGCGCCAGTCAGCCGAGCAAAAAACGGTTTGCTGTCCGACGAATCATTGGCGGCGGTGATCTTTGGATTACCGAATTCATCCTGACATATGACGGTAAGCCGTCCTACACCGTGAGCATCATGGAGTTCAGGAACGACAAGGTCGCGCGGGAAACGCAGTACTTTGCGGATCCATTCGTGGCTCCCGCATGGCGCGCTCAATGGGTCGAACGGATGGACACATAATCTCGAAGCTCGGAATTCGCTAACGACACCGCCATTGGCGGTTTTCGAGAGGGGCAGCCAGAACGGCAAGATCCACATAGAGGGGGCGCTTTGACCACTGCGATGAAGCACTTCGACGCGATCATTATCGGGACGGGCCAGGCGGGCCCGTCCCTGGCAGCGCGGTTTTCCGGCGCCGGCAAAACCGTCGCTATTATCGAACGCCATAAATTCGGCGGCACATGCGTGAATACGGGATGCATTCCCACCAAGACGCTTGTGGCGAGTGCCTATGCGATCCAAGTTGCCCGCCGAGGTGCGGAATATGGTTTCGCCATTGGTGACATGCGCGTCGATATGAAGCGAGTCAAAGCCCGCAAGGATGCGGCCTCCGCGAGATCAAATAAGGGAGTGGAGGAATGGCTCCGGGGAACGGCAAACTGTACGGTTATCCAGGGCCATGCCCGTTTTCAGTCGTCGAACACCGTCATGGTCAACGATGAACTTCTGCAAGCCGACAAGATTTATATCAATGTTGGCGGGCGGGCCCGTATTCCCGACATGCCGGGGATTCATGATGTCCCGTTTCTCACCAATTCGTCGATGATGGACATCGATTTCCTGCCCGAGCATTTCATCATCGTCGGCGGAAGTTACGTTGGGCTGGAGTTCGCCCAACTCTATCGCCGCTTCGGGAGCGAAGTTACGATTGTGGAAATGGGCCCGCGCCTGATTGGGCGGGAGGACGAAGACATCTCCCAAGCTGTGCGCGAAATCCTGGAGGCTGAGGGCATACACGTCCGGCTGAATGCGAAATGCATCTCGCTGGCGAAACGCGGTGACAGTGTCGTGGTCTGCATGGAATGCAGCGAAGACCCGAAGGAAGTGGCCGGCACGCACGCGCTTCTAGCGGTTGGGCGTATCCCCAACACGGGCGACCTGGGTCTCGAACGGGCCGGGGTCGCAACCGACCAACGCGGCTACATCATCGTCGACGATCAACTCCAAACCAACGTGCCCGGCATCTGGGCACTGGGGGACTGCAACGGCCGCGGCGCCTTCACGCATACCTCCTATAACGACTACGAGATCGTTGCGGACAATCTCTTCAACGCCGACCATCGCCGGGTGTCCGACCGGATCCCAGCCTACGCGCTATATATCGATCCGCCGCTAGGGCGATGCGGCATGACGGAGACAGAGATACGGAAATCCGGACGTCGTGCCCTTGCTGCGAAATATCCGATGAGCCAGGTGAGCCGGGCCTACGAAAAAGGTGAGACACAAGGTTTCATCAAAATCTGCGCCGATGCGGAAACAAAACAAATTCTGGGTGCTTCGATTCTTGGAGTCGGAGGCGATGAAGTGATTCACGTTCTGCTGGACGTGATGTATGCGAAGGCGCCGTACACGGTCATCCAGCGCGCAATGCACATTCATCCGACGGTCGCGGAATTCCTGCCCACCATCCTCGCCAAACTGGAGCCGTTTGTGCAGAGGGCAGAACACGACCACCCTGAAGATCGGATCCGCCAAAAATGATCTATGTACGATCCTCACCAATCAGTTATTTCCGCCTGGGCCCTTAGTGCCCGACTCCCACTTTCTCCGTGTGCAGCGATTCCGAACCGCTGAATTTCGGCCATTGGAAGCCGTACCAGGCCACGAAGGCGAAACAGAACATGGGCACGATGAAACCGCGCGACATGTCGAATTTGTCCGCCACGAAGCCCATCAGTTTCGGCAGCAGCGCGCCGCCCATGATTGCCATCACGATGAAGGAGGATGCCTTCTTCGCACGAGCGCCCAGCCCGTAGATGCCCAGCGCAAAAATGGTGGGGAACATAATCGACATGAAGAAGTAGCTGGCAAATACAGACGCCACCGACAACCAGCCGAGCTTGAAGAACACCAGCAGGGTGGCCGCCACGTTCATGACGCCATAGAGCCCCAGCACTTTGTGGGCGCTCGCTTTCTTCAGCAACGCCGAGCCGCTGATGCGGCCCAGCAGGAAGCAGCCGAAGGCCAGGGAAGCCAGGTTGGCCGCGCCCTTGTCGCTCAATGCCAGCGCGCCGCTGCTCGCGGTCTCGAACCAGCCGTTCAGCCAGCCTACGGAGCCCAGCCACGCCGGCAGCGGAGGCGGCTCGGAGGTCATGTAGTTGATAAAGAAGCTGAAGATACCGGCCTGCGCCGCCACGTAGAGGAACTGTGCCGCCACCGCGAACGTGAAATGCTTATGCGCCCACACGGAATGCGACGCGGTGGAAGCTGCATCGTCCAAGTGGTAGGTGTCCGCGGTCTTGATATCCGGCATGCGGGCGAAGCCGAAAATCGTGGCGATCACCAGCGCGCCGATGGCCAGCCCCAGGTAAGGAATGTAGAGCGTCTGGCTGCCGGTATTGTGGCCCAGGGCGTCCTTCCCATAGAAAAAGATGGCGCCCAGCGGCGGTCCGAAAATCCATCCCGCGCCGTTGCAGGATTGCGCCAGGTTGATGCGCGTGGCGGCCCACCGCGGGTCGCCCAGCACCGTGCTGTATGGGTTGGCGATGGT
>DATJMP010000208.1:0-36353 GCA_035508655.1 Bryobacteraceae bacterium
CGATTGGAGGCCTCCAGCACGACGACATCGTGATCACGTCTATGCAGTTCGTATGCGCACACCAGACCCGCCAACCCGCCGCCGGCCACGATTACACGCTTCTTCCGGGTGGCCGGCTGGGCCGCCCATTCGGCCGTGGGATCCACCAGCAGAGCCGCGAGTTTCAGGGCATCACGCCGCCGGATACGACCGAAACTCTCGCGATCGTTGGAGGGGCGCAGACTTGAGGGACTTACGTTGTGCATTGCCGTAACCTATCACGGGGCGTCCGGCACGTCTCATGCTTTCGGCGGATTCCCGAGTTGCGCCGCTACTCTGGTGGCTTCCTCCACCGCGCGTGCCAGCACGGAGCGCACTCTGCCGTCCTCCAGAGTCAGGATGCCGGCGATAGTGCATCCGGCGGGCGTGGTCACGTCATCACGCAAAGCCGCCGGGTGCCGCTTGGTGGAAAGGACCATGAGGGCCGCGCCCAAAACCGTTTGCGCCACCAGCGTCAATGCCACCTGGCGAGGCAGGCCGACGCGGACCCCCGCGTCTGCCAGAGCCTCCATGATCAGGTACAGATAGCCCGGGCCGCTCCCGCTCAAGGCGGTTACGGCGTCAAAATGTTTCTCATCCAGCGACAGGCACTTTCCTACGGCTTGGAAAATTTTTTGTGCCCGCGAGACGTGATGCCCGGTTGCCCTGTTCCCTCCGCACACGACCGTCATGCCCTCGCCAACGATGCACGGCGTGTTCGGCATGGCGCGAACCACCGGATTGGGAGCGCCCAGCAGCGATTCCAGCTTCTCGGTGGAAACTCCGGCGAGGATGGAAATGAGCAGCGTATCTGTCCGCAGCCCCGCGCCGAGCAACTCCGTCATCACCGCGGCGGCGTCGCCGGGCTTAACGCAGAGAAGGATGATATCCGCCGTGGGTACGCGCACGGCGAAGCCGGTTTCCACGGAGATATGCAGGGCGTGACGAGCGGCTTCGCAGGCCGCTGCGCTCTTGTCTCCCGCCCACAATCGATCGGGTTCGATCAATCCGCTCGCGATTAGACCTTTGGCGAGCGTCTGGCCCATTACACCTGCACCGATAATCCCCAAAGTCATGCCATCGGCAATTACGGGATGTTTCGGCGCTTCGGATTCTTCCCGTTCTTTCTGCATGGATGGAACGAGAGTAACACAGCCCTTTGCCGCTGGTTTCGCGGGGACAAGCAGCTTAGACCCGGCTTGCGATTGCCCCGCTTTTCTTGTCAGCCCGCGGCCGCGAACGCTTCAGCCCGATGCCGCTCACTGGGGAGTGGGGGAAAAACAACGCGAAAGATAGTCCCGGCATTCTCCTGGCTCTGGACCGAAAGGGAGGCCCCATGCGTGTTGGCAATCCAGAGCGCGATGGACAGGCCCAGGCCCGAGCCTTCCACCTGGCTTCTGGACGGGTCGGCGCGATAGAAGCGCTCAAAGATATGCGGCATGTCGGCTCCCGAGATCCCAATCCCGTTGTCCTGGACCGCCAGGACGACAGCACCGCTCGCAGCCGTCACCGAGACCCGGATAGTGCCGGGCGCCGGCGTGTATTTCACGGCGTTGTCTATAAGGGTCCACAGCAGCCGGTGCAGACTGGGGTAGTCGCCCCATACGGTGGCCTCGCATTCTTCCGCGACTTGGAAAGCGAGTGTGTGTCCGTGCTCTCCTGCGACCACCCGGGCTTTTTGGCAGACCGCCCTGACAACTGCTGCCAGATCGACCGGCTCGAAGGCCAGTTGCGAGTTGCCGGCATCGGCGCGCGCCAGTGTCAACATGTCCTTGAGCAGGCGGTTGGCCTTCCCGCACTCCGCCACGATGTCTTCGAAAGCGCGGCGGCTTTCCGCATCGATCTGCCGGTTTCGCAGTGCGAGCTCGGCGGTGGTTCGCATAAACGAAACCGGATTGCGGAACTCGTGCGATGCGTCAGCCGTGAATCGTTTGATTTCATTGACGGCCGAATCCAGGCGCGCCAGCATATCGTTGCACGTCTCTGAAAGGCGCTGGAGCTCGTCGTGCGTCTCCGGCACCGGCAGCCGTTCCGACAGGTTCGACAAGGTGATCAAGCGTGTAGCCGCGGTGATCTGGTCCACCGGCCGCAGCGCTCTCCGGCTTAGAATGTATCCGCCGAGCGCCGACAGAACCAGCAGCACAGGGACCGTCCAGAGCAATCCAGCGGAGAATGTGCGCAAGACCAGACGATTGCCCTCCAATGGCGCCGCGACGCAGAGCATCAACATCTCAGAACCGGTTGCGAAGGGTTGTGCCAATACCCTGTATGGCTGTCCGAGGTAGGTGATCTCGCTGAACCGGCTCCGGTCGGTGGAGTCAACATGGGGCCACGGGAATGCCTGGGCGGCGGACGTCGGAGAAGGAAGTGCCCGAGCGCCATTCCGTCGAAAGACCTCAATCAGCCCACCACCAGTGGCATCGGCGAAGGCCTGAAACTTGGCCGCTCGCTCTTCTGGTGTATACTGCCGCGTGTCGCGCAGAAGTTCGCCCAGTCTCTCCACGCGCCTCTCCAGCGTCCGCGACCGCCCGTTTGTCAGCGTGTTCTCCAGGGTGAACCACATCACTCCGCCGAACAGGGCTAACCCGGCGAAAAACACCGCCGAGAACCAGATCGTCAGACGCAGGGAGATGGAACGTTGCCGGATCAACAGTCCTCGCCTCGAATGGAATAACCCACGCCGCGCACGGTGTGGAGGAGTTCGGCCTCTCCAGGCTGCGTGATCTTGGACCGCAACGAGCGCACGAAGAAATAAAGGTTAGCGTCGCTGACATCGGCTTCGCTTCCCCATCCTTCTTCGATCAGAACTTCGCGCGGTACGACCATTCCCGCACGCCGCAAGAGCGCCTGCAAGAGGGCACATTCGGTACGGCTGAGCGAGGCCGTGCGATCGCCGCGCTGAATCTGGTAAGTGCCGGGACTCAGTTTCAAATCCCGAAATGTCAAATCCGCGGGCTGCGGTACGTGAGACCGCCGGGCCACCGCCCGGACACGCGCCAGCAGAATGTCCAGTTCGAACGGCTTGGTAAGATAGTCGTCCGCACCCAAATCCAATCCCTGGACAATGTCGGCTCCGGTGTCTCGCGCCGACACGATGATGACGGCGGTATTGCGGCGTCCCTCGCGCAGCTTGCGCAGCACGCTGAGGCCATCCAAGCGAGGGAGCATGACGTCGAGAAGAATGACGTCGATATCGGTCCCAAAGGCGAGCTTCAACGCCCGATCTCCGTCGTAAGCGAGCAGGGTGGAATGTCCTTCCGCCTCAAGTGCCCTGCAAAGGAGATCTGCGGTTTTCGGGCGATCTTCCGCTACTAGAATCCGAATGTCTTCATGTTGCGCCGCCTATGTTAACGCGTGATTACAGTTTTGCGAAATTCTGATTCTCGGGGCGATTCCTCAGATTGTTCTCAGACTCGCTTGCTGTAATGCCCTCGTACTGCCTTCATTGGTCCTGGGAGGAACAGTATGTTGGAGGACTCGATGCACATCAATACACGAAATCGGAAGCCCGGCCTCATTATTTGTGCGCCGGAGATGCGCCTCATACGTTTTTTGCTTTGCTGCTTGCTTGCCTTTTGCCTGATCTCTTCCGCCGCCGCGCAGAACAGTAAAGGCGCGATTGCGGGCCGGGTCCAGGACAGTTCCGGCGCGATTTTGCAGGGAGCGCAAGTCCGTTTGCAGGAGAGCGGTGCGGCTGCCGCTACCAATGCCGAAGGAGAGTTCGCGTTGAACGACGTCGAGCCAGGAAACTACAAACTCCTGGTTTCATACGTGGGGTTCCGCGCGTTCGAGAAGGACGTCGTGGTTTCTGCAGGTGAGCCGCAGAACCTGGAGGTCCGCATGGAGGTCGGGTCGGCGAACGAGGAAATCCTGGTGACGGCCGAGCGGCCGCGCGGCGAAGCAGAAGCGATCAACCGCAGCCGCATGGCGGATAACGTGCTCCAAGTGCTGCCGGCCGAGGTCATTACGTCGCTGCCGAACGCAAATGTCGCGGACGCGCTGGGCCGGCTGCCATCCGTGACGCTGGAGCGGATCGAAGGCGAAGGAGTTTATATCCAGGTGCGCGGCACGGAACCGCGGCTGACCAACGTGACGATCGACGGCATTTCGGTTCCCTCGCCGGAGCCGACAGTCCGCCAGATCCGCCTCGACGTCCTCCCTGCCGATCTGGTAGAGTCGGTGGAAATCAACAAGACCCTGGCACCGAACATCGATGGCGACGGCATCGGCGGCTCGGTCAACATGAAGACGAAGACCGCCGGGGAGTTTCCCACGATCACGCTTTACGGCATTGGCGGCTATAACAAGATCCTGGGCGGCCGCTACAACGATCAGTTTGGCGGCACAGTAGGCCATCGCTTCGGCCGCAGCCGGAAGCTGGGCATTCTATTTGGCGGGACTTACGACTTCAATGGGCGTGGCATCGATAACTACCAGCCGGCCATCGACCCGGCCTCCACATTCAGCCAGCCAATTTACGACAACAATACCATTCGCGAGTACCGCTATTACCGCGAGCGTTGGGGGTACGCAGGATCCGCCGATTACAAGCTGAGCACCTCTTCCAGTTTCTACTTGCGAGGGCTATATTCCAACTTGAGAGACTACGGTGACAAGTGGTATTACGAACCAGTGTCGACGAGCGCGCCCAAATTCTATACGTCCAGCAAGCGTCCGGACGCTTCCATCAGTAACTTGGTGCTGGGAGGCAAGCATCAGCTGCCTTCCGCGCTGCTATCGTGGGAGGTTTCCTTTGCCCGTTCGTATGAGTTGGATTCGGCCGGCAACCCCAAGGCCGATTTCTCCTGGATCGGAAGCAAGCTAGTCTGTGGCTATAGCCCGGCGACGCAGACCGACACGTTGGTGCCGCATTTCGGCTCGGGGTGCGATGGCGCCAACTCACCGCTTCAGGTTGCGAGCAACTGGGGCTTCAAAGACATCACGACCTCAACGGGCCTGTCGGCGCAGCTGAACCTGACCGCGTCCGCGAGCTATTCGCGCAATTACCACCTCGGTTCGCATTTCGGCATTTTCGAAGTCGGCGGCAAGATCCGGAACGGGCATAAGTTCCAGAACGCCACGGAGACGGTGTACGACGGCTGGTCGGCCGCGAATTATCCCATGACCCAGTTTCTGGATAGTTTCAGCAGCAGCAATTACCTGAATAATGACTACTTCGGCGGACATTTCGGGCCAGTGTCTAACTTCGACAAGGTGGCGAGCTTCACGCTGTCGAGTCTGGGCGGCTACGTGGACGGGTATAAGACGGCCGCTGATACCTATCCCAACATCTTCAACATTGTGGAGCGAATCTCCGCCGGGTATCTCATGAATACGATGGATTTTGGTCGTCTGCACGTGGTGGCCGGCGTCCGCATCGAGGGCACGCAGATGAACACGCTCGGTTACAATGTGACGCTCTACCCCGCGGGCAGCGGATTGTGCGCGACCTCGACCGGATGCGGCGTCCCGGTTCCCGTCAACAACAATCCATCCTATGTCAATATTCTTCCCAGCATTTCCCTGCGCTACGCGCTCGATTCACAATCCGGCTTGCGTCTAGTCTACGGCCGGGGAGTTTCGCGTCCGGACGCCTACCAGCTGGTGCCGTACGTGACGGAGGACGACTCCACTAATCCCGCTACGATCGCGGAGGGCAATCCCAGGCTCAAGCCTGAGCACGCCAACAACTATGACCTCCTGTATGAGCGGTACCTGAATCCCACCGGCATCATCCAGGCCGGTTTCTTCTTCAAGCAGATCAACGACACGCTCATCAGCACATCGTATACGGCGACCAGCGGCCTGTATGCGGGGGATCTGGTTTCACAGTGGCTGAATGTCAGCAACGCCGAGCTCTACGGATTCGAGATCTCCTATCAGCAGCGGCTCGCCATGCTCCCCGGCTTGCTGAAGGGCTTCGGCGTGATGGCCAACTACAGTTGGACGGATTCGCGAATCAAGAGCATTCCCGGCCGCGCCGACAGCCCCGGGCTGCAGCGCCAGGCGCCAAATACGTGGAACATCAGCCCGACCTACGATCGCGGACGCCTCTCGGCGCGCGTCGGCATGTCGTACAACGGGCCGAGCATCTATCAGTACGAATATCAGACCGCCTCAGACGTGAGCCATCTCGGGCCCACCGGCCCGACCGGTGACGTTTACACGCTCCCGCATTTCCAATTGGACGCACAGGCCAGCTTCCGCCTCAGTCATGGGCTATCCGCTGTGGTCTACGGCCTGAACCTCACCAATGAGGTTTTCGGCTATTACACGGGCAGCCCGGTTTTCGTCAACCAGCGGGAATGGTACAAAGCGACCTATGCCGGCGGCCTTCGGTATAACTTCAACCGTGAAAGATAAGAGACTCGTCATACTATTTGCGGCCCTCCTGGTGGCTCCGCGGCCCGCAGGAAGCGCTGGTGGACCTGACGGTCTCGAGCTGAAGTATGTCGTGATCGTCAGCCGGCACGGTGTCAGGTCACCTACATGGGACAATGCACGGCTGAACGCGTATTCGGCCGAGCCATGGCCCGATTGGGGTGTGCTTCCCGGCAACCTCACGCCGCACGGGCGAAAGCTGATCCAAATCATGGGTGCCTATTACCATGAATGGCTCACGCGCGACGGCCTCCTGCGTTCCGATGGGTGCGACGATGCGGGGCGCATCCACATTCGGGCGGACCGTGACGAGCGGACCCTGGAAACGGGCCGTGCGTTCGCGGAATCGCTGCTTGCCGGACGGTGCCGGATCGACGTTCAGGCAGAGACCGACGGCAAGGCGGATCCGCTTTTCTCAGGCGCCGGAACTCCCGATTCCGACCGCGCGCTTGAGGCGGTTCGCGAGCGGCTGGGCGAGAATCCCCAACAGCTCATAGGCCGGTACCAAGCGGCGCTGGACACGCTGGAATCGATCGTGAGAATCAAGAAGGAGGCTGCCGCCCGAGTGGGTGTTGCACCGAAGGGGCGATGGATCGAGTTGACCGGCCCGTTCGCCCTTGGATCGACCTTTAGCGAGAACCTGTTGTTGGAGTACGTCGACGGAATGGAGGGCCCGGATCTCGGGTGGGGCCGGTTGACGCGAGAGGGCCTGTACCGTGTTCTAGAGATCCATGCGCTGTATGCGGATTTCATGCGTCGCACTCCCTATCTCGCCCGGGCACGCGGATCCAACCTCCTGTCCCATATTTTGCGATCGCTCGAGCAGGCGGCGGCCGGGAGGTCCGTGCCCGGTGCTCTTGGCCGCCCCGGCGATCTTCTGCTGGTGCTGGTTGGCCACGATACGAACCTGTCCAACCTCAGCGGCATGCTCGGATTATCGTGGAATCTCACGGGCTATCAGCCGGACGACACGCCCCCTGGCGGCGCCATGATCTTCTCCTTGTGGCGCGAGCGAAGCTCGGGACAGTACTCTCTGCGGCTGCGGTACGTGGCCCAGACACTCGAGCAGATGCGAAACTCCGAACCGCTATCGCTGACCATGCCACCCGAGGGCCAGGACCTGACGCTTCCAGGTTGTAACGGTACGGGATGCGCGTGGCAGGTGGCGCGCCAAAGCTTGCAGCGGGCGATAGACCCAGATTTTGTAGGGGCCGGGGCAAGTGAGAGACCAACGAGCCGGTAGAAGGGTGTAGCGGGTCCGCCTTGCCGCCGGCGATCAGCTGTTGAAGATTTCGCGCAATCTCTTGGCTACGATCTTATGCTCGTCACCACGCATCAACCACACGGAGATACGGAGTCCGCCTTCGCGCTGTCTGGAAACGGCAATCGAAGGCTCGCCGTCCCTTAGCTGTTTTACTACCTGCTGTGCGGTAAGCTTCTTCTCCGCTTCGTCCCACTCCAGCACGGCGTGAGGAACATGGTTGGCAATTTCAGGGACATCCACCGTTCCCCGGACGCCGGCATCCGCGACCGCCTGGATGATGTGCGAAACCTTCGCTTCCATCTCCCGGTGTTCGGCCTCGTGATCGACCTTGAGATAGCGCTCGACGGCGGTGAGCAGCCCGACGATCTCTTCCTTTCCCACTTTCATGCCGCGACCGATCCCGTCGTGAGGGCTGATCGCCTCCTGTGCGGCCTCGATCAGGTTCTGACGTCCCAGCAATAATCCGGAACACTGGGGACCGAACAGTCCTTTGCCACCGGAGAAAGTAACCAGATCGAAGCCTTGCTTGACGTAAGCACTCAGGTTCGAAACGGGAGGAACGTCGGCGGCGGCATCGAGGAAAGTGGGGACGCCCCGCTGCCGGCCGACGCTGATCCATTCATCCCGCTTGATCTGTCCTTTCGGGTCAGCCAGGTTCAGAAAGTGCAGCATGGCCGTGCGCTCGTTAATGGCGGCATCCAGCTCGGCCCGCGTCTCGACCCGAACGATCTTGATGCCGACCACGCTCATCTGCGCCTCATACCCGCTGCGATGCGACTTCTGCTGGATGACCTCGTTTTTGAGGCCGGTGGTGTCGGGAAGCTGCCGGAGCTTGGATGCGTCACCGCCCACCACGCAGGCCGCGGTCGCGACCGTGATCGCCGAGGCCGCCCCGGCGGTCACCATGGCAGCCGGTACACCGAGCATCTCGGCCAGCTTTGCTCCGGCCTTCTGCTGCAGCTCGGGGAGAGGCACAAAGTATCTCGACGCCTCTTCCATCGCCCGCACCACTTCCGGCGGCATAACGGACCCGCCGAGAATGGTAACCGTTCCCACTCCGTTAATGACCGGCTTCACTCCGAGTCGGGCGTAAACATTCGGTTCTCCGGCGCTGGCCGGGGGAAGCGGCGTGAACGCCGCACCTACCGCAGCACCTTGCAGGAAACCTCGTCTGCTTGCTCTTATCGGCATCGGACCCTCCCGATCATCCTACTACGCTAAAACCGGTACTTCAGCGCGAACTGCAGAATCCGGTTGTTGATCTTGGTGCTGGTAATCACCCCAAATGTCGAGGTGCCCAGCGAAGACCCGGGGTTCGAGAATTCCGGGGTGTTGGTGGCGTTGAACGCCTCCGCGCGAAACTGCAGCGTGTGCTGCTCATTAAAGGGCATTTTGAATGTCTTAAATAAGGAGAGGTTGGCCGTGTGCGTTCCGGGTCCCACCACTGGATCGCGGTCGGCGTTCCCGTACTGGAGCAGGCTGGGCGCGAACGCGGCGGTGTTGAACCAGAGCGACGGTCCCCGGTTCGCGATGCCGACCGCTTGGCCGGCAACCAAATTCGGATATTCCCAGGTACCCGCATTGTTCTGGGTATCCGAAGCCTCGCCAATGTGGAAGGGATTGCCCGAAGCCAGCGTCACGATCCCATTGAAAGACCATCCGCTCAGAACACCTCCCGCGGGACCGTGCAGATTTTTGCCAAACGGAATCTCCCAGACGTATCCCACCACGAGCAAGTTCCGCTGATCCGTGGTGCTGCTGTCGCGGTTGCCCGTGACGCTGGGGGTCTGGCAGACGCAGCCGCCCTCGTTGATGGTGTTGCCGGCGTCGTCGATAAGGTGGGAGTAGGTGTAGGCCAGCGTCACGCTGAGGCCCTTGACGAAGCGATGCTCGTAATGGACCTGCAGGGAGTTATATTCCGTATTCACGCCATAGTACTCCATCCGGATTCCTGAAAAGACCGGATAGGGCCGGCGGGATTGCACGTCGCCAGGGCCGGGCAACGGCTGATTGTAGTTGTTCATGCTCGTGTCGACGTGCGTACCCTTGCTTCCTACATAGCCGACTTCGATCATATCGTTGGGGCCGAGCTGGTGCGAGAGCTGAAGGTTCCAGTTCTGCACGTAAGTGTTTGGGTGATTGCGTCCGGGAGGAAGCGTAACAGCGTTGAAGAACGGATTGGCCGGGTACAGGGCGGCCGGAATCGGATATTCGATGGTCGCAAGGGGAGGCAGCGTGGGATTGGTCAACGTGATACTGCCCGCCTCGGGCGGATTCAACTGCAGAATATTCAAGTTATCGAACTGTCCGCCATAGTAAAACAACCCGTACCCCCCGCGTAACACGAATCCTTTTGGCGCGCTATAAGCCATGCCGAACCGCGGAGCAAAATTCTTGTGGCTGGCGTACCAGAGGGGATCCAACGCCTGTCCAGGGCCCGGGATGAATGTCGGAGGCGAGGTAGAGAAATCCAGCGTGCGCGTAATGTTGTTGGCATCGTGCGGGATCGTGTACAGGTCATAGCGGAGGCCGAGATTCAACGTGAGTTTCGGAGTGACCTTCCAATCGTCCTGCCCGTAAAAACCCATGCGCCATTGCCGCGCGCCCGTGATCGGGACGCCTTCCGGCGTCAGAACAGTCCGCGGGTACCCCAGCATGTATGCTGCGGCGGCATTGCTGGCAATGTCCGACGTGAAAGTCATGCTTCCGAACGGCCAGTTGTTCGTGGTCGCTTCGTCCATATTGTGGCGAATGTCGGCGCCGAACTTAAAGGTGTGGACGCCACGAACTACCGTTACGTTGTCCACGAGCTGTGTTGTCCTGCTGTTGTCGAGGTTAGAAGCGGCCGTGCTGTCGCCCATGCCAAGATAGCCCGAAATGCTGATCACCGGAAAGCCCTCTTCATTCCTGGCCAGCGGCCGACCATTGGGTCCGCCGAGGAGCATCCCGTTGATCCCGAGCGACTCGATGGTGAAATTCGTGTTGGTGCGCAAACTAAGCTGGGCAACGTTTTCCAGATCGGCGCCGAGCCGTAGCTCGTTTAACAACGTGGGGCTGAAGGTGTGGATATATTGAACCTGGTAATTGGACATCGAATAGTCGCCGGTGAACTGAAAATTGGGGTTCAGGTTCGTGTCCGGAAAGTTCCGATGCCCTAGTATCACATGTGCGAACAACTGGTCTTTCGGGCTGATGTACTGATCCACGCGCGCGATGCCCTGGTGGATGGTGAGATCGCCAAGGGAGGCGCCTGTGTAGTTGGTGGTTCCCGACGAGTTCGGGAGCGGCATGTACTGATTGACGATATTCGTTGAGACGGGGTCTAGGCGGCTGGAAGGTATGATGTTGCCCGGAAAGGGCGTGCTGTTGTTCAGGGGATCGGTAATGGTGCTGCCGCCGGCGAAATTGCCGGCCCTTTGTGCCGGCGTCAGCACCACGCTGGTGCTGGGAGATTCCGCGATGGAACGAAGCCCTTCATAACTGGTGAAGAAGAAGGTCTTATTGTGAACCACCGGACCTCCGAAGGTCGCGCCGAACTGGTTCTGTTTCAGGATGCTCTTGGGTTTGGGAGCAGGAACGAAGAAATTCCGCGCGTCGAGATCCTGGTTCCGCAGAAAATCGTAGGCGTCGCCATGGTACTGGTTGGTGCCCGAACGGATTTGGATGTTGGTGTTCGCCCCCGCGCCGACGCCATATTCGGCCGAGAAGTTTCCGGTCTGCACCTTGAATTCCTCGATGGCGTCGACCGACGGAAAGATATTGACGTAGGCGTGGCGGTTGTTGACCATGCTTACGCCATCCACGTTGACCTGGTCCCAAATCGGCCGCTGGCCGTTGGCCGATATCAGCGCACCCGCAGTGCTCGATGAGTGCAAATCTACGTCGCTGACCACAACGCCCGGCGTGAGCACCGCCAAGTCGTCGAATTGGCGCCCGTTGAGAGGCAGGTTGACGGTGCGCTCCGTGCCCACGACGCTGCCGAGGGTTGCCGTTTCGGTCTGCAGCAACGGCGCCACCGCCGTCACATCCATGGTCTGCTGCACGTCGCCGACCTGAAGCGCGAAATTGATGCGCGCCTGCTGAGCGATCTGGATGGTAAGCCCAGTCCTGCGCTCAGAGCGGAACCCCGCTGCGGTGACCTCCACGCTGTATTCCCCCGGGACCAGGTAGCGCACTTCAAAATTGCCCTCGGCGCTTGTGACGGTGGTACGCTCGACGTGAGTCGAAGCCTCGACGATCTTGACACTGGCGTTGGGAACAACGGAGCCCTGCGGATCGGTAACCCGGCCAAGAATTGCAGTGTCAACGGTCTGAGCATGCAGGAAAATTCCCGACGCCAGGCATGCCAACACTGTTACGGAACACGACGGCAGACGCATAAATCACCCCTTCTTCTCTTTTTCGTAAGTCCCCCGAACACCCAGTACCCCGGCCCCGCTCACCGCAGCATAGCGGAATTGGGTATGGCGAGCCCGCCGCTGCACAAGACCATAGAGGTCCGGGTCCGCCTCCGCATCAGTGCGACGCGGCCGCAACCCGGCGGCCCGCTCGGTCTTTTCCGGTCGACCCTCAGATTCGACCGATGCGGAGGAATATACCACCGGCTGCAGTAGTTCTTCAAGGTCTGAAATGCCCGTTGCCGGTCTGCCATGGTTAAGATATATACCGTTCATTCCTAAGTGCTTAGTCGTAAACGAAATCGGAAAACGCGATGTTTAGGGTATTTGTCCGAACGGAAGAGCGTGGGGCGGAGTCCAGAGTAGACATTTGTACATGCGGGTAGAGTTTCGAAGGTAAATTGTGCCATCCGACCCCATTCCCGCAATCGTCCCTGATTTGAGGCACTCGTTGGTTATCCTGCTAACACAAACACTTCTGGCGACGTCGCAATGCTATTGCGGTCAGAGCCCCTTATGGCGGCAGAGTTGCTAACATGAACCGATCGGGTCAATCCAATGGACGGAAGAGTGTGTTTGTGGATCCCGGTGGCTGCCGGGCTGCTTCTGCAGGCGACCGCCTGCGGTCGTCGAACAACATCCGATCATGCGCGCGCCTTCAACTCGCCTCGTGACAGCGGCATCGCCAGCAAGGCCCCGGCGGCGCCCGCGACGCCGGATTCCTCTTTGGGAGAGACAAAGACGTCGCCATTTCCGAACCTTCAGCCGGCTGAGCCGCCCAAAGCTCTAACGGCACAGGGGAACGCGACCGGCCACGCGCATCGCTCGCCCGACAAGGCAGAGCGAACTTTGAAGCCGTTCAGGCCGCCGGAGGTCGCGAGTGTGACGAGGAAGGAGACCGGCGCATCGCTTCCGGCACCCCCGGCTATTGGAGCATCGGTCAATTCCGACGAAAGCCCAGCCCTTGCCGGGACCCTCGGAACTACCGCGACCGCTACCTACGAGGCGGTCAGCCCGCGGGGCATCCGGCGCATCCTTCACAGGCTGACGGGAAATCGCAAAGGAGCCGCCGTCACAGGGGGCAAGAACTTTACGCCCCCGCACCCGATCCGCGAAATTCAGTTTGTGCTACCGCCCGGCGCATCGGCAGCGTTGACTCAAAAAAAGGAAATTGATGTAAAGGCCGAGGTAGACGCTTCTGGGCGGGTGACGCGCATAGAACTGCTGTCGCCGCGCGACGAAGAATTGGCCACGCTGGCCGGCTATGCGGCCAGCCACTGGAGCTTCGCGCCCGCCCGCCTGGAGGAGCAACCGGTGCCTGGCGAAGTCATTCTGCACTTCGATTTCAATGGCAGCCCGGCATCGGCCAAGCCCCGGTGAGACCATTGCCGCGGATCACCTGCCGGTGTAAGAGACGCGCCAGATGGAGCCCGATCCGTCATCAGAAACCAGCAGGGAACCGTCGGGAGCGGCGGTAACGCCCACGGGGCGTCCCCAGACATCACCCTTAGGTGTCAGGAAGCCGGTCAGGAAATCCTCATAGGTTCCGTCCGATTTCCCATTCTTCAACGGCACGCGCACCACCTCATAGCCGGACCGGACCAGCCGGTTCCAGGATCCATGTTCGCTGGCGAAAATATCGCCCCGATACTCGGCCGGGAACTCCGTCCCCTCGTAAAAGGTCATTTGCAGCGAGGCGGTGTGCGACTGCAGCAATACGTCGGGCACGATCACCTTGTCCTTTAGTTCGGGATGCTTTCCCTCGTGGCGCGGATCCGGGTTGGCGCCCATGTAATACCAAGGCCATCCGTAAAATCCGCCCTCCTCCACATGGCTGATGTAGTCGGGCACCAGATCATCCCCAAGCCCGTCGCGCTCATTCACGGAACACCACAGCTGTCCCGTTGTGGGATTCACGGCGATTCCGGAAGGGTTGCGGATGCCGGCGGCGTAAACCTTGACGAATTTCCCGTCCGGAGTGTATTCGAGAATGTCTGCGCGGCGGGTTTCGCTCGGATGATCATCCGGATCATCGACGTTGGAGGCAGAGCCGACCCCGACGAATAATCGCTTGCCGTCGAGCGAAAATGCCAGGTCGCGCGTCCAGTGCCCGTGGTCCGGTGGCGCTTCTCCTTTGTAAACGGCCGCGTCATAGGCTCGAAAAGCATCGATGTCGCGCGGGCGACTGGAGGGGACGACCGCGATCACCGTCTCTGCTTTTCCTCTGGCTTTCATATCGCCGGCTTTGTAGGCGAAGCGGACGACGGAGTCGGTGTTCGCTATGTACAGCCACTGCGGGTTGTTACCAGGCGGATAGAAGACCATGCCGTATGGCTCATGGAATCCGGTGGCAAAGATCGAAGTCTCGCGGGGCTTACCGTCTGCGGTGATGCCGCGAAAGACCCGTACCTGGCCTAGCTGCGTCTCGACGACGAAGATGTCGCCGTTGGGCGCCACGCGGAGGACGCGCGGCATCACCAGGCCCTCGGCGAACAGTCCCACGTGGAAACCGGGAGGAGCCAGCGGCATCGCGCCGGCGGGACGCGGCACGATTTTCGAGCGGGTCGAGACGGATTTCGTCGCAAATGGCGTGGGCAGGTCGGACGGAGAGATCTTGCGAAAAGTGCCCGGCTTCACCGTGATCGAGGAGACGAATGCGGACCTTCCCGTCAATACACGATCCGGGTGTGCTTCCGCGAGGAGCATCCCCATGGCACCCGCAGCGGACAGGGCGAGCGCCGCCCATTCAGTTTTCTTCATTGCACAGACTCCGGCTAGATTCCCTCACACCTGCGTTGCGGCTCAGTGCAGCCTTTTCGCATGATGTCGCCATTATATTGCATGCAGTGGGGCTGACGAGGAAGGAGGGGTCGAGTTCGGGAGCCGGCAAGGAAGCGCCAAGCTTCGCCGAATCCACTCGCAATCGCAGACTTCAAGAATCCAGAGTTGCGGTGGCGTGATGGATTACTGCGCCAGAATCATTCGCGCCATTTCCGCACGGGCTTCCAGCAGATGTCTGGGGTCGGAGTCCCAATCGTGCCAGGTTCGGGCAATCCTCTTGACGAGCTCCTGCGCCGCCGGCCTGCCTCGGCGTTTCGCCAGGATTTTGAAGTACTCGTAATCTTCCAATCCTTCCCGAACTTCCTTGAGCCGGATAGACCCGATAAGACCCTGGACGCCTGCGTCCGCTCCTGGATATAACAGCGCGCCTTCCATGTTGTATTGGTCGCGGTAGGTCAGAGGGTTCGTCCAGACATCCCGGGTAGAGGACCAGTTTGTGGTGCTCCAGTAGAGTAAGCCGGTGATACCGAAGTGCCAGCTGATCCACATAGGAATCCGGTAGTTCAGAAGGGGAAAATCCAACTCCCAGAACGGCGTTTCGTCTCGACCCTGGCAGAGCGCCGTATAGGACCAAATCTCATTCCCTCTAGAGAGCCGCCTTCTTGCAGTGGCCTCTTCGAACATTGGCCAAAGGGGCGCCCAGATATCCACAGAGCCCACCAGGCTACCCCATGCCGGGTTCTGAACCTGCGGAGCTTTTGTGCAGAGTACCTTCAGCCCCGGTACGACCTGATGAACGAATCGGGAGCGGGCACGCACGTCGTTGTAAGCCTCGCGGGAGTTCGGTTCATCCACCACATAGATGTAGGCCATTTTGTCCCAGTGGTGCGCTCGCAGATATGCATACATCGAGCGCAGATACCGCACATTCCGTTTGCGATCGGCGCCTAGCGGATCGCCTTGCCACCCCCGGCCGTCCATGCCGAGAAACCGCAGCGGAAATCCGGTGATGTGAAAGCGCTCGATCCATTGTTGCAACTCAGCATGGTTCGGCTCCGGGTCGATACTCCCGTCCGCGTTGACCTTGGGCATCAGGTACGGCGGAATCGGCGGACAAATCCGATGTGCGGCCATCAGTTCCGCATAGGCCGTCTGCAGTGCGCGCTGCTTTGCGTCATCCAGGCCGCGCCAGGCGCTGATCTGAGGCGGGCGGGACACAAGGGGATTCACGTCGGCATCCCCGAAGTGCGTCCTCATCGATGGAGTCTCGGGCAAGGTGAAATCCCAAACGGTCAATTCGATCGGAACCTGGATGGGCCGGACTCCCTCCGCCGAGATCGTGATCGCGCCCACGTATCCGCCGGGTGCGGCGTCCCGCGGTGTCAGCACATCGATCCAGAGCGGCTGATTGGAATCAGGTGCAATGTCGAAGGGCGCCGCCTCGAACCGCGCGGGCACAGGAGGCTTGCCCGTGCTCGGGTCAAGGAAGGGGATGAGGGCATCGGGGTACCAGCCGGGGATGCCCCTGGAGCGGGGGCTCAGTCTCGTGACTTCGACGTAATGCTCGCGGTAAAGGGTAATCTGGGCCGCCGGAATGGAACGGCCCCGCTTCGGTACGAGAGGGCCCGGCACGGCGTTGACGCGTTTCAGCCCTGCGGCTCCCGCGCGAACGATAATCTGAAACGGGGCATACTCATTACGCGCGGCGCTCAGCACCGCGTCACGCACGGAGCCGGGGGCGTCCTTCGGACGCACGCGCGCGAATTCGCCCGCCACGTACACCGATATCGACGGCTCTCTGGCAGGACTTCGGCAGGCACCGAGGAAGAGCATCCACACCCAAAACAGAACTGTGCCTCGGGTGAACCGTATGTCAACGCGCTGATGCCTGCCCGACGACGGCACAACTTCTCTGACGATCCACGGCACACGCCATTTTCGAAGGGCAATACTGCTACCGTTCAAGGACTTCTCTTACTTTGGAAACCAGGTCGTCCAGAGACAGGGGTTTCTGGAGATAATCAATCCCGGCAGCCTGGATCTCGTGCATTGTGGCGGTGGGCGAATAGCCCGACATGTATATAACCTTCATCTCCGGCCGAAGGGATTTCAAACGGTTTGCAAGATCCAATCCGGTCATTCCGGGCATGATGACGTCGGTGAGCATCAGATCGATATGCCTGGCCCATTGTTGGGAGCGGTCCAGGGCGTCCTCGGCGTTGGCGGCTTCCAGCACGCGGTACCCGCGTCCTTCCAAAATCGTTCGAACCAGTTTTCGAAGCTCCGGCTGATCCTCTACCAAGAGGATGGTCTCATCGCCTTGCCACTCACCGGCCGGATGTTCCCGGCCTTCCTCGACTTCAATTGCTTTTTCGACCCGGTGCAGATAGATCTGGAATGTCGCGCCTCTGCCGGGCTCGCTACTGACGCGGATGAAGCCGCCGGCCTGCTTTACGACACCATAAACGGTAGCCAGTCCGAGGCCCGTTCCTTCACCGACCCTCTTCGTGGTGAAGAACGGCTCGAAAATGTGAGCTCTTGTCTCCACATCCATACCGACTCCCGAGTCGCTCACCGTCAACTGGACGTAGGGGCCCGGAATGGCCTCGGGATGTTCACCGGTGTAACGATCATCCAAATCGACGTTGGCAGTCCCGATCCGCAGTTGGCCGCCGTAAGGCATCGCATCCCGGCTGTTCGCCGCCAGATTCATCAGGACCTGGAAGATCTGACCGGGATCCGCCATGACCCGGCCGAGCTCAGGACTCAAGACGGTTTCGAGGACGATGTCTTCCCCGATCAGGCGCCGCAAAAGATTCTCGAGATCCCGTATCGTATCGTTGAGATTCAATGGCTTCGGTGCCGTGACCTGCTCCCGGCCAAAGGCCAGAAGTTGTTGGGTCAGTTCCGCGGCCCTCAGCCCGGCCTTCTTAATCTCGTTGAGCGGGCCTTGGGCCGGATCGGCGTCGCCCATCCCTCGCAGCAGCACGTCGGTATAACCGTTGATCACGGTCAAAAGATTGTTGAAATCGTGGGCGACGCCTCCGGCCAGCCGGCCAATCGATTCCATTTTCTGTGCCTGGAAAAGACGCGCCTCGAGCTTGGCTTTGTCCGCCTCCTCCTGCTTCCTGTCGGTGATGTCCGTTGCAGCCCCGACCGTCCGAACCGGATGACGGTTCGTTCCCTCCCCTTCAAAGAAGGTCTGCGACCGGATATTCGTCCAACGGACAGAGCCGTCAGGGCGGATCAGACGGTGTTCGACATCGAAGAAGCCGTCGCCCGCCGGATCGTGGGCCCTGCGGACGGCGGCGGCAATCCTCTCCCGGTCGTCAGGGTGGACCGCGGCTATGTATCCCGCGACGGTCACCGGTGTATCGGGGTCCCAACCGTAAATAACATACTGCTCGGGGGACCAATAGACCAACTCGGACGAGTGTTCGTGGTCGAATATGCCGGTGCCGGAGACACGAACGGCCTGTCGTAAGCGTTCTTCGCTTTTTCGCAACTCCCTTTCCGCTTGCACGCGGTCGGTGACGTCCAGGCTCAGCACGAAAATACCTTCGCGCACCGGCGCCACGCTCACCTCGTACCATCTAGTGGTCTTGTCCGATAGAGTGACCGCGGTCTCGAAGCGCTGGGGGCGCCGCTCCTCCATCGATCGCCTGTAATAGGCGAAGGCCTTGCAATGCTCAATGCCGGGATACACGTCCAGCAAAGACCGGCCCACAAGATGCTCGCCTGCCTCGAGACGACGGCGGGCAGCCGCGTCATTGAGGTAACGGAGGTTCCAGTCGAAATCGATCAGCTTGCAGCCTTCAAGGATGCTATCCGGGATATTCCGCAGTCGTCCTTCGCCCCGCTGCCGGGCTTGTTCCGCCCTGTTTCGCCCTTCTACGCTCAATGCTGCTCCGCAGATCCGGACCGTCCGGGCCCAATCGTCGTCAAAGATGCCGCCTCGGCCCGAAGTTCAGTAGACCGTTTCACTACTCAGCCCGCCCGAAAATCCGTTTATATGTGCCATCATATTCCGGGCAGTGGTCGCGCGGGGTGGTGCAGCGCCACTGAAGTACTCCCCTTTACCTGCCTGTTCGCGGGACCGAGGATGCTCTCACGGCGCGATTGCACAGGAGCCAGAGAACCTTCGCTTGCGCGCGCGGTGCGAGAGCGGGGTAACTTGTACCCATAGAATATATTTCCGATGGATCGGACGTTCCGTCCAACGGACGGCTATTACCAGTTTACCCCTTGACGAACGCCTCCACTTGCACAGTGTTTACCAAGGACCCTTGGTGGAATCGGTTCGACCCTAACGATCCCGAGAAGCCTGTTTGGAACGTAATCGATCCTTTGCCATCGCACGTCTGCGATCGAGACGTCCGCCGGCTCAGAGCAGATTCACTGGTGTGTGATCGGACAATCCCCAGGCGGTTGTACGTTCCTCGGCTCTGGCGACCAGCCGTCGCAGACGATCACCGGCAGCCGAGGGTACTTGGGGTGCCGCGGATCGCTCTTCCAGAGTGCGCACATCAGAAAGGCGGAGCCGCGGTCGGAGGTTCTTGACTGCGCGTGCTGGCAGTTTGCGCAGAGCCCGGAAGTTGGGAGCGCCGGCATTCCATCTCTTAGCCTTACACACGCGGGCCCTTTGCGTGCGCCAAGGGCCCGGTCAGGCCCGGCGAACGGCGGCTTCGCGAACGATCGGACTTCGTGGAGTCACAATCCGCATATTCGTGGCGTCATAGGGGAACCGCCTGCCACACTCGAGACAACAGACGTAGGTCTCGCTGCAGGGAGTTCCCGGCCGATGGACAGGCGTTATCGGCCGTGTCATTTGCCTATGACGACAGCCGAATAGGACATTAAAAATAGCGGCGATCATCCCACAGACCTCCAGAGGTGGAACGCGCAAACCAACCGCTCCGATCTATACCGGTCCGCAGCCTGGTGCCTGTCGTGATCTTCTGCCGGTTTTGGAGGCGCGATCAAGATTCTCAAAGGTTAGGCTTGCAGTAGTTCCCGGAGGGTAACGTTCGGGCCCCTTACTCGGCCTTCAGCGCCCGTACCGGATCCACGCCGGCAGCGCGGCGCGCGGGAATGAATGCCGCGAGCAGAGCGGCCAGCCCCAACACGACAGCGGCACCCGCGAGCATCAGCGGATCCCAAGGCTTTACGCCGAAAAGCCGGCTGGCGATCAGATACCCTACGCCGATGGCTGCCGGAATCCCTAGCGCCAGGCCGATTCCCACGTGCCAGAAGGCTCCACGCAGCACCATGATCACCACGGAGTTCCGGTCCGCGCCCAGCGCCATGCGCACGCCGATCTCGCTCTTCCGCTGCTCTACACCGTATGCCGTCACGCCGTAGAGTCCCACGGCCGCCAGGAGAAGCCCGACCGCTCCAAACAGCCAGGTGAGGCTGGCGATCATGTTCTGCTGAGCAAAATCGGCGCGAATGATTTCGGAATAGGGCAAAACGCCATTAACCAGCAGATTAGGATCGACATCCGCCAGCACCTTCCTTACCTGCGCCTCCAGGCCCCCCGGATTTCCCGGCGCCCAGATTACGGTGTTGTACAGGTAATGAGACCAAACTTCGCGCTCTTCCGTTTCCGGGTCATCGAATTTCGTGTTCTGCGCCTCCGGCAGGAGATACATAGGCTGAGGACCACTCCCGAAATTCACGTCGGAAGCGACGCCGACAATCTCGTACATTCCCGCGTTCTTCCGCGGGGCAGGGCCGAAGTGCTGCCCGATGGGGTTCTGGCGGCCAAAGAACTTTTTGGCAAAGGCCTCATTGATCACGGCGACCGGCCGCGTATTCGCGTTGTCCTCGTCGGCGATGGGCCGTCCCATCAGAATCCTGTCATTGAAGGTCTGGAAAAACCCGGGTGTCACGCGGGTCCAGCCAGATGAAACATCATCCTTGAGGCCAGGCTCGGGTTTGCCCTCAATGCGGATGTCATGCTCCCAAACCCAGCCGCTCAGCGGCGCCTCGAGCACGGAGCCGACCATACGCACGACCGGGATGGACCGTAACCGGTCCTCGATGTCGCGGTAGAGGGGAAGAAGCCGGTCCTGCTTGTAGTTGGAGGTTTTCGCGTCGATCGAGACCAGATAACGGCCGTTGGTATCGAACCGGAAGTTCTGCTGCTCCAGATTGCGCAGGCTCTGGCCGAGCATCGCTGCCGCGCTGAGCAACACGAGCGATACAGCCGCTTGAACGGTTACCAGCGCCTTCTGGGCCCCGGCCATCCCGAAGGGCCCGCGGTTGCCTCCCACCGAGCGGCTTGCTCCCCGCAGCGCTTCGATGGGTTGGACGTGAGAGGTGACCCATGCGGGCGCCACGCCGAAGACCAGTGCCGTGACCAACGAAACTCCCAGGGCGAAGAGCAGTATCGGAGTCGAAGGCGCGGCATCCACGGGCACCCAGCCGCGGAAAGCAAGGTGCAGGATGAGTCTGGCACCGGCGTACGCGACGGTGGTGCCCGCGGCAGCCCCCAATACGGACACCGTGACGCTTTCCGCCAGAGATTTCAAGACCAGCCGGGCGCGCGAAGCGCCGAGAGCGGCACGGAGCGCTGTCTGAGGGCGGTCCTTCAGTCCACGTGCCAGCAGCAGATTGGCGATGTTGGCGCAGGCCACCAGCAGGACACAGAAAGCGGCGAGCAGGAGCAACCGCAAATCGTCCTTGTACTCCTCGCGCATCAGGGAAACACCAGCGCCGCCGGGCGCCAGGTGCAGGGTCCCCTTCGACCAGACCGCCCTTTCCTGCGGCGTCATATCCGGCACGTGGCTCGCCAACCACTGGTGCAGTTCAACCTGAAGCTGCGCCTCCAGCGTTTTCGGATTCATGGCGGGACGAATCCGCCCGATCACATCGAGCCATGCCAGGCGGGGATTCCTTAAGCGCGAAGTCCCACCTGCGATCAGAGGTTCCGCCGTCAGCGGCAGCCAGAAATCGGGCATATCCGACGCGGCGATCTTGGCGCCGAAGAAGCCTGGCGGTGTGATGCCCAGTATGGTGAATGAATGGCCGTTGAGCTGATAGGCTGCTCCAATCACCGACGGATCGGATCCGTACTTCTCCTGCCAGATGCGGAAGCTCATTACGGCGGCCGGCGCCGCACCTTCCTGGTCGTCGGCATCGGTAAGCAGCCGGCCCCGCCATGCCGAAATGCCAAGCGTTGCGAAGAAATTGCCGGAGACATATTCGCCGATGCCGGTCTCGGCGGAAGCCGGCGAACCGGCGCGCCGCACGGCCAACTCGGCATTGCCGACGCCGATCTGGAACGCCGCCAGGTTCTCAAACCCCGGAGTGCCGGCGCGAAGGAGGCGGTACGCCTCCCACGAGAAGAGATTCCAATCGTTCTGGTTGTAACGGTTCGCGTAGCAGCATCGGACGACATCGCCGATGCGCCAGAGCTGGTCAGGACTCGCCACGGGCAATGACCGCAGCATGACTTGCTGCACCAGCGTGAAAATCGCCGTGGTCGCCCCAATGCCCACAGCAAGAGTGGCCACCGCGGTCACAGTGAAGGCGGGCGACCGTCTCAGTTGCCGGACCGCGTGACGCACATCCTTCCAGATCCAGTCAAGCGCCACGGCCAACCTCCACCGCCAGCATCGAGATAGAACCGCCATCGACGCCTTCAACGGGAAATGTAATCGCGTCGCCTTGTTGCCTGGTCCCAATCACGTAGAGCAGCGGCAGGTAATGATCCGGTGTCGGAATGGACAAGACGGCATCCCGCCCCAGTTTCTCGTACCCGATGAGCGCTTCGAATTCGCCCGCAACCATCATCTCCCTGGCTTCGGTTTCGAAACGGGCGGCCCAATCATAAGGCCCCATGGCGTGCTGTCCCCAGGCGTATGCGTGCAGATTGTGCACCAGGTTGCCGCTGCCCACGATCAGGACCTGCTCTTCCCGCAGCGATGCGAGTCTCCGGCCAACGTCAAGGTGAAAAGAACCGGACCGCGTCTCATCGATGCTGAGCTGGACGACGGGAATGTCGGCTGCCGGATATACGTGCCGCAGCACGGACCATGTCCCGTGATCGAGCCCCCAGGAATTGTCCAGCCGCACAGGCAATGGCGCCAGCAACTCTTGCACCCTGCGGGCGAGAGCCGGCTCGCCAGGAGCCGGATATTGCACCTGGTACAACTCGCGCGGAAAGCCGCCGAAATCGTGAATGGTCCTGGGCGCGGTGCTGATCGTTACGCCGGTTTCCGGCACAAACCAATGGGCCGAGATGGACAGGATGGCCTTGGGTTTCGGCATCCGCAGTCCGATTTGCCGCCACCCTTCGGTGTAATTGTTCACCGCGAGCGCGTTCATCGGATTTCCGTGTCCCAGGAAGATCGCCGGCAGTGTCTCGGGCATTTTCGTAGCCGCCCCGCGTGTCCCTTTCAGAATCCCACAATTTTGGCGTGGCTCCGCCCGGATTGCTTTTGGTGGATCCCGGCTCCTGAGGGGCGCCCGTCCCCAGGGCTTTTTCGCTTGACACCGTTGACGCGCTAGCCCTACACTAGCCAGAACAAATTATAGGTGGAGAGAGCTCTGTACCGACCTGCCGCCGAGCATTGGCTCAGAGGGATTTTTGTCCACCTGACGCGAACTTGAAGCTGTGATCCTTCCGGTAGCCCCAGGCCCTCGTGGGGAGCCCGGGCTCAGGCGCCCGAGGTTCTGCCGGTGAGTCGGAAACCAACTCATTTGTCTCTTTGCCGAGAAAACCGCAGCGTAAGCATATTAAGCGTATAGGCCGAGCCCTTCGCGCAGTCGCACGGTCCGCCGCGCAGACAACCGGCCAGATAGCGGCGAACTGCGGCGCGGTCCGGCCCCTGATGCTGGAAGGATGAAGATAAAACCAGCCCGATCGAGGAGAATACGATGAAGCCTTCGTGCCCGCGGCCTTGGGTGGCCGCTTTGCTATTGCCTTTGCCTCTTCTGGCGCAAACCGGTGTCGAACGTAGAGACGGTCTCATCCCCATGCTGTGGGATGCGGACCAAGGCAAGCTGTATTTTGAGCTGACGCAGCTCAACAAGGACTACCTGTATTACACCGAGGTCGCCAAAGGCAGCGGATCCGGATCGGTCGGATTGGAATGGGCGGGTGGCGGTGAAGGCGGCGTCATCCAGTTTCAGCGCGTCGGTCCCAAGGTGCTCGTGGTCGAAAAGAACCTGCGCTTTCGTGCGGGCAACGGAGGCCCAGGTCTGGAACAGGCGATCGATGCATCGTTCCCGGATTCCATCCTGGCGAGCCTGCCGGTGGTCAAGAACGAGCCGGGAAAAGTCACGGTAGATGCTACGCCGCTGGTGATTCGCGACGCGGTCGGCTTCGCAGGGCGTGGCGCCGGAGGGCGTGGCGGCGGCCGAGGGGGCCGCGGCGGCATTCCTGATGAGGGAGGAGGGCCGTCTGGCGCAACCTGGCGGTTTGATGCCGCCAGAAGCGCTATCTATCTCCCAAGGACCAAGGGCTTCCCCAAAAACACGGAAGTGGAGGCCACTGTCACCTATGAGGCGGAGACCGGAGGCGCCCGCACGTCACCGGAAGCGGGTATTCTGAGCGTTCGCCTGCATCACAGCTTTGTCGAGCCGCCTGTAGGTTACAAGCCCCGAATTGCCGATTCCCGCATCGGTGTCGGCAGCATCCGCTTTGCCGACTATTCGCGGCCGAGTTCCGGAGGCACCGAGGTTGAATGGATTCGCCGCCATCGGATCGAGAAGAAGAATCCCTCCGCGGCCATCAGCGAACCGAAGGAGCCGATCGTCTATTACCTGGACCCGAGCATTCCCGAGCCGACGCGTTCCGCCGTGAAGGATGGGTTCCGATGGTGGAACAAGGCGTTTGAAGCAGCCGGCTTTAAAGACGCCATGGTCATACGCGATGCGCCGCCAGGAATGGACCCCATGGACATCCGCTATAACCAGATCTATTGGGTAGATCGTGACGAGCGCGGATACTCCACCGGCGGCGGCTTGACGGACCCGCGAACAGGCGAAATCATCGCGGCCCGCGTTCGCCTGGAATCAGACCGAGTACGGACCGCGAGCAAATACTGGCAGAGTTACATGCCACCGCTCACCGGCGGCTCGGATGGGGGCGACGATGCGCATGACGACGGCTTCTTCGCCCAGCTTCCGCCTTACGCTACGCCCGAGACCGAGCAGCAGCTGGCGCTCGCCCGCGAGTCTCTTCTCGCTGCCCATGAAGTCGGACACTCGCTGGGCTTCGGCCACAACTGGAATTCCAGCATCAACGATCGGGCCTCAGTCATGGAGTATCCGTCTCCCCGCATCAGGCTGGTGAACGGAAAGATCGATCTCACCGACGCTTACGAGAAGGAAATCGGCGCCTACGACATCATGATGGTGCGGTACGCGTACACCGAGTTTCCGCCCGAGAAAGAGAAGCAGGGGCTCAATGCCGTCATTGCCGATATGCGCAAGCAGGGCCTGCTTTTCACGCCGTCCACGGATCCGCGCTGGAATCGCTACGACGATCTGAGCGATCCGGCGGAATATCTGCGCCAGACCATGGCCCAACGGAAGGTGCTTCTCTCCGACTATGGCCCTGCCGTGCTGCGGCCGGGTGAACCCTACGGCAACCTGCGAGGCATTCGTCTCTGGATGGTCTACCTGCATCACCGCTGGGCCATCGACTCCGGGGTGCGCTACATCGGTGGCATGTACCAGAATTTCGTGGTGAAAGGCGAAAGCCTGCCGCCTACCGAGATCGTCCCCGCCGCCAAGCAGCGTGAGATCCTTGGCCTGCTGCTCGAGACGCTCGAGCCGGCGAACCTGGCGATTCCCGAAAAGATTCTCAGCAGCCTGACGGCGTCGGTCGAGATGAATCCCCGGCAAGGCATGCCCGGTCCGGACCTCGAGAACTTCTCCATGCCCACCGGTTACGCGTTCGACCAGTTGGCCGCGGCGCGCACGGTGGCAGGCCTGGTGCTCGGCCAGCTTTTCGAACCGGATAAGGCGGCGCGCCTGATCAGTTTCGCCGACCGGCAGCCAGGTGCACTCACCCTCCCCGAGACGATCGAGACGGCCGAGGCCAAAATCTGGGGATCGCCAGCCCAAGGGGCTAACAAGTCCCTGCAACGCCAGACGCAACGCGTGTTTACCGATGCTCTCATGACCCTCGGCGCAAGTCCGGCTTCTCCCCCCGACGTCAAAGCCGTCGTGATGGCGGAAGTAGGCTCGCTGCGTGCCAAAGTCGCACAAATGAAGGATGCCGATCCGGTCACCGAGGCGCACTTGCGCCAGGTGGAGCGCGATCTCGCTCGCTTCCTGCAGAACCCTACCGCTCCAAGGAGCGTGGCCCCGCCGCCGCCGGTAATGGCGCCAATCTAAGGGAGTGCGTGCGGGCTCCGGCTTGCGCTGCTTTCCAGGCCCGTTCTCCGCTGGCTGACCGTTTGGGAAGGCGGCGGACACGCCTGGAACAGAACAGCTGTCTTGTCGCGGTAAACGACCTGCCAGTTGCCGGATTCGGCGAGGAGGGCGTTTAGCGGGAGGTTTACGGGGACAAGCGCCGCGGTAATGCGGTGTTCGGCGAGGGTCTTGTCCCAACCCGGTCCGCCCATGGCGGTGTCAACGGCTGCCTGGTTGTATGGAGTTCCGTAGAAATCCACGCGGCCGTCCCAAAAAACGCGGACATCGGGATAGAGCCGGTAGATGAGGTAGCCGCCCCAGACGTCTGTGGTGAAAATGCGGGCCGAAGGGCCCAGTTGACGGAGCGCCGCCAGCGCCCCTTCGGGGTAGGCTGCGGGATCGTATTGTGGCTGGAATTTGGGCGGAGCTCCGGGCGAGCGCAGCAATATGAAAACCAGGACCATGGCCGCGATGCTGAGCAGATGAAGGCGGGGCCTTTGATCGTCGGCCCGGGATTCGCCGGCGAAGCTCTGGAAACCTGCCGCGACGTTGCGGATCGAGTCCGGCAGGGGTGGACGGGCAAGCACCGCCAGCACCTCTTGTAGCCACACGGCAACCGGCGCAGCCGCAACGATCATGAAGAATGGAACGTTGCGCTGGGCGGTGAGCGCGAGGTGTGCCCAGCCGGCAAACAAAATCAGGGGGGCGAACTGCGATTTCCGCGCCTGTGCCAACACCGCGGGGGCGCCCAGCAAGAGCACCAACTCGAATGCCCGGCCGGGCGGCAAGCGAAAATCCACCACCTGGTATTCGGCGACATGATGGATCACGTAAGGGTCTGACAGGAACGAATACATGTGGACGAAGAGGTGGTAGCCGTAAGGATTTGCCATGGGCGCTGCAACGCAAGCGGCGAGGAGTAGCAGATACCGCCGGAAGCGCGTGAGGGAAAGCGTTCTCTGAGCGGGCTTGGACGATGTCAGGGCGCTCAGGAACTCGCCGGCGGTATATGCCGCGATGATCAGAATGCCTGCAGCGAACGCCGGATGCACGTTAGCCCACAAGGCGATGAGGGGAACAGCCACCCAGGGGACGTCGCGCCCGGTCTGATGCCGCCGCTCCAGGAGATCGAGCAGGATCACTGCGAAAAGGAACGAGAAGAGATGGGGCCGGGCGAGAAAGTGCAGCGACAAGCCGAATACCGCGAGCACTGTCACGGCGAAGGCGATCAGGCGATTGGCCGCCTGCCGGTGGACGAGGCGAAACAGGAGCATGGAGGTCAGGCAGACGGCCAGCACGCTCACGAAAATGACACCGGCCATTCCCGCGTACCGATGCAGCCATGCAAAGGAGACCTCCCATAGCCATTCCCAGGCGAACCAAGGCTGTCCGGATTTCGTGAAGGAAAAGAAATCCGTGGTGGGGAAGCGGTGATGGTCGAGAATCCAGTCGCCCGCCCGGAGGTGCCAGCCTGTGTCGGCGTCAGCGAGCATGTTGGCCGTGCCGGCCATCACGCAAAACAGCAGGACCGCGGGTACGAGGAACGCAAAGTCGCTAAGAGATGGAAGTGCCCGGACGGCAATGCCCTTCCTGGCCATGTAGAGTCTCCATTTCTCATTGAAATACGAGGCGGAGGGGGACGGATAGATTACTTCAGTTATGGGCAGAGATGCCCGGGCGTTCTATAACTTGGCCGTTGCGTTTTGAGGAGGCGGCAAACATGTGACTGTCCCCCAGCGTTCTCCGAAGATCCGATGTGGCGGACCGCCTCTCTGCTTTGGCACGGCATCTGCTATAGATTCGAAAGTTCGCGATCAAGCGCACCTCACCACAGCGCGTTGCGGTGGGGCCGCGAGTGCTTTTTTACATTGCGTGTAAACATTGCGCGGCAGCTGAACGGCCGAACAAATCTGAGCTTTCTTGTTTCTGGAGATCTTTGCAGATGGCAGAGAAGAAGAAGCGCAGTAACGGGTGGATTCGTGTTTTTGCGTTGTTTGCACTTGTTGCAGCCGGCCCTCGCATTGGGCGATTGCATGCCGAAGGTATCACTTCCGGGTATGTATACGCGGGAGCAACCTTCGGCCAGAGGATCGACGGCGCGGGACGCTTCGGTTTTGGCCTGGACTTCGGCCTGGCGCCGCACTTCGATTTGGGCGGAGAAATCGGGACCATCATCAAGGGCGACGTCGGCATCCTCGGTTCCGGCAACCTGAGCTATCATTTCACCCGCCCGGGACGGCGCGAGCAGTGGGACCCGTTTCTGGTTCTGGGCGTTTCGGCAGCTCACTTTTCGGGCAGGAGCGGGCTGTATGTGAACCTGGGCGGAGGCGTCAATTACTGGGTGAGCCGCCGATGGGCGCTGCGCGGTGAATTCAAAGCGTACCCTGGCGGCCAGGATCTGGGCGGATTTGGGGAGTTCCGCTTCGGCATCACCTTCCGCTGAGCTTCGAAGCGCGGTCTGCCCGGATCGGGGCGCTGGCCTCCCGGAAATCCAGCTAGCTACTGACCAGGCCGCTTCGGAATCGATAAGCGCTGCCGCAGCCAGTTCAACCGATCCTTATCGGCGCCGGGACTTTTCATGCTGTGGTCTACGTCGGCATACCAAAGGATCTGCTTGACGCCTGCCGCCGCCTGGTAGAATTCCCGCGCCTCCGCCTCCGAGACCCATTTGTCGTGGCCGCGACTGAACTGGAACAGGAAATTCGAGCCCTCAGCCTTGGCAATGAGTGCGGCGGGATCGATCTGAGACATTTCCGAGATGTAGCCGGGCCGCAGCGCCTCGTCCAGCTTCGAAAAACGGAAGAACCAGTAGTGGTAGTGCGGCGTCCCGGCCATCAGCACGAAGGTTCGCACGCGCGGATCCACGCCCGCAAGCTGTGCCGCCGTCATAGCACCGAAATCGTGGCCCACCACGGCAATACGTCGGGGATCCACCTCGGTTCGGCGCAGCAGGAGGTCCACGGCAAGCCGCGCTTCGACCGCGGCCCGAACGCACTGCTGCCGATCGTAGACAGCATCCCGCCCCGTCCAGGGGAAAGCTTTTTCGTCGAGCCACAAGCAGTCAGTCAGAAGAGAGACAACGTTCTCTCTGGCCAGGGCCAAAGCCTCCGGCAGGAATTCGTTGCGATTGGAAGTGGAGGGGTCACCCAGCCAGTGTAGATAAAGGATTGCTGGAAACCGTCCCGCGGCCGGCGGCCTGACAAAGTAGGCGGCGACGCGCCTGCCGGCCGGGGAGATGAAGCTCAAATCGTCGACCCTTATTCCTTGGCGGACAGTTTGGCCTGTCACTTTGACATCCAGGGTGAACCCTGAGGGATAGTCGAAGTTCAGTGTTTGCGCGTTCGCCCCGTTACCGCCCTGTCCGGCCGCCCAACCTAACGAGATCAACGTGAGGAGGGGAGCAGATATAAGTGTGCGCCCGGTCTTCATGATACAAGCGTATCCGTTTATCGCAAGTGCTGTGGCCCCGGCGGCGCGATGACGTCATGCCGGGGCGGTGGGCAGCGCTCAGCCGATTCCGGCTATGGCCGGCAGGTCCGCGATAACATAACTTGCATGGCCACCCAGACGGTCCCCTTGAAGCAATCGAACATTCTGCGCGCCTATGCGGAGAAGACGCCGCGCTCGGAAGCGCTGGCGGCTCGCGCCAGGCTGCTGCTGCCAAATGGGGTCACTCACGTCGGCCGGTATCTGGAGCCGCATTCGGTCTACATCGAGCGAGCCTCGGGCGCGCGCAAGTGGGACGTGGACGGCAACGAGTACGTGGATTATCTGGGCGGACACGGTGCGTTGATCCTTGGCCACAATCATCCTGTGGTCACGGAGGCCGTAGCGGCGCAAATGGCCAGAGGCACGCACTACGGAGCGTCGCACGAGATGGAGGTGGAGTGGGCGGAACTCGTGAATCAGATGATTCCGTCGGCCCAACAAGTGTGCTTCACGGCTTCCGGCACCGAGGCCACGCATCTGGCGCTCCGCCTCGCGCGCGCGTTCACCGGCAGGAGCAGGGTGATCCGCTTTGCCGGACATTTTCACGGATGGCACGATGAGGTTTCGTTTCCGGCTGGCGGGGCGCCGGGAATTCTTCCGCGAATGGTGGAGGACACTTTGATCGTCGCGCCCAATGACACGGTTCGGGTGGCGGATTTGCTCGCGGCCCGTGACGATATCGCCGCGTTGATCCTCGAGCCGACCGGGGCCACCTTTGGACATGTTCCGACTGGTGCGGACGAGTTGCGGCGGTTGCGCGACCTGACCGAGAGGCATGACGTTCTTTTGATCTTCGACGAGGTGATTACCGGCTTTCGCTGCTCGCCCGGTGGAGCGCAGCGGTTCTTCGGCGTCACGCCCGACCTGACCACACTGGCCAAAATTCTCGCGGGCGGATATCCGGGTGCGGCGCTCGCCGGAAGAGCGGATGTGCTACGGGCCCTCGAATGGCGCGAAGAAGCATCCGGTATCGCGGCCCCCCGTGTTCCCCATCAGGGTACGTTCAACGCGGCGCCAGTCTCGGCGGCCGCCGGAATCGCCACCCTCAAGCAGGTCCGCGACACGGACGCGATACACCGCTCCAATTACGCGGCCGCGTCCATTCGCGACGGAATGAACGCAATCCTACGGTCACGCGGTGTGTCCTGGTGCGTCTATGGCCGGTTCTCCGACTTCCACATTTACCCGGGAGATGCAACTCCGGAAGGCATCGACGCCGGGCAGGTACCGGCAGCAAAGCTCAAAGGCGGAAGCGCCATTGAGTTACTGCACAAGGTCCGGGCCGGCTTCCTGCTCCATGGCGTTGACATTTGCGGCTGGCCGGGCGGTCTTGTTTCGGCTGCGCACACGGAGGAGGACGTCGCTCGTACCCTGGAGGCGTTCGGCCGCACACTTGATCTGCTGGCAGCCGAAGGCGAACTGTGACACGAACTACGATGTGGAGTTTTCAACCGGTAGCGTTTCCACCGCCGTGCCATTCCTAGCGATATAGTTGAAACGATCTGCGGCCTGGGGTCACCACCCTCAAGCCAGGAGGTATCGCATGCCCACCTTGTTCGGCGCCCCTGCCGTCATGCCCGAAGGGGATGGCCGCCTCGTATTATTCATGTTTGGGAGCGACGAGGTCCTCTACAGTATCGAGCAGACGGCCTGGTCCAACGGGTGGTCCGGCTGGTCCAGCCACAAAATCACTGGCATTGAATGGCCTCCTGCTATGGCACGCAACGGTGACGGGCGGCTCATGACCTTTATCGTCGCCGGGGGTGTGGAGTTTATTGAGCAGACGACGTGGTCCGGTGGTTTCGGAGCGCCGACAGGACTTGGAAACCCTCCGCCTACCGGCCAGCCCAATGTGCCGAGCATCGCCGCCGGAGCTGACGGAAAGCTTGTCCTGATGGCTTCCAATGGATTTCTATGGAGGCTCGATCAGGCGACCTGGGGCGGGGCGTGGAATCCCGCCTGGACGCCCCACAACCGCCCGCCCGGCGATGCCGTTGTCGGTCCGCCGGTGCTCATCCTCGATTCGGAAGGCTGTCTTCAACTTTTCTGTGTGGGAGAGAGCGGCGCGATGTGGAATTTGCACCAGACATCTCCGGCAGGCGCGTGGTCGGACTGGACATCACTCGGAATCGCCGGCGCAGGATTTGATGATCGTCCGGCAGTCTCCTTCAGCGCCGATGGACGCATGGAGCTGTTTGTGCGCGGACGCGATAATGGGCTTTGGCACATCTGGGAGCTTTCGGTCGGCGGCGGATGGTCGAATTGGGTGTCGTTTGGCAACGCAGGTGTCGGCTTTCAGGATCACCCGGCCATGGCGCCGAGCGCGGACGGACGGCTCGAGCTGTTCATTACGGGCCTTGACGGCAATCTCTACCACGCCTGGCAGACTTCGGCGAGCAACGGGTGGCATTTCTGGGATAATCTCGGCAACGGAGGAGCGCGCCTCGAAAACGGCCCGGCCGTCGCCCCGAGCGGAGACCGGCGGCTCGAAGTATTCGTACTGAGTGCCGACGGCGCGCTCTGGCACATCTATCAAACCGCCGCATCGAACGGCTGGTCGGGCTGGGATTCACGCGGACATCCGTGAGCGACCACCTCACGCGGCGATCACGTACCCCACACTTTCTCTGCTACCGCGACGATCCGCTCCAGTTTGCCCCACTGGTCGTCTTCGCTTAGCAGGTTGCCCTCTTCGGTGCTGGCGAACCCGCATTGCGGGCTGAGACACAACTGGTCCGGATCAAGGAACCTGGCCGCCTCCTCAATGCGCCGCTCCAGATAATCCATGCTTTCGAGCGTTCCCGCCTTCGACGTCACGATTCCGAGGACGACCGTCTTGCCCTTGGGCACGAACCGCAGCGGTTCGAAGCCGCCGGCGCGCTCGGTGTCGAACTCCATGAAATAGCCATCGACGCCGATTTGATTAAAGAGCAATTCCGCCACGGGCTCATAGCCGCCCTGCGCGATCCAACTGGAGCGGAAGTTTCCGCGGCAGAGGTGCATCGTGATCACCATGCCGGTGGGGCGCCCTGAGATGGCCGTGTTGATCATTTCCGCGTACACCTGCGGCAGACGGTCCGGATCGTCGCCGCGATCACGCAGCATCTGCCGCTGCTCCGAATCGCACAGGTACGCCAGGTTTACCTCGTCCAACTGCAGGTAGCGGCAGCCTTCCTTCGCGAAAGCCTGTACGGCGCCGCGGTATGCCTCACCCAAATCCCGGTAAAACTCCTCCATGTCGGGATAAATGCCGGGATCGATCGCCCGCCTACCGCCTCGGAAATGCAGGACGCTCGGCGAGGGGATGGTCATTTTCGGTGTAGCCCTGGTGTGGTCGCGCAGGAAGCGGAAGTGTTCCAGCATGGAATGACCGGAGAATCCAAGTTTGCCCGTTACTCGCAGTCCCTTGGCCTGTGTTTCGATTCCGCCCTTGAATGCGATGCCATGGTCGGAACGGAACGACTCCACGCCGTCCAGCTCTTCGAGAAAATCGAAGTGCCACATGGCGCGGCGGAATTCTCCATCCGTGGCACTGCACAACCCGGCCTCTGCCTGGCGCCCAACGATGCATTCGATGGCGGCGTTCTCGGCCGCGGCCAGGTCTACGGCGGAGATCTCTCCGCGCGCGTGGCGCGCCCTGGCTTCCTTAAGCGACGACGGACGCAGTAGGCTGCCCACGTGATCGGCGCGAAACGGGGGTAGAGTGCGAGTCATAGTTCTTCTCCGGGAAGTTGGAACGGCAGGCCCGTGTAGTTCTCCGCCAGCGTTGCGGCGGCAGATCGGGAGCTGATCACCTGGTCCAGTTCCGCCAGTTGCCGGCGGTGGTCGAATCCATCGCTGCCCTCGAACCGGTGCATCATGGACGTCATCCACCAAGAAAAATGCTGTGCGCGCCATACGCGCCGCAGGCAGATTTCGGAATAGCCTTGCAGGCGTTCGCCGGAGCCGGTACGAAACCGGCAGGCGAGCGCGTGCGCCAGGACGCGCACGTCGGCTGCGGCCAGGTTCAGGCCCTTGGCTCCGGTCGCGGGAACGATGTGGGCCGCGTCGCCGGCCAGAAATAGCCGCCCATACTGCATGGGCTCCGCGACGAAGCTGCGCATGGCGGTGACGCCCCGCTGGAAGATCGGCCCTTCGTTGACTCGAAAGCCGTCTACCGATTCGACCCGGCGTTGCAACTCCTCCCAGATACGCTCGTCCGGCCATTGCGAGAGATCCTCGTCCGGCCGGCACTGGAGGTACAGGCGGCTGATTTTCGGAGTCCGCATGCTCAAGAGAGCGAAACCGCGTTCGTGATTCGCGTAGATCAACTCGCCGGATGCCGGCTTCGCTTCCGCGAGTATGCCGAGCCAGCCGAAGGGATACGTCTTCTCATAGAAACGGAAAACTCCCTGGGGCACCGACGAGCGGCAGATGCCGTGAAAACCGTCGCATCCGGCGATGTAGTCACAAGCGATCCGGCAATCCTCGTCATTGTGACGGAAGCGGATCTGCGCCGAATCGTCCTCCAAGGCGCCGATGGCCACGTCCTGCACCTGGAAGAGAACCTGCCCACCGGCGGCCAGACGCGCCTGCACCAGGTCTTTGACCACCTCGTGCTGCGCGTAGACGGTGATCGCCCGACTCGGCGTCAGTTCCTGAAAGTCGATCCGGTGGCCGCGGTGCTGGAAACGGAGCTCGATGCCGTGGTGGACCAGGCCTTCGCGGCGCATCCGCTCCCCGACGCCGGCGGCGTTGAGCAGATCTACCGTGCCCTGCTCCAGTACGCCGGCGCGCACCCTCTCCTCGATGTGCGCCCGGCTCTGGGATTCGATGACAACGCTCTCAATTCCCTCCAGGTGCAGCAGGTGCGAAAGCAGCAACCCGGCGGGACCGGCACCAACGATTCCAACTTGCGTCCGGATGGTACGGGCGGCCATAGCGGCTTGTTAGACCCGTTCCACGACCATGGCGATGCCCTGTCCCACGCCGATACACATGGTGCACAGCCCGTAGCGGCCGCCGTTCCGTTGCAGTTGGCGGACGACGGTTCCGAGCAAACGTGCTCCGCTCGCCCCCAGCGGATGGCCCAGGGCGATGGCGCCGCCGTCGGCGTTCACGTGCGAGGCGTCGTCCGGCAGACCCAACAGCCGCAGCACCGCGACCGCCTGCGCCGCGAAGGCCTCGTTCAATTCGATGATGTCGATCTGGGGAAGGGAAAGGCCCGTGAGCGCCAGAACTTTCTTCACCGCGGGAACCGGGCCCAGCCCCATCACCCGCGGGGCAACTCCGGCCACGGCGGTTGCGAGCACGCGCGCCCGAGGCGTCAGATCGTGCCGGCTTGCTGCGGCCTCGCTCGCAAGTAGCAGCGCTCCGGATCCGTCGTTGATCCCGGAAGCATTGCCCGCTGTGACTGTTCCTCCCGGCCGCACGATGGGTCTCAAGGCAGCCAGCGCCTCGAGACTCGTGTTCGGGCGCGGGTGTTCATCGGCAGCGGCCGGGCATTTCTCCGGAATCTCCACCGGCACGATTTCTTCCGCCAGGCGGCCGGCGGCCATGGCGGCAGAGGCGCGCTGCTGGCTGCGCCAGGCGAAGGCATCCTGGTCAGCGCGCGCGATCCCGTTTTCCGCCGCCACGTTTTCAGCCGTTTCGGCCATCGAATCCACTCCGTAGAGCCGTTTCATGGAGGGGTTTACGAACCGCCATCCCAGCGTGGTGTCCTCCATTTTCTGGGAGCGGGTCCACGCGGTGTCGGGCTTGGAGAGCGCTAGCGGAGCGCGCGACATACTCTCCACTCCGCCCGCGATGGCGACTTCGATCTCACCTGCCCGAATGCCGCGCGCGGCCACGGCGGCGGCTTCGAGACCCGATCCGCAGAGACGGTTCACCGTGATTCCCGGCACGCGCTCGGGGAGACCCGCCAGCAACACGGCCATGCGGGCGACATTCCGGTTATCCTCCCCCGCCTGGTTGGCGCAGCCGTAGATCACGTCATCCACGGCTGCGGGGTCAAGGCCGGGATTGCGGGCCAGAATCGCCCGAAGCGGAATCGCAGCGAGGTCGTCCGTTCGCACCGTGGAGAGAGAGCCGCCATAGCGGCCAAACGGCGTCCGGATCGAATCGCAGATGAAGGCATTTGGCATTTGTACTTATCGGCTAGGAGTAAGACGACCTGACGGAGATTCCATCATGGCTACCCTCGCATGAGTGAAGGCATGAATCCGGTTCCCCTTCGAAACTGTCCGCTGGCGATACCGTGCGATTATCGCATAAACAGCCCGCTTGACCGATCGCGCCGTCTATGCGAATATCGCACTCCGAGACGATATTCGCGCATGGAGTTCCTGACGCTACCCGAAGCAATCGCCCGCCACGTGCGGGACGGCGATACGGTCGCACTGGAAGGTTTCACTCACCTCATCCCTTTCGCCGCCGGACACGAGATCATCCGGCAGCGCCGGCGGAATCTTACGCTGATCCGGATGACGCCAGACCTCATCTACGACCAGATGATCGGGATGGGTACGGCGCGGCGGCTGATATTTTCGTGGGGCGGCAACCCCGGCGTGGGATCTCTGCACCGGATGCGCGACGCGGTGGAACACGGTTGGCCCGAGCCGCTCGAAATCGTCGAACACAGTCACGCCGCCATGGCGCATGCCTATGAAGCAGGG